>NZ_JBIBHU010000028.1:42336-114320 GCF_042957205.1 Kitasatospora sp. NPDC008115 | reverse complement strand
AGACGCTCGGCTGGGAAACCCCAGCCGAGCGCCTGCATAGACTCATCGCGGCCTAGACAACCGACCACGTGTTGCGACAACCGCTAGAAACCACCCTGGTCCGCACGCCCCTCGGTCGTCCGGCCTCGGGTCATCCGCCCGGACCGCGCCCGCTCACTCCGACGGGGTGAAGTACGAGACCAGCTCGGCCACCCCCGGTTCGACGCCCTTCCAGGAGCCGGAGAAGCTGAGCACCGCGATCGCGGCGGTCGGGAAGCCGCCGAGCCGCAGCCGCTCCAGCGCCTCCCGGTCGCCCTCGTCGCCGGCCAGCACCTGGGTCAGGCCGAGCACTCCGGGGTTGTGGCCGACCAGGACCAGGTCGGCGTACTCCTCCGGGGTCTCCTGGAGGACGGTGATGATCTCGCCCGGGGTGGCCTCGTAGACCCGCGGCTCGTAGACGGTCTTGCGCGAGCGCTTCGGCAGCTCGTGCGCGGCGAGCTTCCACGTCTCCCGGGTGCGCAGGGCGTCGGAGCAGAGCACGTAGTCGGGGTTGATGCCGGAGTCGGCGAGCCAGCGGCCGGCCTCCGGGGCCTGGTGGCGGCCCCGGTCGGCCAGCGGCCGCTCGTGGTCGTCGACGCCGTTCGGCCAGTCGGCCTTGGCGTGGCGGAGAACGATGATCCTGCGGGGCGTGTCGGCGCTCATACCCAGCAAGCTTGGCAGAAAAGCCGGCCGGGAGCGCGGTGCTGCCCGATGCCGCCACCCGGAGGGCGGGCGGTGCCGTCGTGCGCGGTTCGCCCGCAGGCGCCCCGCCGTCAGCCCAGGTTCTTGGCGACGCTCGCGACGATGATCAGCAGAACGACGATGCCGCCGATGATCGCGGCGATCTGGCCGAGCTTCTTGTGGCCGTCGGTGGGGTTCGGTTCGAGAACGGGCATGCCCGGATTCTCCCATCCCGAACACGCCCGTCCACCACCGGCCCCGCCGTCCGGCCGCCGCGTCAGGCCACTGCCGCGGCCTGCGCCGGAACGGCCTCGTCCTCGATGTGCCGGGCCCGGGCCGCCCGCAGGCCGAACAGCATCTGCGGCACCAGCAGCAGCGCCAGGAACCCCAGCGGCAGGTACCACTCGCCGGTCGCCTGGTAGAGCCGGCCGATCAGGATCGGCCCCGGGATCGAGATCAGATAGCCGACACCCTGGGCGAAGGCCGACAGCTGGGCCACCCCGCCGGCCGTCCTGGCGCGCAGGCCGATCATGGTCAGCACCAGCGGGAAGGCGCAGTTGGACAGGCCCACCAGGACCGCCCACAGCCACGGCGCGCCGGCCGGGGCGAACGCCAGGCCGAGGTAGCCGGCGATGCCGAAGGAGGCCAGCACCACCACGAACAGCCGCTGGTCGCCGCGGCGGGCGGCCAGGTTGGGCAGCACGAAGGAGACCGGCACGCCGATCACCATGGTCAGCGCCAGCAGCACGCCGGAGGTGCCCTCGGAGACGCCGGCGTCCTGGAAGATCTTCGGCAGCCAGCCCATCACCACGTACGCGCCGGTGGCCTGGCAGCCGAAGAAGCAGGCCAGCGCCCAGGCGGTGCGGCTGCGGGTGATCGGCAGCTTCACCCCGGTGCCCCGGCCCTTCGACGGCCCGCCGGCCTCCTGGCGCCGGGTGAGCAGCGCCGGGATCCAGAGCAGCAGGGCGAGGGCGCCGAGTGCGGCCCACACCCCGAGGCCGACCCGCCAGTCCCCGCCGAGCGCGCTGGTCAGCGGGACGGTGACGGCCGCGGCCAGCGCGGTGCCGGCCGACAGCGCCATCGAGTACAGGCCGATCATCGGCCCGACCTTCTCCGGGAAGTAGCGCTTGATCACCACCGGGATCAGCACATTGGCGACCGCGACGCCGGCCAGCGCCAGCGAGGTCAGCAGCAGGAAGACGGCCGTGTTGCCGGCGAAGGAGCGGGCCAGCACACCCGCGGTGATCGCGCCCATGCCCGCGGCGACCACGGCGACCGGGCCGAGCCGGCGGGCCAGGCCGGGCGCGGCGAAGCCGAACAGGGCGAAACAGAGTGAGGGGACGGCGGTGAGCAGGCCGGCCACCGTCGGGCTCATCCCGAGGTCGGCGCGGACCTGGTCCAGCAGCGGCCCGAGGCTGGTGACCACGGGACGGAGGTTGAAGGCGGCGGCGACGATCGCGACGGCGAACAGCCAGCCGAGGGAGCGGCGGTCGGTCGGGGAGGGCCGCCCGGTCTGCGGCCGGGCCGGCGCCGGGGCGGGGGCGTTGGCGGGATCTGCGGTGTCTGCTGCGGACGACATGCGGGTCATCATAGAATGATGGGATGAATTAGCGCATCCGTGAATTGGCATGATGGCCCGACCCCCGTCCGACCCAAGGAGTCCCCCGTGGCGCTGTCCTCGCCGAGGCGCACCCCGCTGTCCGACCAGGTGATCGCCCAGCTGCGCGCCCAGATCACCTCCGGCGAGTGGGCGGTCGGCTCGCGCATCCCCACCGAGGCCGCCCTCGTCGAACAGCTCGGTGTGGCCAGGAACACGGTGCGCGAGGCCGTCCGCGCGCTCGCCCACAACGGCCTGCTCGACATCCGCCAGGGCTCCGGCACCTACGTCCTGGCCACCAGCGAGCTCGCCGGCGTGATGCACCGCCGCTTCGCCGACGCCGACCGCGCCCAGGTCGCCGAACTGCGGGTCACCCTGGAGACCTCCGCCGCCGGCCTCGCCGCCACCCGCCGCACCGACCGCGACCTCGCCCTCCTCGACGCCGCCCTGGCCCGCCGCGAGGACGCCTGGCGCTCCGGCGACGCCGAGGACTTCGTCCAGGCCGACGCCGCCTTCCACCAGGCCGTCGTCGCCGCCGCCCACAACGACGTCCTCGCCGCCCTCTACGCCGACCTCGGCGAGGTCACCCGCGCCCACCTGCGCCACGACGTCGGCCCCGAACTCATCGCCGAGCGCTACCTCGGCCACGACGAGATCGTCCACGCCATCCGCGCCCGCGACCCCCACCGCGCCTCCCGCGAGGCCGGCCGCGCCATCGGCGCCTGCAACACCCCCGACGCCTGACCCGCCCGGCTCCCGGGCAGAGCCCTCTCGCCTTGCGGGAGGGCGGTTTTGACGTGCTAACGTCCCGTGAAAATTCGCGGGCGGCCTGGATTCGGCCAGGTGTGGGCACAACGGGGAGAAGTGATGGCGGATCCGGACCTGAAGCCGGGCCAGGGGCCGGGTGGCGGGGGGCCGACGAAGGTGTCGACGCAGGCTCTCGACAAGGCGGCCACCGCGCTCGACGGCATCGCCACTGACAGCACCGCGGCCGGGAAGGTCGCCGACGAGTCGACGGAGGCGGCGGCCGGGAAGCTGAGCGGCTGGGACACCGCGACGGCGCTGCGCGGGGCGCTCAAGGAGTGGCACGAGCAGGTGTCGCAGCTCAACGGCCGGATCAACCAGGAGGCCGGGATGATGCGCCAGACCCACACCAACTACCTGAACGTCGAGCACGGCATCGCCACGTCGTTCACCGGGAAGGCGTGAGCGCATGAGCCTGCTCGGTTTCGAGGACGTCATGAAGGCCGACCCGTCGGCGATGGCCAAGGCCGCCGCCGACTGGACGGAGATGGCCCGCAAGTACCAGCTGGTCCAGCACCGGCTGGAGAACGAGGTGCTCTCGGTCACCGGCAACCAGGGCCTGTGGCTGGGCTCCACCGCGTTCGCCGCCAACGCCCACGTCGACCGGACCCGCCAACAGAGCATCGACGCGCAGACCGAGGCCAAGGCCGTCGCGTCGATCATCACCGACGCCAGGAGCGACTTCGAGGCGGCGCAGAAGAAGCTGAAGCAGGCCGTCGCGGACGCCCAGGCCGACGGCATGAAGGTGACCGGCACCGGCGCCGTGATGTTCGACGTCGCCGCGCTCGACCCGGCCACCCGCTCCGCCTACCACCACGAGCCGGACTACCAGCGCGAGCGCGGCGAGGCCGCCGGCAAGTGGGCGCAGAAGATCAAGGTCTGCGTGGAGGAGGCGACCGCCGCCGACCAGCGGGCCGCCCTCCAGCTGCGCCGCGCCGCCAAGGTCGGCGACCTGGTGAACGAGTTCAACGGCCAGGCCGTCGGCGGCGGCGACCAGGCCGACGGCAGGCGGGCCGCCGAACTCGCCTCCCGGCTCAAGGACGGCAAGACCCTCACGCCGGAGGAGCTCGCCGAGCTCAACAACCTGATGAAGGCCAACTCCGGCAGCCCGGTCTACGGCCAGACCCTGCTCAACGCGCTCGGCCCGCAGGGCACCCTGCTGCTCGCCGACGAGCTCCAGGTCCGGATCAACGACCGGGACGGCAGGAACAAGGGCGAGTACGGCGAGCTGCAGACCAACCTCGCCAACACCATCGGCGGCGCCACCCGGGACACCGACGGCAAGTTCTACCAGGACTTCCGCAAGGGCCTCCAGGAAGCCGGCGTCAAGAACATCAACGAGCGCCACTTCGGCGGCAGGAGCGAGCCGATCTACGGCTACCAGACGCTCACCACCCTGCTGCAGAAGGGCAACGCCGGCTACGGTCCGCAGTTCCTGAACGACCTCGGCACCGACATCCTCAAGGCCGAGCGGAACGACAGGAACCGCTGGTCCTCGCACCAGTTCAACGGCCCGCGCCCGGACCTGGTGTACGACCCCGTGGACGGCGTGCTCAAGCTGATGGGCCAGAACCCGGAGGCCGCCACCCGGTTCCTCGACCCCAAGGGGCCGGGGGCCGACGACCGCCTCAAGTACCTGCTGCGCGACCGCGAGTGGCCCACGACGTACGTCAACACCCTGTACGGCCCGCCGATGATCGACAAGTCCACCCACCAGGCCGGCCTCGCCGCCGCCCTGGAGGCCGCCGCCACCGGCGACGTCCCCGGCGAGGGCAGCCACAACGGCGGCCCGCACACCCCGGCGCAGGCACGGGTCATGCAGGGCGTGATCGACGCGCTGGACGGGGGCGGCAAGGGCGCGGACGACATCCACGACGACCTGAAGACGCCGCTCGCCAACGCCCTGTCGGACTACGTCGACGACACGCACCAGATACTCAGCCAGCACCACACCAACGCGAACCACAGCGGGGTCTGGGAGGAGAACGGCGAGGGTCACCTCGGTGGCACCGCCGATCACCTGATCCGTGTCATGCGCGGCGTCTCCGACGAGCCCGAGGCCTATGCCACGCTCTACAACGCCGAACGGGCCAAGGCTGCCGAGACTCTCACGGCCATTCCGGCAGGCCAGCAGGGGGCGGCCTGGAACGTCGGCGCGGCCCTCGGCGCCTACGACGCCATCCGGTCGGACGTCATCCTGGACGAGAAGGACGACCGGATGGAGTGGGCCGAGAAGACCGGCGAGTTCGCCTCGTCGGTGAACGGCACCGTGACCGGGTTCATCCCGGAAGTCGGGGATGTCGCTGGCGCTCTCGTCGACGCCGGCATCAGCGGCTGGGTGGAGGACGTGAAGAAGGAGGCTCAGGCCGCAGGCAACACCGAGAACTCCGACAGGCATTTCGCCGCCCTGACTCAGAGCCAGGTGATGGCCGGCGAGTGGGGCCGGAGGAACCACCTGAGCACCGAGCAGACCGAGGCGCTGTCCCAGGCGTTGGGAACGGGGCACAACAACGGCCTCAACGACGCGTCGATCGCCCTCGGACGGAACGGCCAGCAGTGAAGCCCTCCCGACGCGCCTGGGCGATCGTCGCGGGCGTCCTCGTCCTCGCTCTGGGCGCGGGCGGTTACGTGTCCTGGCAGTACCCCAACCTGTTCCTCCCGGACCGGCTCTGTGACGGCGCCGTCGCCGCCGAGGACGCCGAACGGGTCCTCGGCAGCGGCAGGATCGTGGTTGCCGACAGCGACGTGTCGACCAACCGCAACGACCCGGACGCGTATTGCGCGATCAGCCTCAAGCGCGGCGGCAAGTACGTCGCCGAGATCCACTTGCGCACCAGGCGCGCTGCGCTCTTCGAGCCTTCCCTGCGCGCCGATCCCGCGATGTCACAGCCCGACCGGGGGCCTGTCGGCGCGTTCGGCAACTCCCGTGGCTGGCTGCTGATGGCGCCGGGCTGCCGACTGGACCCCAAGGACGCGGACCACTACCCGAAGCGGGACGCCGATGCGGTCGCCGTCGACGTGGTCCGCGACAACGAGCCCGACCCGTACCGCTTCGCCCACGCGGACAGGACCGCGTCGCCCGAGGCGCGGCAGGATCTGGCCCGGCTGGCCGCCGACTTCGGGGCGGCGGTCGCCCGCCGCTCCGGCTGCGGATCGGCAGAGGTCCCCGATGTCCACCTGACCGCCGGCGAGCAGATCGGGCTGCCCGTCAACGACGGGCGGCTCTGCGGGGTTCCGGGCGCCACTTCCGGCGACAGGCTCCAACCCGAGCTCCGCCAGGACATCAGCGGCGCTTCGGCTCCCGTCCAGTCCTGCTGGATCTACGACAACAACCGGTCGACACCGATCTACCGGTTCACCGGCACTCTCGACACCCGCTATCCGAATTTCGCCGTCCTCAGCACCGGCAGCGAGCCGCTGGGTCCATTGCCGAGCGGCTGGCGGGGAACCGGCAAGGACAATCTCGTGGTTGCTCCATGCGGCTCCGGCAGTCTCACGCTCGAGGCCTTCCGGTCCTCGAGCAACGAGCGGAAGGTGCCGGCCACCGAGTCCCCCGCCTTCCGCACCTGGGCCAACGCGATGGCCGCCAAGTACGGCTGCGAGCCGGTCGCCCCGAAGTAGCCCCGCACGGAACGCCGCTGCCCGGCACCCCCTCCAGAGGAAGAGGGGTGCCGGGCAGCGGCGTGTGCGGGAGGCGTCAGGCGCCGATGGCGTGCAGGCCGCCGTCGACGTGGACGATCTCGCCGGTGGTCTTCGGGAACCAGTCCGACAGCAGGGCGACGACGCCGCGGCCGGCCGGCTCCGGGTCGCTCAGGTCCCACTTCAGCGGGGAGCGGGTGTCCCAGGTGGCGGCCAGGTCGGGGAAGCCCGGGATGGACTTGGCGGCCATCGAGGCGAGCGGGCCGGCCGAGACCAGGTTGCAGCGGATGTCCCGCTCGCCCAGGTAGCGCGCCAGGTAGCGGTTGGTGGACTCCAGGGCGGCCTTCGCCGGGCCCATCCAGTCGTACTGCGGCCAGGCGAACTGCGCGTCGAAGGTGAGGCCGACGACCGCGCCGCCGTCGCGCATCAGCGGCAGCAGCGCCATGGTCAGCGACTTCAGCGAGTACGCCGAGACGTGCATGGCGGTGGCCACGGACTCCCACGGCGTGTTCAGGAAGTTGCCGCCCAGGGCGTCCTGCGGGGCGAAGCCGATCGAGTGGACGACACCGTCCAGGCTCGGCAGGTGCTCGCGCACCTTGTCGGCGATGCCGGCCAGCTGCTCCTCGCTGGAGACGTCCAGCTCCAGGACCTGGACCGGGTTCGGCAGCTTCTTGGCGATGCGCTCGGTCAGGCTCGGCCGCGGGAAGGCGGTCAGGATGACCTCGGCGCCCTGCTCCTGGGCCAGCTTGGCGGTGTGGAAGGCGATGGAGGACTCCATCAGCACACCGGTGATCAGGATGCGCTTGCCCTCAAGAATTCCGCTCATGACTCAGTGACCCATGCCCAATCCGCCGTCGACGGGAATGACGGCTCCGGTGATGTACGCGGCCTCGTCCGAACCGAGGAACCGCACGGTGGAAGCGACCTCGGCGGGCGCCGCGTAACGGCCCAGCGGCACGTCGGCGACGATCTCCGCGCGGCGCTCCTCGCTGAGCACCGCGGTCATGTCGGTGTCCACGAAGCCGGGGGCGACCACGTTGACGGTGATGTTGCGCGGGCCCAGCTCGCGGGCCAGCGACCGGGCGAAGCCGACCAGGCCCGCCTTGGACGCGGCGTAGTTGGCCTGGCCCGGGGAGCCGGAGAGGCCGACGACCGAGGAGATCAGCACGATCCGGCCCTTGCGGGCGCGCATCATCAGCTTGGACGCGCGCTTCACCACACGGAAGGTGCCGGTGAGGTTGGTGTCCAGCACGGACGTGAAGGCCTCCTCCGACATCCGCAGCAGCAGGGTGTCGTTGGTGATCCCGGCGTTGGCGACCAGCACCTCGACGGCGCCGTGCGCGGCCTCGACCTCGGTCAGCGCGGCGTCCACCTGGGCGCTGTCGGTGATGTCGCAGCGCACCGCGAGGACGTCGTACTTGGCCAGCTGCTCGGGCACCTCACCCGACCGGCTGGTGATGGCGACCTTGTCGCCCGCCTCGGCGAAGGCCTGGGCGATCGCGAGGCCGATGCCCCGGTTGCCTCCGGTGACGAGAACCGAGCGGCTCAACGATCCACCTCTCTCCGTTGTGTGCGCACGCCGTGATGCCCGCGTACCACTCCGTGATGTCGACGTACGTCGTAACGATGTACGCGGTGTGACGCTATCGGTCGTTCCGGCGCCGCGGCGAATCGGGCTCCCACAGCGCCGCAGCGGAGGAACTGTGGGTACCCGACAATCCGCGTCCGGCCGGTTTTCGCGCGATTCGCCCACCGCCCCACGCCGGGTTGTCGTTTCCGATGAGCGGCCCGTCCGGGGAACCCGGCGGCGGGGCACGCCCGTTGTGCCCCCTGGTGCGGCACGACGGCCGGGGCCGCCGCACCGGGGCCGACGACGGCCCGCAGCCGGACACCGGGCCCCGGTGACGAGCGGAGGCGAAGCGCGCAATGAGCGAGGCACGGGCCGGGACCACCCAACGGCGCGGACGACTGGCGGCCCTGGCCGCACTGGCGGCCGGCGCGGGAGCGGTCGCCTGGGCGCTGCGCGACCTCCCGGCGGCGTTCGGACGCCGGCCGGACGGCGAGCGGGAGGAGCGGCTGCGCAACTCCCCGCAGTACCGCGACGGCGTCTTCCACAACGCGCCCTCCAAGCTGGCCCGGGCGGCCGCGCCGTCCGGCATCGACCCGGAGACGGTGCGCCGGGTGCTGTTCCAGCGCGCCGACCGCATGCCGAACGGCCCGGTGCCGGTTGTCCGCCCGCCCGACGGCGCCGCCGCGGCTGCCGGGGGCGTGGCGGTCACCTGGTACGGGCACGCCTCGGCGCTGGTCGAGATCGAGGGTTCGCGGGTGCTGCTCGACCCGGTCTGGAGCGAGCGCTGCTCCCCCGCCGCCCAGCTCGGCCCGCGCCGGCTGCACCCGGTGCCGGTGGAGCTGGAGGAGCTGCCGCAGGTGGACGCGGTGCTCATCTCGCACGACCACTACGACCACCTGGACATGGCGACGGTCCGGCGGCTGGTGCGCAGCCAGTCCGCGCCGTTCGCGGTGCCGCTCGGCATCGGCGCCCACCTGCGCCGCTGGGGCGTGCCCGAGCACCGGATCATCGAGCTGGACTGGGAGGAGACCTGCACGCTCGGCGACCTGGTGCTCACCCTGACCGCCGCCCACCACTTCTCCGGCCGCGGCCTGACCCGCAACACCACCCTGTGGGGCTCCTGGGTGGTCGCCGGGCCGCGTCGCAAGGTCTACTACACCGGCGACTCCGGCTACTTCGAGGGCTACGCCCGGATCGGTGCCGAGCACGGCCCGTTCGACGCCGCGCTGGTCCAGGTCGGCGCCTACGACCCGGCGTGGGCGGACATCCACATGACGCCCGAGGACGCCGTCCTCGCCCACCGGGAGCTGAACGCCGAACTGCTGCTGCCGGTCCACTGGTGCACCTTCAACCTGGGCCTGCACCGGTGGTCCGAGCCGGTCGAGCGGCTGCTGGTGGCGGCGAAGGAGCACGGCGTGCGGCTGGCCGTCCCGCGCCCCGGCGAGCGGGTGGACGTCGACAACCCGCCGGAGCTGGACGGCTGGTGGGAGGGCGTCGGATAGCCGGCCGGCCGCCGCACCGGAAATGCGCTGGCCGAAACCCCTTTGACGGGTAATGATGCGGTTCGGGAACCCTTGTGGCGACACCTGTACCACCCGGGGCGCCCGAGCCGCCGTCCGCCCGACCAGGGAGCCCGATTGCCTCCGCTGCCCCCGACCAGCACGCCCCCCGCCGGCGCCCCGCGCGCCGTCGACCCGCTCTTTCTCGCCTACCCGCTGCACGCGCTGGCCGACGCCGCCCTCACCCGGGCCCGCGAACTCGGCGCCGCGCACGCCGACTTCCGTCTGGAGCGGGTCCGCAGCGCCTCCTGGCGGCTGCGCGACGCCCGCCCCTCCGGCACCTCCGACAGCGTGCAGCTCGGCTTCGCCGTCCGGGTGCTGCTGGACGGCGCCTGGGGCTTCGCCGCCGGAGTGGACCTCACCCCGCAGGCCGCCGCGGCGGTGGCGACGCAGGCCGTCGCGGTGGCCCGGCTGTCCGGCGGGATCAGCCGCGCGGCGGGCTCGGCGGAGCGGGTCGAGCTGGCCGGCGAGCCGGTGCACCGGGACGCCACCTGGATCTCCGCGTACGAGGTGAACCCCTTCGAGGTGCCGGACGCCGAGAAGACGGCGCTGCTCGCCGAGTGGAGCGGCCGGCTGCTGGCCGCCGAGGGCGTCTCGCACGTCCAGGCGACCCTGCTGACCGTCCAGGAGAACAAGTTCTACGCGGACACCGCCGGCACCGTCACCACCCAGCAGCGGATCCGGCTGCACCCGGTGCTGGAGGCCACCTCGGTGGACGGGCGCACCGGCGCCTTCGACTCGATGCGCACCCTGGCGCCGCCGGCCGGGCGCGGCTGGGAGTACCTGACGGGCACCGGAGCCGGCAGCGGCTGGGACTGGGACGCCGAGCTCACCGAACTGCCCGCCCTGCTGGCCGAGAAGATGAGGGCGCCGAGCGTCGAGGCCGGCCGCTACGACCTGGTGATCGACCCGTCCAACCTCTGGCTGACCATCCACGAGTCGATCGGCCACGCCACCGAGCTGGACCGCGCGCTCGGCTACGAGGCCGCCTACGCCGGCACCTCCTTCGCCACCTTCGACAAGCTGGGCTCGCTGAAGTACGGCTCCGAGCTGATGCACGTCACCGGCGACCGCACCGCCGAGCACGGCCTGTCCACCGTCGGCTACGACGACGAGGGGGTGGCCGCGCAGTCCTGGGACCTCGTCAAGGACGGCATCCTGGTCGGCTACCAGCTCGACCGCGCGATGGCGGGGCTCAAGGGCTTCGAGCGTTCCAACGGCTGCGCCTTCGCCGACTCCCCCGCGCACGTCCCGGTGCAGCGGATGGCCAATGTCTCGCTCCAGCCGGCCGAGGGCGGCCCGTCCACCGAGGGGCTGTTCGCGGGCGTCGAGAACGGCCTCTACATCGTCGGAGACCGTTCGTGGTCGATCGATATGCAGAGGTACAACTTCCAGTTCACCGGGCAGCGCGCCTACGCCATCCGGAACGGCGAACTCGCCGGCCAGGTCAAGGACTTCGCCTACCAGGCGACCACCACCGACTTCTGGGGCTCGATGACCGCCGTCGGCGGCCCGCAGACCTATGTGCTGGGCGGCGCGTTCAACTGCGGCAAGGCGCAGCCCGGCCAGGTCGCCGCGGTCAGCCACGGCTGCCCCTCGGCACTGTTCCGCAACGTCAACGTGCTCAACACCCAGCAGGAGGCGGGTCACTGATGACCGCGACGACGCAGCCCCACGAACTCGTCGAGCTGGCGCTCGGCCTCTCCCGCGCCGACGGCTGCGTGGTGATCGCCGACGAGGAGTCGACCGCCAACCTCCGGTGGGCCGGCAACGCGCTCACCACCAACGGCGTCACCCGGGGCCGTCGGCTCACCGTGATCGCCACGGTGGCCGGCGCCGAGGGCACCGCCTCCGGCGTGGTCTCCCGCGAGGCCGTCGGGCCGGACGACGTGGCGGAGCTGGTCCGCGCCGCCGAGGAGGCCGCCCGTGCGGCCGGTCCGGCCGAGGACGCGCAGCCGCTGGTCACCGCCGCCGAGCAGCCGGACTCGCCGCACTTCACCCAGCCGCCCGCGGAGACCTCGATCGCCGTGTTCGAGGAGTTCGGACCGGCCCTCGGCCGGGCCTTCGCCCGCGCCGCCGAGCAGGGCGAGCTGCTGTACGGCTTCGCCCGGCACGAGATGGTCACCAGCTACCTGGGCACCTCCACCGGCCTGCGGCTGCGCCACGACCAGCCGACCGGCATGGTCGAGCTGAACGCCAAGACCGCCGACCTGTCCGGCTCGGCCTGGACCGGCGCCGCCACCCAGGACTTCTCCGACGTCGACGTCACCGCCCTGCACGCCGAGGCCACCCGGCGGCTCGGCTGGGGCAGGCGCCGGATCGACCTGCCGGCCGGGCGCTACGAGACGCTGCTGCCGCCGTCGGCCGTCGCCGACCTCATGGTGTACCTGACCTGGTCGGCCGGCGGGCGGGACGCCTTCGAGGGGCGGACGGTGTTCTCCAGGCCCGGAGGGGGTACCCGGATCGGCGACAAGCTGGCCGGACTGCCGCTGACGCTGCGCTCCGACCCACGGGAGCCGGGCCTGGAGTCCGCGCCGTTCGTGCTGGCGCACGCCAGCGAGGACGAGGCCTCGGTGTTCGACAACGGCCTGCCGCTGGCCGCCACCGACTGGATCCGCGACGGCGAGCTGTCCGCCCTGGTCACCAACCGGCACTCGGCCGCCCTGGGCGGGCTGCCGGTGCGCCCGGCGGTCGACAACCTCGTCCTGGAGACCGCCGACCAGGAGGCGGCGCCGACCCTGGAGGAGATGATCGCCCGGACCGAGCGCGGTCTGCTGCTCACCTGCCTCTGGTACATCCGCGAGGTGGACCCGGCGCGCCTGCTGCTGACCGGCCTCACCCGGGACGGCGTCTACCTGGTGGAGAACGGCGAGGTGGTCGGGGCGGTCAACAACTTCCGCTTCAACGAGTCGCCGGTGGATCTGCTCGACCGGATCACCGAGGTCGGCCGCACCGAGCGCTGCCTGCCGCGCGAGTGGAGCGACTGGTTCACCCGGACGGCCATGCCGCCGGTCCGGGTCCCGGGGTTCAACATGAGTTCGGTCAGCCAGGCCTCCTAGCCGGGGCCGTGGGGGGAGAGAAGGCGTGGACGGCGTGGACGAGAAGCGCACGGTCAGGACCAGCAAGATGCTGTCGCGCATCCTGCGGCACGACCCCGGCCGGGTGGGGATCACCCTGGACCCGGCCGGCTGGGTCCGGGTGGACGTCCTGCTCGGCGCGCTGGCGGCCCGGGGCACCCGGCTGACCAGGGTCGAACTGGACCACGTGGTGGCGACCAACAACAAGCGCCGCTTCGCCTATTCGCCGGACGGCCTCTCGATCCGGGCCAGCCAGGGGCACACGGTGGCGGTCGACCTCGGTCTGGCCGCCGCCGAGCCCCCGGCGGTGCTGTTCCACGGCACGGCGACCCGGAGCCTGGCGGCGATCTTCGCGGAGGGCCTGCGCCCGATGGCCCGGCAGGACGTCCACCTCTCGGCGGACGCCGAGACGGCGACCCGGGTGGGCGCCCGGCACGGCCGACCGGTGGTGCTCCTGGTGGACGCGGCCGCGATGGCGGCGGCGGGCCACGAGTTCCGGGTGAGCGCCAACGGGGTCTGGCTGACAGACGCGGTGCCGCCGGAGTACCTCTCCCAGGGGGAACAGAGCCGACAGGGCCAATAGGAGCAAGTCCACAGACCCGGTCTCGTCGGCTCCCCTCCCCGGGCGTACCGTGAGAAGGCCGCGCGGCGAGGCGCGCGGGTGCGTGGACGAGGGTGGTTTGGGACATGGGCAAGAGCGCCGGCGACGGACAGGTCTACCGGATCACGGGGGCCCGCAGCAGCCTCAGCGAGGACGTCCGCGGCCGGCAGCGCCGGTACGTGGCCTCGATGCTGCTGCGAACGGCCTGCGTGCTGCTCGCGGTGGTGCTGTGGGACGTCCAGCGGTGGCTGGCCTTCGCCGCGCTGGCGGGCGGGGTGCTGCTGCCGTACTTCGCGGTGCTGTTCGCCAACGCGGGCCGGGAGCGGGCGCCGGGTCTGCCGTCGACCTTCGACGTGCCGGCGACCACGCCGCTGATGCTGGGCCCCGGCGGGGCCGGGCCACGCGGGGCCGGTCCGCGCGGTGCGGATGTGACGCAGGGTGCTGATGAGACCGGGCGTGTGCCCACCGATTCTTCACAGGACCGGAGCTGACCGTCCGTTTTGAGCCACTATTCACCGCTTGCCAGGCCGGAAAGCTCAAAAGAAGCTCAGATTAATCATGCAAGACCTCCCCATACCCACCCCACGCCGTGACATACTGCGTACGCGCTCCGCATCCCCCGTCGGAGCGACGGACCGACGCCGGGCAGCTCCCCCCGTGGCTGCCCGGCGTCGCCATGCGCGCTTCCTTCCGGACTCCCGGTGCGTGACAGACTGGCGGTGACATCTCCCGCCCCACCGTTCCGAGGACGACCGCCGATGCTGCTGCCCGACGCCCCCCAGCCGGAGACCCCGATCTGCTCCGCCAAGGGCTGCCGCGCGGACGCCGTCTGGGTGCTGGTCTGGAACAACCCCAAGCTGCACACCCCGGATCGCCGCAAGACCTGGCTGGCCTGCGAGGAGCACCGCGAGCACCTCTCCCAGTTCCTCGGCGTGCGCGGCTTCCTCAAGGAGGTCCTGCCCTTCGCCGACCAGCCCCCCGCCGAGGGCTGAGCCTCAGCCGCCGATGGCCGACATCGGGCGGGACGGCTGGTGGAAGTCCGGCTCACCGATGCCGGCGCCGGCCTTCTTGCCCCACATCGCGGTCCGCCACAGCGCGGCCAGTTCGGCGTCGTCGGCGCCGGAGCGCAGCGCCGTGCGCAGGTCGGTCTCGCCGGTGGCGAAGAGGCAGTTGCGGACCTGGCCGTCGGCGGTGAGCCGGGTGCGGTCGCAGGCGCGGCAGAACGGGCGGGTCACCGAGGCGATCACGCCGACCCGGCCCGGGCCGCCGTCCACCAGGAAGCGCTCGGCGGGGGCCGCGCCGCGGGCGGCGGAGGGCTCGGGGGTGAGGGTGAACCGGGCGGACAGCCGCTCCAGGATCTCCTCGGCGGTGATCATCGAGGAGCGGTCCCAGCCGTGCTGGGCGTCCAGCGGCATCTGCTCGATGAACCTCAGTTCGTAGCCGCGCTCCAGGCACCAGCCGAGCAGTGCCGGCGCCTCGTGCTCGTTGACCCCCCGCATCAGCACCGCGTTGAGCTTGACCGGGGTGAGCCCGGCGTCCTCGGCGGCGGCCAGGCCGGCCAGCACGTCGTGGTGGCGGTGGCGCCGGGTGAGGGTGTGGAAGGTGGACGCGTCGAGGGTGTCGAGCGAGACGTTGACCCGGTCCAGTCCGGCCGAGCGCAGCGCGGCCGCGGTGCGGGCCAGGCCGATGCCGTTGGTGGTGAGCGAGAGCTCGGGCCGCGGGTCGAGCGCGGCGCAGGCCTCGACGATGCCGATCAGCCCGGGGCGCAGCAGCGGCTCGCCGCCGGTGAAGCGGACCTCCTGGACGCCGAGGTCCCGCACGGCGAGGGTGACCAGCCGGACGATCTCCTCGTCGGTGAGCAGCTCGGGCTTGGCCAGCCACTGCAGGCCCTCCTCCGGCATGCAGTAGGTGCAGCGCAGGTTGCACCGGTCGGTGAGGGAGACCCGCAGGTCGACGGCTCGGCGGCCGAAGGTGTCGAGCAGCACGGCGGTCCCTTCCCGAGTGAGGTGCCGCCGGGAGGCGGCCGGCCCGGCCACCGTCACGGCGGGGCCGGGCCAGCTTAGTCATGACCCGCCGGTCAGTGGGCGCCCAGCCCGGTGAGTGAGCGGACCTCCAGTTCAGCGTACTTCGCCGGGTCGGCCTCGTGGCGGGAGAGCACGGTGCCGACCCAGCCGGCCAGGAAGCCGACCGGGATGGAGACCAGGCCGGGGTTCTCCAGCGGGAACCAGTGGAAGTCGGAGTGCGGGAAGAGCGAGTTCTTCGCGCCCGAGACGACCGGGGAGAAGACCACCAGCAGCACCGAGGAGAGCAGTCCGGCGTAGACGGAGCTGACGGCGCCGGTAGTGGTGAACCGCTTCCAGAACAGGGAGTACAGCAGGGTGGGCAGGTTCGCCGAGGCGGCCACCGCGAAGGCCAGGGCGACCAGGGCGGCGGCGTTGAGCTTGTCGGCGAACAGGCTGAGCACGATCGCGA
This sequence comes from Kitasatospora sp. NPDC008115, assembly GCF_042957205.1. Taxonomy (NCBI): domain Bacteria; kingdom Bacillati; phylum Actinomycetota; class Actinomycetes; order Kitasatosporales; family Streptomycetaceae; genus Kitasatospora; species Kitasatospora sp. NPDC008115. The sequence continues at coordinate 98,302 of NZ_JBIBHU010000028.1, read as the reverse complement.
CCGCGCCGATCCCGGCGGCGGCCCACTTGGCGACGTGCACCTCCTCGCGCTCGGAGACCTTGCCGCGCCGGATGACGTTGGCGTAGAGGTCATGGGCGAAGGAGGCCGAGGAGGCCAGGGTGAGCCCGGCGACGACGGCGAGGATGGTGGCGAAGGCGACCGCGGAGATCACCGCGAGCAGCACCGCCCCGCCGGTGGTGCCCGGGCCGCCGCCGAGCTGCTCGGCGAGCTGCGGGGCGGCGGTGTTGCCGGCCGCGTTGGCGGCCTTGATCGCCTTGGGGCCGACCAGGGCGGCGGCGCCGAAGCCGAGCGCCAGGGTCATCAGGTAGAAGCCGCCGATGATGCCGATCGCCCAGAGCACCGACTTCCGGGCGGCCTTGGCGGTGGGCACCGTGTAGAAGCGGACCAGGATGTGCGGCAGGCCGGCGGTGCCGAGCACCAGGGCGAGGCCGAGGCTGAGGAAGTCGAGTTTGCTGGTGCCGGTGATCCCGTACTTCAGGCCCGGTTCGAGGAAGGCGTTGGCCTTGCCGCTGGCGTCGGCGGCGGCCCCGAGCAGCGTGGAGAGGTTGAAGTGGTACTTGGCCAGCACCAGTACGGTCATCAGCGCGGTGCCGGCGATCAGCAGCACGGCCTTGACGATCTGCACCCAGGTGGTGCCCTTCATGCCCCCTATGGCGACGTAGAGGACCATCAGCGCGCCGACCGCGACGATGGTCCACCGCTTGGCGGCGTCGCCGCTGACCCCGAGGAGCAGGGCGACCAGGCTGCCGGCGCCGACCATCTGGGCGAGCAGGTAGAAGATCGACACCACGATGGTGGAGATGCCGGCGGCGGTGCGCACCGGGCGCTGGCGCATCCGGAAGGCCAGCACGTCGGCCATGGTGTAGCGGCCGGAGTTGCGCAGCGGTTCGGCGACCAGCAGCAGCGCGACCAGCCAGGCGACCAGGAAGCCGATGGAGTAGAGGAAGCCGTCGTAGCCGAAGAGCGCGATGGCGCCGGCGATGCCGAGGAAGGACGCGGCGGACATGTAGTCGCCGGAGATGGCGAGGCCGTTCTGGAAGCCGGAGAAGGCGCGCCCGCCGGCGTAGAAGTCGGCGGCGTCCTTGGTCTGCCGGCCGGCCCAGACGGTGATGCCGAGGGTGGCGAGCACGAAGACCCCGAACAGGGTCATGGTGAGGCCGCGGTGGTCGGTGGCGGAGCTGGCGAGCAGGTTCATTCGGTGGCCTCCCGGGGACCGTGGACGACCGCACCGCGCGCCTCGCGGATCGCGGCCGCGCTCGGGTCGATCCTCCGGTCGGCGTAGCGCGCGTACCAGGCGGCGATGGCGAAGGTGGTGAGGAACTGCAGCAGCCCGAGCACCAGGGCGACGTTGATGTGCCCGACGACCTTGGTGCCCATCAGCGCGGGCGCGTAGCCGGAGAGCAGCACGTAGAGCAGGTACCAGAGCACGAAGCCGATGGTGACCGGGAACGCGAAGTTCCGGAACGAGCGCCGGAGGGTGCGGAACTCCGCGCTCTCCTCGATGAGTTGGTTTTCGCTGGGGGTGGTGGTGATCGGCGGCGATTCCACTCTGACTCCTCACTCCTTCGGCGTAGCGGTCGCACCAGTGGAAACGATCGGACGTGAGCGAAGTCACAAGCCCGATGCGCGCCGCGCCATGCTAGGAGGGCCTCGCTTCACCCGAAAGGGTTTGACCGTGATCAGCCAAACCTTCACCCCTTCGCCGCAACCGAGTGACCGAAAACCACCTGTCCGGGCACACTTGAGGGGTGGCCCGGCGAGCCGGACCACCCCTGGCGGTGCGTCAACAGCGGTACGTCAGAAAGCGATCCGCACCTTCAGGGCCGAACGGTCGTCCATCGCCCGGTAGCCGTCCGGGACGCCGTCCAGGTCCACCACGCGGTCGAAGACCAGGCCCGGCTCGATGGCGCCGGACAGGACGTCCGGCAGCAGCTCGGGGATGTAGGCGCGGGCCGGCGCCACACCGCCGCCCAGCGAGACGTTCCGGCCGAACATCTGACCGATGTCGACGCCCGCACTGCCGCCGTGCGGCACGCCCACGTAGCCGACCGCACCGCCGTCCCGGGCGATCGACACGGCGGTGCGCATCGACTCCTCGGTGCCGACCGCCTCCAGCACGGAGTGCGCGCCCAGTCCGCCGGTCAGTTCCCGGACCGCCTCGACCGCCGCCTCGCCGCGCTCGGCCACCACGTCGGTCGCGCCGAACCGGCGGGCCAGGTCGGTGCGGGCGGCGTGCCGGCCCAGCGCGATGATCCGGCCGGCGCCCAGCCGGTTCGCGGCCAGCACCCCGCACAGGCCCACCGCCCCGTCGCCGACCACCGCCACCGTGCCGCCCGGCCGTACCCGCGCCGAGACCGCCGCGTGGTGCCCGGTCGCCATCACGTCGGAGAGCGCCAGCAGGCCCGGCAGCAGCTTCTCGTCGCCCTGCGCCTCCTTGGGCAGCTTCACCAGGGTGCCGTCCGCGAACGGCACACGCACCGCCTCGCCCTGCCCGCCGTCCGAGCCGACCTGCCCCCAGAAGCCGCCGTGCGGGCAGGAGGTCTGCAGGCCCTCGCGACAGAAATCACATGTGCCGTCGGACCAGACGAACGGCGCCACCACCAGGTCGCCCCGCCGCACGCCGCGCACCTCGGCGCCGGTCTCCTCCACCACCCCGAGGAACTCGTGTCCGATCCGCTGCCCGGCCACCCGCGACGCGACGCCGCGGTACGCCCACAGGTCGCTGCCGCAGATGCAGGCGTTCACCACCCGCACCACCGCGTCGGTCGGTTGCCGCACGACCGGGTCCGGCACCTCCTCGATCCGGATGTCGCTGGGACCGTGGATGACGGTGGCGCGCATGAGGGTTCGTCCTTCGCAGAGGTGCCCGCCGGGGTGCCGCGGGCGACCGGAGAACAATCGACCAGGTGTACGACGACTGCACCGTCCACTCTATTCCGGGCGGCCCCGGCCAACCTTCCGGACGACCCCGGACCTCGGCGAACCGCCGTCCGCGGTCGGCGGAGGGCCTTATTCTGTTGGACCATGTACGCGATCCAGCCCGAGACCCCCGGCGCGGCCCCGCGGAGCACCGCGGTCCCGGCCCAGCGCTCCGCCGCCCCCGCCGGCGGTTTCGCGGTGGTCGACGTCGAGACCACCGGCCTCGGCCGCACGGACCGCGTCATCTCGGCGGGCGTCTACCGGCTGGACGAGGACGGCGACGTCGTCGACCACTGGTACACCCTGGTCAACCCGGAGCGCGATCCCGGCCCGGTCTGGATCCACGGCCTCACCGGCGACCAGCTGGCCGACGCGCCCACCTTCCCGCAGATCGCCGGCGAGTTCGCCGAGCGGCTGCGCGGCCGGGTGATGGTCGCCCACAACGCGCTCTTCGACTGGAACATGATCTCCCGCGAGTTCTCCCGGGCCGGTCTGCACGCCCCGGTCGAGCAGCGGCTCTGCACCATGGTGCTGGCCCGCGACCTGCGGCTGCCGCTGCCCAACGGCAAGCTGTCCTCGCTCGCCGAGTACTTCGGCGTCCACCAGCGCCAGGCGCACAACGCGCTGGACGACGCCCGGGTGCTCGCCGAGGCGTTCCGCCCCAGCCTGGCGCTGGCCCGCTCGGGAGGCGTCCCGCTGCCGTTGCAGGCCTGCGTGGCCGTCACCGACCTCGGCGAGGACGCGCCCGCCTCCCCCGCCCGCGCCTCCTGGACCGGCGCCGCCTACCGGCAGGCCAGGAAGCGCCCGCCGTGCCCGTACCCGAACCCCGGGCGCTGGCAGGACGGCAGGCCGCTCGTCCAGGGCATGCGGGTGGCCATCACCGGCGACACCGCCACCGACCGCGAGCTGCTGGAGGACCGCGCCGTCGAGGCCGGCCTGCACATCGCCACCTCGGTGAGCCGGCTCACCAGCCTGCTGGTCACCAACGAGCCGGACAGCTGGAGCGGCAAGGCCCGCAAGGCCCGCGAGGTCGGCACCCCGGTGGTCGGCGAGGACGCCTTCCTCCAGCTGCTGCGCGAGGTCGCCCCGCACCCCGGTGCGTGAGGCGGTTGTGAGCAGGGCGTACCGTGCCCATGTGTACCGTTTTCTGCTCTCCCGGCGCTGGCTGATCGCCCTGCTGATCGCCCTGCTGCTGATCCCCACCACCATCCGTCTGGGGTTCTGGCAGCTGCACCGCCACGAGGCGCGGGTGGACCGCAACGAACTGGTCGCCCGGTCCCTCGCCGCCGAACCCGTGCCGTACGACACCCTGTCGGCCGCGCCCGGGTCCGCCGTGCCCAAGGACCTCACCTGGCGCCCCGTGACGGCCACCGGACAGTACGACCCGGCGCACGAGTTCGTGGTCCGCAAGCGGACCGACTCCAGCGGGGACAAGATCGGCTACTTCGTGGTCACCCCGCTGGTGCTCGCCGACGGTGGGGGGACCGTCCTGGTCAACCGCGGCTGGGTGCCCTCCGGCACCTCCGCCGCCGACTACCCGGCCGTCCCCGCCGCACCGGCCGGCCAGGTCACCCTGACCGGCCGGCTGCGCGCCGACGAGACCGCCACCGGCAGCCTCAAGGACCGGGCCGGCCTGCCGGACCGGCAGTTCAACCTGATCAGCACCGCCCAGCAGACCAAGGAGAGCGGCGCCGCGCTGCTCGGCGGCTACCTGGAGCTCACCGCCACCGAGCCGGCCCCCGCCGACCAGCCCGAGCTGCTGCCCGAGCCCAACCACTCCGACATCGGCCCGCACATGGCGTACGCGATCCAGTGGTGGCTGTTCACCGCGATGATCCCGGTCGGGTTCGTGGTGATGGCGCGGCGCGAGGCCAAGGACCGCCGCCAGGAGGCCGCCGGGGCCGAGGGCCCCGCGGTCGCCGTCCCCGCCTGAGCCGGGTCAGCCTGCGCCGTCCCCGGCTGAGCCGGCCGGCCTGAGCCGCGCCCGGCCGATCGGCGTAGGCGTCAGAGCACGTCGTCCAGCTCGCGCAGCAGCCGGGCCTTGGCCCGGGCGCCGACCACCGACTTCACCGGCTCGCCGCCGCGGAAGACCATCAGCGTCGGCATCGACAGCACCCCGTACGCCGCCTGGGTCTGCGGGTTGTGGTCGACGTCCAGGCTGACCACGGTCAGCCGGTGCGCCTCATCCCGGGCGATCTCCGCCAGCACCGGCACCATCTGGCGGCACGGCGGGCACCAGTCGGCCGTGAAGTCCACCAGCACCGGCCCCTCGGCCGCCAGCACCTCCGCGGCGAACGTCTCGTCCGTCACCGCCGCCACCCCTGCGATCCGCACCATGGTCTACCTCTTCTCCCACTCGTCCCGGTCGAGGGCCGCCGGTGCGGCGGCCCATTCGCACTGCGGCGGCTCCGCGGCGGCCCCCGCGGCGAGCGCGTCGCGCTCCCGCTCGGCCCGGGCGTACTGCTCGGACACCCGGGTACGGACCTCCTGGAGCCGGGCGATGCACTCGTCCAGCTCGGACAGCTTCTTCCGGTAGACCTCCAGCGAGGCCGGGCAGGAGTCGCCGTGCGGATGGCCCGCTTGCAGGCACTCGACGAACGGCCTGGTCTCCTCCAGGCCGAAGCCGGAGTCCTGCAAGGCGCGGATCTGCCGCAGCAGCCGCAGGTCCTCCTCGCCGTACGCGCGGTAGCCGTTGCCGGCCCGGCGGGCCGGGAGCAGCCCGAGCTGCTCGTAGTACCGCAACGCCCTGGTGGTGGTCCCCGCCCGCTTCGCCAGTTCACCGATCCGCATGTCCGGACCCTGCCCTTCCGGCAGCCGTTCGAACGCCGCCGGGAACGACGGTAGACCTTGACGCGGGCGTCAACGCCAGCGCCGGAGCGGCGGAGGGGTCAGTGCCGGCTGTTGTGGAAGCCGATCAGCACCGCGCCCCACCATCCGGTCTGCGAGACCAGCGCGGAGGCCGCGCCCCGGGCGAGCAGCCCGGCCGGCGGGCGGCGCTCCCCGTACGCGGCGAGCCGGCGGTGCAGGGTGCCGGCGTACACGCCGTTCAGCGCGATCACCAGCACCAGGACCAGCTTCAGCCGGGTCAGCCCCGCGTCCAGGTGCGGCTCCAGCAGGGCGCCGGTGAGCGTCAGCCCGAGCAACCCGCCCCAGACCGGCACGTGCAGCGGTGAGGTGAAGTCCACCACCTCGCGCAGCGGGCGGCGGCCCAGCAGCCAGAGCAGCCCGTAGTAGTCGATCGCCAGCACCGCGCCGAAGCCGACCACCAGCGCGGCCAGGTGGCCGAAGAGCGCGACGGTGTGCAGCGTCGGGTCGGTGTGCAGGTGGCCTGCCGTCCAGGCGCCGGCCGCCCAGAGCAGGCAGACGGCGGCGGCCGCTCCGGCGACGGATCGTCATGATTCGGCCACGGACCACCCGGCCGGCGTCGCCGGGTCCCGTTTCCCGCCCTCCGGGCCGACCCGGCAGGATGGCTCCATGGATCTTGGACTGCAGAACAAGGTGTACGTGGTCACCGGCGCGACCCGGGGCCTGGGCCTGGCCACCGCCCGCGAGCTCGCCGCCGACGGCGCCCGGGTGCTGGTCACCGGCCGGAGCCGGGAGTCCGTCGACGCGGCGGTCGCCGGACTCGCCGCCCTCGGCGGGGAGCCGGACGCGGTGCACGGGCTGGTGGCCGACAACGCCGACCCGGCGACCGCCGAGCGGCTGGTCACGGCGGCCGTCGAGCGCTTCGGCCGGCTGGACGGCGTGCTGATCAGCGTCGGCGGACCGCAGGCCGGCCCGGTCGCCACCGCCCCCGAGGAGGCCTGGCGGGGCGCCTTCGAGTCGGTCTTCCTCGGCGCCCTGCGGATCGCCCGCGCCGCCGCCGGGACCCTCGGCGAGGGCGGGGTGATCGGCTTCGTGCTCTCCGGCTCCGTCCGCCAGCCCATCGCGGGCCTCGGCATCTCCAACGGTCTGCGCCCGGGCCTGGCGATGGCCGCCAAGTCGCTCGCCGACGAACTCGGCCCGCGCGGCATCCGGGTGGTCGGCCTGCTCCCGGCCCGCATCGACACCGACCGGGTGCGCGAACTCGACGCCCTGGGCGGCGACGCCGAGGCCGCCCGCGCCCGCAACAGCGCCGACATCCCGCTCGGCCGCTACGGCACCCCCGAGGAGTTCGGCAAGGTCGCCGCCTTCGTGCTCTCCCCCGCCGCCTCCTACCTCACCGGTGTGATGATCCCGGTCGACGGCGGCGCGCTGCGCGGCCTCTGAGCACCGCCGGCGAGCACTGCCCGTGAGCACCCGCCGGGCGGCGTCACACCACCCGCGGCCTCCCGCCGCGGTGGCGGTGGCGCCGCCCGGTGACCTCCGGCCGGGCCGCGACCACCCGGATCCGCAGGTCCGCGGGCAGCTCCGGCAGACCCATGCTGGCCAGCACCCCGGTGCGCGGGCCGGTCTCGAAGTGCTCGGCGAGCGCGGCCGGATCACCGCCCGGCGTCATCCGGACGGCCGCCCGCAACCGCTGCCGCCCGGACCCGCGCACCAGCCGCACCCCCACCCGCTCGACCTCCGGCAGCGCGACCGCCTCGGTCTCCACCGCCTCCTCCAGCGCCCTGGTCCGCAGCCGCAGCCGCAGTCCCGACGCGCCGGGCGTCGGCAGTACGACGGTCGTCGGGCCGCTGCGGCGCAGCTGCGCCAGCAGCCACCAGGCGGTGCCCGCCACCACCACGGCCAGCCCGGCGATCACCACCGGCCACCACCAGGACTCGCCCGTCCACCGGGTGCGCGAGCCCGCGCTCACCACCGGCTGGTCGGGCGAGGTGAGCGGCCACCAGGACGGCGGGTCGACGCCGAGGTGCCCGTACAGGTCCAGCCCGCCGGCCAGCACCAGCACCCCGGCCGCCAGCAGCGCCGCCCCGGCCACGGCCAGCAGCAGCCGGTTGACGGTTCCCCGGTTCACTCGGCGCCACCGCCCGCCTCGATGTCCTCCGCCTTCCCGGCCCGCTTGCGACGGCCCGCCGTCCGCACGTCCAGCCGCAGCGGCCGGGCCAGCGTGACCGCCGCCAGCTCCTCCCGCAGCCGGCGCTCCACCGAGGCCGGGTCGGCCGGGCCGGAGAGCGCGATCCGCACCCGGCGCCGGCCGACCCGCACCCGCAGGTGCTCGACGCCCGGGAGCCCGGCGGCCCGGTCGGCCAGCAGCGCGGCCACCCCGGAGCGGTCGATGACCACGGCGGTCTCCCCGTGCGGGCGCAGCGGCAGCCACCGCCGCAGACCGGGCGCGAGGGCCAGCCAGAGCAGCCAGCCGCCGATCAGCACCCCGGCACCCGCACCGATCAGCACGGCCGGATCGTCCAGGTGCCGAGTGGCCAGCTCATCGGCCAACTCCGCCCGCCACCGCCGCGCCTGATGCCCGGTCCGAACGGCGACCACGTCGTACAGCAGCCCCCCGGCCACCACCAGCAACACGGTCGCCACCACCGCCGCGGCCACCGTACGCGGAGCCCGCAACCGCCGCACCTTCACCTGCCCGCCCCCATCAACGCCCCGCCCGCCCCCACCCCCCACCTCCACCGGCGCCCTCACCGGACCACCTCCACAACCCGCACTCCGCCGGTCGACGAGTGGCCCCCGAAACGGCCGCCGAACGCAGGGCGCGGCCCGACAACGACTGCCGCCCCCACCCACGCGCTCACCCGGTCACCTCCACAGCCGCCGGCCTCCGGCCGCGCTCCGGAAATCACCGGGCGGCCCCCGGAGCCGCCGCCGAACGCAGGGCGCGACACGGCGACGACCGCCGCCGCCCGCCGCACGCTCACCCGGTCAGCTCCGCGACCAACCGCCCAACCCCTGGATGCCGGGCGCGGCCCGACCGCATCCGCCGCCCGGCCACCTCCACGGGCTCCGGCGATCATCGGGCGGCGACCGGGTACAGGTACCCGACCACCAGCACCCCCAGATGCCGGGCATGGTCCGGCCGCATCCACCACCGGGCCACCTCCACGGGCTCCGGCAGTCATCGGGCAGCCACCGAAAGCAGGCACCCGGCCGCCACAGCCACCTGGCCCCGGGCGCGACACGGCGACGACCACCGCCCCCACCCGCGCCCTCACCGGACCACCTCCACGGCCAAGGCCTCCAGCCGCGCTCCGGCAATCATCGGGCGGCCACCGGAAACCGGCACCCGACCACGACGGCCGCCACTCGGCCGCGTCCGCCGCCCGGCCACCTCCACGGGCTCCGGCGATCATCGCGCGGGCCCCGGACACAGGCACCCGGCCACCACAGCCACCTGGCCCCGGGCGCGGCACGGCGACGACCACCGCCCCCACCCACACCCTCACCGGACCACCTCCACCTCCACGGCCGCCGGCCTCAGACCGCGCTCCGGCGGTCATCGGGCGGGCTCCGGGAGCAGGTGCTCGATCACGACGACGACTTCGGCCACTCGGGTGCCGGTCAGGGTGCGGGTGTCGGTGGTGATGCGGTCGCGGACGGCGCGGCCGAGGGTGGCGAGGTCGGACGGGAAGGGGAGGTCGACGGAGACGCGGACGGTGATCGGGGCGCCGGGGTGGGCGGGGCCGCCGACCGAGACCTTCGGCGGGCCGCCGCGCGCGGTGCGGCCGTGCCAGGCGTCGGCGAGTGCCTCGCGGGCGGCGCGGGCGGCGATCCGGGCGTAGACGCGGTCGGCTATCCGCAACCGGCCGCGGTCGCCGGGTTCCCGGTGGGCGGGGACCGGCGCCAGGGCCGCCATCAGCGGCGCCGGTCGCGGCCGCGCAGCAGGTCGCCGAGCTCGCCGGGTTCGATGTCCCCCTCCAGCAGGCGGCCGACCACGAAGCCGGCCGCCCCGAGCACCGCCACCAGCAGGAAGGCCGCGAAGCCGCCGAAGTATCCGGCGAAGCCGAGGGCCATTCCCACCACCAGGCCGACGATGGCCAGGTTCATCCGTTCCACCTCGTCTTACGGTCTTGCGCCGGGTACCGCTACGGACTACTTCAGCTTGGGCCGCTGCCCGGAGGAGGGTTCCTCCTCTTCCTCCTCCTCGACGTCGGGCTCGTCGGGCAGGTGGACGTCGTTGACGGCGATGTTGACCTCGACGACTTCCAGCCCGGTCATCCGCTCGACCGCGTCGATGATGTTCTCCCGCACCTGGCGGGCGAGTTCGGGGATGACGACGCCGTACTCGACGACCAGCGCGATGTCGATGGCGGTCTGCTTCTCCCCCACCTCGGCCTTGATGCCGCGCCCGACGCTGCCGCGCCCGCCCGGGACCCGGTCGCGCATCGCGCCGAAGGTGCGGGCGAGGCCGGAGCCGAGGGCGTGGATGCCGCCGATCTCGCGCGCGGCCATCCCGGCGATCTTCTCGACCACGCCGACGGCCAGCGCGGTGCGGCCGCGCTCGCCGACTCTGGCGGCCTCCGTGCTCGCCGCCGACGCGGCGGAGGCGGCGGCGGAGGCGGTGGGCGTGGCGGCGCCGTGCGGGGCGTTCTTGTGCAGGGTGGCGGGCGTCGGAGTGTCAGGCATGGCTCATCTCCCGTCGTGCGGCTCCAGCTATATCGCAAATCGCTCCAACTCTGGCATTTCGCCACGAATCCCGCCCCCGGAGCAGCCGGAAGGCCCGAACGCCGGGAGGCCCGGCCCCGCGGGTCGTCCCACGGGGCCGGGCCTCCCGGCGCGGTCGCGGCCGGTCAGTCGCCGATGCCGGCGAGGTCGCGCAGCCGGCGGGCCTGGGCCGCCCGTTCGGCCGAACGCTGCTCGTCGTAGGTGCGGTCGGCGGCGCCCTGGAGCAGGGCCTTGGTCTCGATGACCGCGTTGCGCGGGGCGGCGAGCAGGGCGGCGGCGAGGTCACGGGCGGCGGCGTCCAGCTCGGCGGCCGGGACGGCGAGGTTGGCGAGGCCGATCGCGGCGGCCTCGGCCGCGCCGACCCAGCGGCCGGTGGCGCAGATCTCCAGGGCCCGGGCGTAGCCGACCAGTTCGGTCAGCGGCTTGGTGCCGGCCAGGTCGGGGACCAGCCCGAGCGAGGTCTCCTTCATGGAGAACTGAACGTCCTCGGCGACCACCCGCAGGTCGCAGCCGAGGGCGAGCTGGAAGCCGGCACCGACGGCGTGGCCCTGGACGGCGACGACGGTGACCAGGTCGGGGCGGCGCCACCAGGTGAAGGCCTCCTGGTAGCCGGCGATGGTCTCGTCCAGCTCCTCGTCCCCGGCGGCGGCCAGCTGGAGGAAGCTCGGCTCGCCGGGGATGCCCTCGGGGGTGAACATCGCGCGGTCGAGACCGGCGGAGAAGGAGACGCCCTCGGCGCGCAGCAGCACCACCCGGACGGTCCCGGGCAGCTCGCGGCCGATGGCGGTGAGGGCTCGCCAGAGGGCGGGCGACTGGGCGTTGCGCCGCTTGGGCTGACAGAGGGTGACGACGGCGAGTTCACCGTCGATCTCCAGGCGGACGCCGTCCTGCTCCCGGTGCGGGGTCTGCGGATCGGTGGCGGGAGCGGTCATGCGGGGACCTCCGGTGGCGAGGGTGCTTGGCTACCGGAGAGTAACAAAACTGGCGGCGCGACGGCAGGGGCAGGCCCGCGGACGCCTCCCGACGGCGGACGACGGAGCCGGCGCGCGGCCCCGGCATGACGATCGGCGGCCGGTTCGCCCTGGCCGGGGGCGGACGATCAACGGTCGTCCCCCCGGACGGCGCCCTGCCGCCGAGTCATCCGTCCAGTGAATTGACGGGGCGTCAGGAACCAGCTCCAGCAGTAGCTTTGTTCTTGCCCCGCGTGGCACCGCCGCGGCCCCGGAGAATCACCCCGGACTCGCTCAGCATGCGGTGCACGAAGCCGTACGAGCGACCGGTCTCCTCCGCGAGGGCGCGAATGCTCGCCCCGGAGTCGTACTTCCTCTTGAGATCGGCCGCGAGCTTCTCACGCGCGGCACCGGTCACCCGGCTGCCCTTTTTCAGAGTCTCGGCCACCCGTGCCTCCTCGTAGCGTTGCTCGGTCAGATTCCCATGATCACCCATCCACCGCGTCCTGGCCACCCATTCGACAAGGTCCATGTCCGCAACGGGCGGTCCTGCGGTGGTGATCCGAGCGCACAAGGGCGCTCACGCTGAGTGCACGCCCCCGGGGGCGTACCGCCGTTCGATGCGAAAGGGCTGATCAGCAGCGTGGGCCCGACCACGATCGAGTGGCGGGCCAACGGAAGCTCCTCAAACGGAATGCAGGACCCCTTCATTCCCGGACACGCCGAAAGGACTAGTTTTTCTGGCTCAAAGAGCGGATGCCATGTCTACACCCGGCCGGGCGGGACGCCGAAGGCCCGGTCCTCCGTACGGACGACCGGGCCTTCGGGCAGAAGCGGCCAGCGGAAGCGGCGGGCGGGATCAGGCCAGCGTGACCAGGTCCGCGTAGGCCGGGCTCCAGAGGTCCTCGACGCCGTCCGGGAGCAGGATGATCCGCTCCGGCTGGAGCGCGTCGACCGCGCCCTCGTCGTGGGTGACCAGCACGACCGCGCCGCTGAACTCGCGCAGCGCGCCGAGGATCTCCTCGCGGCTGGCCGGGTCCAGGTTGTTGGTCGGCTCGTCGAGCAGCAGCACATTGGCGCTGGAGACCACCAGGGTGGCCAGCGCGAGCCGGGTCTTCTCACCGCCGGAGAGCACTCCGGCCGGCTTGTCCACGTCGTCCCCGGAGAACAGGAAGGAGCCGAGGATCTTGCGGACCGCGACCAGGTCCATGTCCGGTGCCGACGAGCGCATGTTCTCCAGGACCGTGCGCTCCGGGTCCAGCGTCTCGTGCTCCTGGGCGTAGTAGCCGATCTTCAGGCCGTGGCCCGGGATCACCTCGCCGGTGTCCGGCTGCTCCACCCCGGCCAGCATCCGGAGCAGGGTGGTCTTGCCGGCGCCGTTGAGGCCGAGGATGACGACCCGCGAGCCGCGGTCGATGGCCAGGCCCACGTCCGTGAAGATCTCCAGCGAGCCGTAGGACTTGGAGAGGCCGCTGGCCGTCAGCGGGGTCTTGCCGCACGGGGCCGGGTCCGGGAACCGCAGCTTGGCGACCTTGTCGTTGGCCCGGACGGTCTCCAGGCCGGACAGCAGCTTCTCGGCCCGGCGGGCCATGTTCTGCGCGGCCACCGTCTTGGTCGCCTTGGCGCGCATCTTGTCCGCCTGCGCGTTCAGCGTGGCGGCCTTCTTCTCGGCGTTGGCCCGCTCGCGCTTGCGGCGCTTCTCGTCGTCCTCGCGCTGCTGCTGGTACTGCTTCCAGCCCATGTTGTAGACGTCGATCGCGGAGCGGTTGGCGTCCAGGTAGAAGACCTTGTTGACGACCGTCTCGACCAGGTCGACATCGTGCGAGATGACGATGAAGCCGCCCTTGTAGGTCTTCAGGAAGTCCCGCAGCCAGGCGATCGAGTCGGCGTCGAGGTGGTTGGTCGGCTCGTCGAGCAGCAGCACATCGGAGTCCGAGAACAGGATCCGGGCCAGCTCGACGCGGCGGCGCTGACCACCCGACAGGGTGTGCAGCTGCTGGTTGAGGATGCGGTCCGGCAGGCCGAGCGCGGCGGCGATGGTGGCGGCCTCGGCCTCGGCGGCGTACCCGCCCTTGGTGAGGAACTCGGTCTCCAGTCGCGCGTACTTCTTCATCGCGTTGTCGCGGGTGGCGCCCTTGCCGTTCGCCATCCGCTCCTCGTTCTCGCGCATCTTGCGCAGCACGCTGTCCAGGCCGCGCGCGGAGAGGATGCGGTCCTTGGCCAGGACGTCGAGGTCGCCGGTGCGCGGGTCCTGCGGGAGGTAGCCGACCTCGCCCGAGCGGGTCACCGTGCCGGCAGCCGGGATGCCCTCGCCGGCCAGCACCTTGGTCAGCGTGGTCTTGCCGGCGCCGTTGCGCCCGACCAGGCCGATCCGGTCACCGGGGGCGACCTTGAAGCTCGCGGACTCGATCAGGATCCGGGCACCGGCGCGCAGTTCGAGGCCGTTGGCGGAAATCATGGCTGGGACAACTCCTGGGACGTGGGCGGGCGACCGGACGGGATCCGGGCCGGAAGCGGGAAGGGGCGTCGTCGACGGGGCGCTGCGGGACCGCCCGGGGGCGGCGCCGTTCGCCCGTCACACACCGGAGAAATCAGCCATGGCGGCAAGTCTACCGGGCCGCGCGAGCGACCCGGGAGAGTTACCCGACCGGGGTACCCCGCCGCTACTGCCCCCGGGCCTCCTGCGCCCCGTCCGCCGGGCAGCCCGCGTCCGGGCGGACGGCCGCGAACGGCTCGGCCGGGCTGCCGCAGGCCGCCTCGGGCGCCGCCGCCCAGGTGTCGAAGACCTTGGGCGCGACGATCGGCCCGTCCGAGATCAGCACCCGCCGCTCGTCCAGCGCCTTCATCTCCACGCCCGGACCGGCGTTGAGCTGCCAGCCGGTGCTGTCCAGCCGGTAGCCGGAGATCCCGCCGGAGACCTGCTGCCCGGTGCTGTTGGCGCAGCTGCGCGGCACCAGCACCGCGAAGTCGGTGGACACCGTGCGCTCCGGGTCGTAGACGCAGTTGCCGGCCGGCTTGGAGTTGTAGCGCAGGTCGCCGTCGGCGTCCCGGAAACCCATCGTCAGCTCCGGTGTGACCACCGCCACCCAGGGCGTGGACTCCCGGACGGTGTGCAGCGAGGCCGCGGCCCGCTCGGTCGCCAGCTGCTTGCGCTGCTCCTCGGTGCGCTTGTCGGCGCCGGGCTCGCCCGCGCCGCGCAGCCAGTCGGCCAGGCCGGGCACCGCGCGGTGCCAGCGCACCTGGTGGTCGCCGGGCCGCACCGAGGTGACCAGGCCGTCGTCCCAGACCACCACCGCGTTCTCCCCCGCCATCGACAGGTGGAGCGCGGTGGCGCCCTCGCGCTGGTACGACCAGGCGTGCTCGCCACTGGCCCGGTGGTACGCCTCCAGGCCCGGGCCCACCCGCAGGTCCAGGTCGGCCGAGGCCAGTGAGGCGGTGGGGTCGGCGCTCGCCTCCGCGGTGCCCTTCGCGGCCACCCGGTCGCCGAACGGGACCGGCTTGTTGGCGTGCGCGGCGGCGCCCGCCACAAGGACCAGCAGCACCGCCAGGGCAGGGAGGATCGATCGGGGGCTGAGGGCACGCGACTTCCAGGACACGGGCGGAGCGTACCTTTCGGCACCCTTGCGAGTCAGCCGGACTTTCCCGTACGGGCGAACGGCCGAACCCGGTCCGGGGGTTCCCGGCGCCCCGCGCCCGCCCGCCCGGCGACCTGCGCCGTCGGGCCCCACGCCGCCCGGCCGGGCCCGGGGAGGGGCCGTCACGGTAGGGCCCCCGGGGCCGCCAGGACTGTTACGGAGGTGATACACGGCACACCGCCGGACGGCGTTCGAATATCGCCCACTTTAGGGTGACATTCGGCATTTCCTCGCCCGGTCGGCCCTACTGTCGGCGAAGGGTCCGCCACGCAGCGTGCCCCTCCCCGCTCCGCCCTGCCCTGCTCCGCCCAGCCCGTGGCACCGTCCGGGGGCGCCGCCCGAGGAGACACCATGCGATTCGGCCGCCTGGCGCTGGCCGCCGCCACCCTGCTGCTGCTCACCACCGCCAGCGTCCCCGCCGGGACACCGCTGGGCCAGACCGAGCGGCACTCGCTCTCCTCCGACGCGATCGCCCCGCGCGGCGCCGCCCCCCGCCCAGCGGTCCAGCGCCCGGCGCACGAGCCGCCGTTCGGGGCGTTCGTCGGCTCCTGGGACAACTACATCCCGCAGATCGGCCGGTTCGCCCAGTGGCTGGGCGACGCCAACCTCCAGGTCGGCCACACCTACCTGGCGGGCAACGGCTGGGGGGACATCGAGGGCGAGCCGGCGGTGCTCGCCATGTGGTCGCAGTGGCGGCAGGCCGACCCGTCCCGGGTGCTCGTGCTCGGCGTGCCGATGCTGGTGCCGAGCGAGGCGGACGTGCCGGACGGCGAGGTGGCCCGGCTGCTCGGCGAGGGCGCCCGCGGCGACTTCGACCGGCACTTCCTGCGGCTGGCCCACCGGCTGGTCACCCTCGGCGGCGCGGACACCGTGCTCACCCTCGGCTGGGAGATGAACGGCGTCACCTACACCCACCGCTGCAAGCCCGACCCGGCCGCCTGGAAGACCTACTGGCGGCGGATCGTCACGGTGATGCGCTCGGTGCCCGGGCAGCGCTTCCGCTTCGACTTCGCGCCCAACCGGGGGCTGGACGCGATCCCGTGGACCAAGTGCTACCCGGGCGACGACGTGGTGGACATCATCGGCATGGACAACTACGACCAGCCGGCCGGCGGCACCTTCGACGACTACGTGCGCGAGCCGTACGGGCTGCAGGACCAGGTCGAGTTCGCCGCCAAGCGCGGCAAGCAGGTCTCGTACCCGGAGTGGGGGCTGTTCCGCAACGGGGACAACCCGGAGTTCGTGCAGCGGATGGTGGAGTGGATCCGCACCCATGACACCGCGTACCAGACCGTCACCGACTACTGTCCGCACGGCTTCTGGCAGTGCGACCGCAACCCGCGCGCCGGCGCCCGGTTCCGGCAGCTGATGTCGGGCTCCGCGGGGGCCCCGGTGCCGGGCGCCCCGACGGCACCGGCCGCACCCACGGCTCCGGCCGCGCCCACGGCTCCGACCGCCCCGGCGCTGCCCGGAGGGCGGTAGCGGGGCGGCCGGGCGGGCGGTCAGCCGCCGCGACGGGCGGCCAGCGCCTCCTTGAGCCGCGGCGCCCGGGTGTCGAGCAGGTGCACCGCCTTCCGCCGGGCGCGCACCGCGCCGCTGCGGGCCGCCGCCGCCGGGGCGGCGCCGCGCGGGCCGAACAGCAGCCGCTGGTTGGGCAGCCGGTCCGGACGCCAGCGCTGCTTGTACGGCTCCTGGCCGCGCAGCAGGCTTATCACCGGGATCCCGGCGCCCAGCGTCTCGTCCAGCGCGGCGCCGAACAGCAGGCCCGCGATGTCCAGCCGCTCCCGCAGCCCCGGGTGAGCGCCGTACAGGTAGAGGCCGCTGAAGGACGGGCAGAGCAGCACCAGGTCGACCGCCACCAGCTCGCCGTCCAGCCAGAACTGGTGGACGGCCGCCCGGCCGGTGGCGACCAGCCCGGCGGTGGACTCGGCGAGGTGGCGGCGGAACCGCTCGGTGCGGTGCTCCGGGGTGACCCCGCGGTCCCGCCACTGCTGGAAGTGCAGCCCCAGCAGCCCGTCCAGCGCCTGCGGCACGTCCTGTGGGGCGGTCGCGCGCACCTCCACGCCCGACTCGGCGATCTTGCGCAGCTTGACCCGGCTGCGCTGGGCGGTCTTTCCCGGTACCCGCTTGAGCAACTGGTCCATCGGGGCGGCCGGGAGGTACTGGCAGAGCGAGTCGGGGTACCGGCGGCGCCGGCCGCGCCAGTGCTCGAAGACCCGTTGGACGGCGGCCTCCGGGTGGACCTCGCGCAGTTCCAGGCTGTGCCAGGGGCGGGTGAGCGGGAGGGCGGCGGCGAACTCGGCGGCGGCGCGGTCGGCGCAGTCGTCGTCGAGCAGGACGTCGGTGAAGTCGGCCAGTCCGGCGCCCAGGCCGGTCAGCCCGCCGAGCGGGCCGCCGCGCCGGTGGAACGCGCCCGCGCCGACCAGCCGGCCGTCCCGGCGCACCAGCACCACCAGCAGGGCGCCCGGGCTGCCGTACTGGCGCCACCAGGAGCGCTGCCAGACGGCGGACTGGAAGAAGGTGGCCGTCCGGCAGCGGGCGACCAGGTCGTCCCACTCCCCGGCCAGGGTGTCCAGGGCGTCGTCCTCGCGGCGCAGTTCGGTGGTCCAGCGCGCGGCGCGGGCCTGGGCGGGGAGACCGGCGGTGGAGGTGGCGGCCCCGGTGCTCATCGCCCGCTCCCGGCGGCGGCCCCAACCTCCGCGAGCTCGGGTTCGACGGGGCCCGGTCCGGCGGGCTCGGGCGCAGCGGGCTCGGGCTCGGCGGCGCGCGGGCGCGGGGTGGTCGCGGCGGGCGGCTCCCCGTCGACGGCCCCGGCGGGCGCGGCGTTGCGGCGCCGGGTCATCATCACCAGCGCGCCGATCAGCAGTCCGGCCGCGCCGCCGACCGCGACGTCCAGCCGGCCGGAGGGCGTGGTCGGTTCGGCGGGCTCGGCGGCGGCGGCCAGCGGGACCAGCCGGACGCCGGTCTCCCTGCTGTTGGTGTTGGCGAAGGCGACCAGCGAGCGGGCCACCGCGTCCGCCGCCCGGACGGCCTCCTGCCGGTCGGCGCCGGTGCCGGTGATCTCGATCACCGGGGCGTCCGGCGAGGTGGTGCCGTGCACCAGGGACTCCAGCTCGGCCAGCCGGTGCCCGGTCTCGGCGGCGGCGGGCGCGAGCACCTGCGGCCGGCCTGCCAGTCGGCCGTAGGCCTGGGCGAAGTTGACCGCGGTGGCGGCCTCACCCTGCATCTCGGGCACCACGATCACGTAGGAGTTGGCGGCGTACGAGGGGTGGGCGACGACGGCGTACCCGGCGCCGGCGACGGCGCCCAGCGGCACCGCGAGGACCACCGGCCACCAGTGGCTGACCAGCCGGCGGACACTCCTGCGCGGTTCGGTCATGGGGGACTCCTTGGCTGTGGGGGCCGCCCGGCCGGCGGCCCGGCGTCTGTGGGGGTGCTGCCGTCTCAAGCCCGGGCCAGCCGGTCGTAGAGGGCGCCGAGGTCGGCGGCCACCCGGACGATGTCGTAGTGGCCGACCGCGGGGGGCCGGGGCAGCGGGTCGGGGCGGTGGTCGCCGAGGTGGCGCAGGTCGCGCAGCGCGGCCGTGTAGGCGGTGGCCTCGGAGGGGATCCGGCGGGCCTGCGGGGCGGCGCCGGGCGGCAGTTCGTCCAGCGCCGGGCAGGCGCTGTGGCGCACCGGCAGTCCGGCCGCGAGCCCCTCCAGCACGCCGAGGCCGAAGGTCTCCTCGGTGGAGGGGGCGGCCAGTGCGTCCAGGGCGGTGAGCAGGTCGGGTACGTCGTCGCGCTCACCGGTGAGCACCAGGCGGTCGCGGACGCCGAGGGCGGCGGCCCGCTCCTCCAGCGCGGACCGCTCGGGGCCCTCGCCGATCAGCACCAGGCGGGCCGCTTCGTCCAACCCGGCCAGCGCCTCCAGCAGGACGTGGAAGCGCTTGCCCGGGACCAGCCGGCCGATCCCCCCGACCACCCGGCTCCCCGGCGGCAGGCCGAGTTCGGCGCGCACCCGGGCGCGGGTGGCGGCCCGGTCGGCGGGCGGGAGCCGGTAGCGGGCGGCGTCGATGCCGTTCGGGATCAGCTCGACCCGGGCCGGCGGGACGCCCCAGGCGTACAGGGTCTGCGCGACCTGCCGGGAGACCGCGACGGTGGTGGTGCCGAGGCGTTCGGCGGCCAGGTAGAGGCCCCTGACGCCGCGGGTGACCGGGCGCCCCTCGATCACCCGGGCGTGCAGCGAGTGCTCGGTGGCGACCACCGCCCGCACCCCGGCCAGCCGGGCGGCCAGCCGGCCGTACAGCCCGGCCCGGTAGAGGTGGGTGTGCACCAGGTCGTAGCGCCCGGCGCGGACCCGGCGGACCAGCCGGGGCAGCGCGCCGAGGTCCCGGTTGCCGCCCATGCCGAGGTGGTGGACGGTGACGCCCTCGGCGCGCAGCGCGTCGGCCACCGTGCCGGGGTTGGTCAGCGCGAGCACCTCGCAGTGCTGGTGGGGCGGCAGATGGCGGAGCAGCAGCTGGAGCTGGCGTTCGGCGCCGCCGGAGGCGAGCCCGGTGACGATGTGCAGGACCCTCACGGCGTGCTCGCCCGCTCGCCGTCGGGGTGCTCGGAGCGGGCACGGCCCTTGCTCGCCCAGTCGCGCAGGCGGTGGCGGCCGCGCTTGGCGCGCAGGCGCCAGGCGCCGTCGCGGTCGCCGACGTAGCAGCGCGGCAGCGCGTAGCGGCCGGTGAGCGGGGAGTGCGCGATCGCGCAGGCGTAGTCGTAGCCGGCGTCCCGGACGGCCTGGGTGGCGGCGAGGTCGACCGCGCCGTAGGGGTAGCAGAAGCCGGTGACCGGGCCGCCGACCACCTCCTCCAGGACCCGCCGGCTCTCCCTGGTCTGGGCGGCGAGCACATCGGCGGGCAGGCCGGGCAGCGCCCGGTGGCCGAGGCCGTGCGAGCCGATCTCCCAGCCGGCGGCGGCGAGGTCGGTGACCTCCTGGACGGTGAGCAGGGTCTTCCTGGGGCCCTCGGCGTCCCAGTCGTTGGCGCGGCCGAGCAGGTCGGCGACCACGTACGCGGTCGCGGTGAAGCCGTACGCCTGGAGAATCGGTACGGCATGGCGGGCGAAGTCGGCGTAGCCGTCGTCGAAGGTGAGGCCGACCAGCCGGTCGGCCCGCCCGGCCGCCCTGGCCCGCATCAGCTCGCGCACCGAGACCCCGCGCCGCCCGCGCCGGTGCAGCCAGGCGATCTGCTCGGCGAACCGCTCGGGGCTGACGGTCAGCTGGTACGGGTCCTCCTTCTCGACCGCCACCGAGTGGTACATCAGGATCCACGGCGAGGTGTCCCCGAGGACCGGCGCCTCGGGCGGCGGGCGCCGGCTTCCGGGCAGTCGCGCCGGTGGTCGGTGGACACCGGAGCGCGGCAGGTCGGTGCGCGGCAGGTCGGTGCGCCGGGCGCCGGCCGCCGGTGCGGCGGGGCGGAGTGTGCCCGACGGGACCGACCGGACTGATCCCCGTTCAGCTTCCATGGGGAGGCTTCCCTTCATCGGCGACAGGAGACGGGCCGGGGACCGGTCCCAGGACCCGGAGGGCGGCCCGGACCGGGCCGCGCACCTCGCGGGCGCCGAGGCCGGCACCCAGGGCGGCGAAGGCCAGCGCGACGGTGAGACCGCCGAGCGCGGTGGACAGCAGGGGGTCGGCGGCGAGGCCGGCGGCCGGCATGCCGAGCGCGGTGGCGCCGGCGGCGGCGGCCAGCAGTCGGGCGTGGCCGCCGAGGACCAGGCGCAGCCGCAGCGGGATGCCGCGCAGGACCAGGCCGTGCAGCAGCAGCGCCGCCGTGGTGGTGATGCCGGCCGCGTTGCCGGCGGCCAGGCCGAGGGCGCCGAACCGGGGGGTGGCGAGCACGCCGACGACGACGGTGACGACCAGGCCGAACGCCATGGCGCCCGCCGGGTACCAGTCGAGCAGCCGGCGGCCGCCGTCCTCGGGGCTGGGGTCGCCGGCCCGGCGGACCACCGGGCGCAGCGAGAAGTAGGGGCGGATCATCACCCCGATCAGCGCCTGGGCGAGCAGTCCGAAGCTGTAGACCCGGATGACGGCGGCGGTGGCGGCGGTGTCCCGGGGGCCGAAGGCGCCGCGTTCGAAGAGCAGTTCGACCACCGAGGGGGCGCAGGCCATCAGGAAGGCGGTGCCCAGCAGGACGACGGCCGCCGCCTGGCCGAGGTCCTTCTCCACCCGGTCGCGGGCGGTGGTGAGGTCCCCGGCGGCGAGCGCCCGGGCGACCAGCGGGAAGGTGACGGTACAGATCAGGATCCCGGCCGTCATGGCGAGTTGGGAGACCTTGGCCGCGTAGTTGAGGTGCGAGATGGTGCCGGGCGGCAGCGCCGAGCCGAGGAACCGTTCGATGAAGACCTGGGCCTGGCGGGTCAGGGTGAACACACCGACCGGCAACAGGGCGAGCGGGATCAGCACCAGGGCGTTGCGCGAGCGCCGGCCGCGGCTCGGGCGGCCGCCGCCGGCCCGCAGCCTGCGCAGGAACGGGCCGACCAGCAGGCCGGCCATCAGCAGGCTGCCGAAGGCCACGCCGATCGCGGCGGCCCGTACGCCCCACAGCGCGTGGCAGGTGAGCAGCACGCCGAGGATGCCGAGGTTGTAGGCGACGTAGATGCCGGCCGGGGCGGTGAACCGGTGGTGGGCGCGCAGCGCGGCGGCGAGGTAGCCGGCCACGCCGAACGGCAGCACGGTGATCGCGGTGATCCGGGTGCAGGTGACGGCGAGGCCGGGGTTGGCCAGGCCGGGGGCGAGCAGTTCGACCAGCCGGGGGGCGCCGAGCGCGGCACCCAGGGAGAGGGTGGAGAGGGCGAGCAGCAGCCAGGGCAGGGTGGCGCGGACCAGTTGGCGGACCGGGTCGGGGCCGTCGGGGCGCTCCTCGCGGAGCACCAGGGCGAGCGCGAAGGCGGGCACCATCAGGAAGGACATGGCGTCCTCGATGAGCAGCGGTGCGGCGGTCTCGGGGACGGTCCAGGCGACGAGGAAGGCGTCGGTGCCCTGGTTGGCGCCGAAGTAGCGGGCGAGCAGGAGGTCGCGGAGCAGGCCGAGGGCGGAGCCGGCGGCGCTGAGCACGGCGGTGACGCCGAAGGCCTTGGCGAGGAAGCCGCGGCGCGGGCCGGCGCCGCTCGGCGCCTGCCGGGGGGCGGGCAGCGTGGTGGACCCGAGGGCGGTGGGCTGTTCCGTCGTCATGCGGTCGCCCCGCGGTGCCGCGCGGTGTGGGCGGCGAGGCCGAGGATGACCGAGGTCAGCACGGTGGTGGTGCCGCCGATGTCGGCGTAGAGGAAGTCGACCAGGACCCAGGTGAGCAGGGCGAGGGCGGCGAGGCCGGGGCCGCGGGCGCCGCGCAGGCAGCCGAGGAGGAGTCCGAGGAAGAGCATGCCGTAGGCGGCGATGCCGATGAGACCCTGCTCGCTGAGCACCAGGAAGTACATGTTGTGCGGGGAGAGCAGCGGTTCGCGCTGGAAGCCGATGGTGGCGTCGGCGGCGTCGCTGCCGGAGGAGAGCCGCAACGGGGCGTGGCTGTCGCGCAGTTGCTGGAAGGCCTTGGGGCCGGCGCCGGAGACGGGGTGGTCCTGCCAGATCCGCCCGGCGGTGGACCAGAGGTCGTAGCGGTCGGAGACCGACTGGTCGGGGGCCTCGGAGACGGAGCCGATCGAGGTGAGCCGGGCGGTGACACCGGAGCCGCCGAGGCCGAACCCGCCGACCAGGACGACGGCGGCGGCCGTGCCGAGGACGGCGCCGCGGACGGCGAGCCGGGCGTCGGCGCGCAGCAGCAGGACGGTGGCGGCCGCGGCGGTGGCGATCCAGCTGCCCCGGCTGAAGGAGACGGCGAGCGGGAAGGCGAGGAAGCCGGCGGTGGCGAACAGCGCCCGCCGCAGCCGGGCGTTGCCGTCGGGCCCCCGCTCGGCCAGGCCGAGGGCCAGCGCGGCGAGCAGGCCGTAGCTGACGACGGTGGACATCGCCATGATGTCGAGGGCGCCGAAGGTGCCGACGGCGCGGATCGGGCGGCCGGTGTAGGAGGCGCCGGTGCCGGTGAGGAACTGGTGGGCGCCGACCACGCCCTGGATCAGCGCGGCGATCACGAAGGAGCCGAGCACCAGCCGCTGGTCGGTGCGGTCGCGCAGGGCGCACAGCACGGCGGCCGGGACGAGCACGAAGACCTGGGTGAGCCGGACGAAGCCGGTGAGGCTGGTCGCCGGGTCGGTCGAGCCGACGGTGGCGACGGCGGCGGCGAGCACGATCGCGCCGAACCGGACGGCGTCGGCGCGGCCGATCGCGGGGGTGCGGCCGCGCAGCAGGTGGACGGCGGTGAGCGCGACCAGGGCGAGCGAGGCGAGGTCCGCGGCGGTGACGTGGACGGCGGCGGCGACGTCCTTCTCCCCGGTGGGGACGCAGACCAGCAGCACGGTGGCGGCGGCCGGCAGGCTGGGGCGTTGGCGGACGACGCCCCCCGCGCGCCGTAACAGCCCGGCGGGGCGCGGGGGTGCGGCGAGGGTCAGGGCCACGGCGTTGATCAGCTCCCGTCCGGGTGGAGCATGAGGGCCGCGGTGCGGCACAGGATCTTGACGTCCTGCCAGAGGCTCCAGCTCTCGATGTAGCGGTTGTCGAAGCGGGCCCGGTCCTCGATGGAGGTGTCCCCGCGCAGGCCGTTGACCTGGGCGAGGCCGGTGAGGCCGACCGGGACGCGGTGGCGGTCCGCGTACTCGGGGTAGGCCTGGCTGAACCGCATGACGAAGTAGGGGCGTTCGGGGCGCGGGCCGACCAGGCTCATGTCGCCGCGCAGCACGTTCCACAGCTGCGGGAGCTCGTCCAGCGAGCTGCGGCGCATCAGTCGGCCGACGGCGCCCATCCGGTGGTCCTGGGAGATGTTCCAGCGGGTGGCGGACTCGTGCTCGTTGCTGGGCCGCAGGGTGCGGAACTTGAGGACGGTGAAGACCCGGCCGTCGAGTCCGGTGCGCTGCTGGCGGAAGAGCACGCCGGGGCCGGTGTCGAAGCGGACGGCGAGCGCGCACAGGGCGAGGACGGGGGCGAGCAGGAGCAGGCCGGTCGCGGCGGCGGTCACGTCCAGGGTCCGCTTCGCGGCCCAGCCGGGGCGGCGCATCGCGGCGCGGCCGACCCGCAGGCAGGGGAAGCCCCAGAGGTGGTCGGCGCCGGCCAGCCGCCCGGCGGCGAGCGAGCCGTACTCGCGCAGTGCGGGGACCAGCCAGACCTGGCAGCCGAGCCGGGCCGCGTCGCGCAGGGTGGCGGCGGTCTCGGCCTCGTCGGCGGCGCCGGCGGTGGCGACCACGTGGTGGACGTGGTGGCGGCGGACCTCGCGCTCCAGGACCTCGCGGCCGCCCAGCACCGGCAGGTCGGTGTCGCCGGCGAGCAGCGGCGGGTCGGCGTCCAGGAAGCCGACGGGGCGCATCCCGTACTCGCCGCGCTCGCTGAGGGCGGCGGCGACCCGGCGGCCGAGCCGGCCGGCGCCGAGCACCAGGACTGGGCTGGGGCGGCTGCGGCGGATCCGGCGGACCAGGTGGTAGAGGACGGCGCGGAAGCAGACGGCGAGCACCAGTTGGGTGCCGAGCAGGACGGTGAGCCGGGCCGGGGTGGCGGGTCCGGAGTCGGGCCAGCGGCCTTCCAGGCAGCCGGCCAGGGTGATCGCGAAGGCGGCGGCGACCAGGGCCCGCGTGGTGAGGGCGGGCAGTTCGTCGAGCACGGACAGGGTGAGCCGGGTGCGGTAGAGGCCGCCGGCCAGGTTGAGCAGGACCAGCAGGGGCAGCAGGGCGGCGACGCCGAGCAGCGGCGCGACCCGGACTGCGGGGTCGAGGACCCGGTTGGCGGTGCCGGTGGCGGTGCACAGGGCGAGCGCGTCGACGGCGACCAGGGCGACGGGCAGCGCGAACCGGGCCCGGACCGGGCGGCGGTGCCGCCGCGCCGGCGCGGCGGTGCGGGGCTGCGCGGAGCGCGTCGGGCGGTCGAGCAGCCCGGTGGCGGGCCGGCTGGGGCCGGTCAGGGGCCGGCCGGGCCGTGGCACGCTGTCGTGGTCAATGGTCATCGGCGGACGAACTCCCCTGCTGTGTGCCCGGGGTGACGGCGGTCCGGCTCCGGTTGGCCCGGGGAGGCCGTCCAGGCCCGGTGAGTGCGGTCCTGACAGCACCTGCTACCGCTGGCGGGTTTCGGTTTTCTCGCGAATTCCCGGCGTGAAATCGAAACGAAGCAGGCAGAATCAGACGTTACCGAAAACCGGCTTGAATGCTGGAAGTTGACTTGCCGTTTCATTCCAGCCGCCCATTAATAGGTATTTCTGATTTGGCCCCTCGCCCACAACCGGTGGAGGGTGCGAATACGGGAGCGCCGAGCCGGCGGCGCATTCACGGCATGTGAAACGATCAGATCCGCTGCGGGACACGGGCG
Source organism: Kitasatospora sp. NPDC008115 (assembly GCF_042957205.1). Lineage (NCBI taxonomy): Bacteria > Bacillati > Actinomycetota > Actinomycetes > Kitasatosporales > Streptomycetaceae > Kitasatospora > Kitasatospora sp. NPDC008115. Next base: position 72,831 of record NZ_JBIBHU010000028.1, on the reverse strand, counting down.
CGGCGCCGCCCGGGCGCCCGGCCGGCGCCCAGCAGGTCGCGGTAGAGCGCGTCGACCTGTTCGACCACCGATCGAACGTCATGACGGGCCGCGGCGTGCTCGCGCAGCCGGGCGCCGCGCCGCTCGCAGTCGATCGGATCGGACAACGCTTCCGCCATTCGGGTGATGAGCGCGGACACGTCCTCCGCGGGCACCAGGGCGCCCGCGCGTTCGGACGGCGGCAGGCACTCCCGGGCCCCGGGCACGTCGGTCAGCAGCACCGGCCGCCCGCAGGCCATCGCCTCCAGCGGGGCCAGCGCCATGCCCTCCCAGCGCGAGGGCAGCACCACCAGGTCGGCGGCGGCCAGCCAGGGCCTCGGGTCCGCGACGTCCCCGACCATCCGGACCCGGGACGGCTCGGCGCCCTCCCGGACCATCGCGGCCAGCCGGGCCTCCTCCGGACCGCCGCCGACCAGCGCCAGCCGGGCCCCCGGCACCCGCCGCCGCACCTCGCGCCAGGCGGTGAGCAGCACGTCCTGCCCCTTCTGGCGGCAGAGCCGGCCCACGCAGACCGCCAGCGGGGCGGTCGGCTCCAGGCCGAGCGAGATCCGGGCGGCCCGGCGGTCGGCGGGCGCGTAGTGGCGCACGTCCACGCCGTTGGGCACCACCGCCCAGTCGGCGTGCAGGCCGGCCGTGACGCCGTCGGTCCGCTCCTGGACCGAGACGCAGAGCAGCCGGTGCGCCCAGCGGGTCGCGTACCGCTCCCAGCGCAGGGTGGCCGTGGCGAGCGCGCCGTCCACGGCGGCGAAGGACCAGGCGTGCGGCTGGAAGACGGTCGGCACCGCGCCGCGCACGGCCAGCCGACCGGCCAACCCGGCCTTGGAGCTGTGCAGATGGAGCACGTCGGGCCCGGCGGCCCGGACGATCCGGCGCAACCGCCAGGCCTCCGCGGCGGTGGCGGGTCCCGGTGAGCGCCGGGCCGGCCAGTCCTGGACCAGCGCGCCGACGGCGGCGGCCTCGTCGGCGAGCCGGCCGCCGCGCGGACAGGCGACCAGCACCCGGTGGCCGGCCTCGCGTTGGCCGCGGACCAGGTCGACCACGACGCGGGCCACTCCGCCGTCGACGGGCTGCGAAATGTGAAGGATCGTCATATGCACGGCGGCGAGCCTAGGGTGGCCGCGGTGCGCCCGGGGGCGTCGTCACCCGCAGGTGGCGGGGCGTCCACCCGTACGGCACGCGGCTCGCACGGGTGGACGAACTCGTCGAATTCCTGGACGAGTTGAGGGTGAGGTCCGGAAGGCCGGAACTCAGCGCACCTCGGCGGCCAGATTGGCGAGCACCTCGCCGTGGATCCGGTTCAGGCCCTTGGGGGCGAAGGTCCGCTCGAAGAAGCCGCCGATGCCGGTCGCGCCCTGCCAGGTGGCCGTGACGGTGACCTTCGAACGGCCCTCGCCGGCCGCCGAGACGGTCCAGGTGATCACCATGGTGGAGTTGGCGTCCTTCTCCACCAGCTGGTCCGGCCGCGGCGACGAGACGGTGAACAGGCAGTCGCGGATCCGCTTCTCGGTGGCCTGGAGCTTCCAGTGCACCTGGGTGCCGGCGCCGGTGCCGCCGACCCGGACCTCGTACTCGCTGTACTGCCCGGGCAGCAGCTTGGGGCGGGTCACCTGGTAGTCGGCCAGGGCCTCGTACACCCGCTCGGGGGCCGCGTCGTAGACCCGCTCGGTGGTGGCCTGCACCTGTCCCATGGTCGTGCTCTCCTTGTACGGTCGCCCGGCGCCGGGTGGTCCGGGGTGGTACCGGCAAGCCAATCACAGCGGGCCGCGGACGGCGGGCGGCGCCCTCCCCGGCGGAGCGGACGTTAGGCTGGCGGGCGTGCTCGAACAGGTGACAGCAGTGCGCTACGTCGACCCGCTGCGGGCCGGCGGTTCCGTCCCCGGCGTGGTGGAGACCGACGACCTGGGCACCTATGTGGTGAAGTTCCTCGGGTCCGCCCAGGGGCGCAAGGCGCTGGTGGCCGAGGTGATCGTCGGCGAGCTGGCGCGGCGGCTCGGCCTGCCGGTGCCCGAGCTGCGACTGGTGGACTTCGACCCGGCGGTCGCCGACGGCGAGCCGGACCCGGAGATCCAGGAGATCCTGCGGGCCAGCCGCGGGCTCAACCTCGGCATGGACCTGCTGCCCGGCGCCCGCGACTTCCGGCCCGGCATGATCGACGTCGACCCGGTGGACGCCGGGCGGGTGATCTGGCTGGACGCGCTCACCGGGAACGTCGACCGGACGGTGCACAATCCCAATCTCATGGTCTGGCACCGGCGGCTGTGGCTGATCGACAACGGCGCCGCGCTGGTCTTCCACCACCGCTGGTCGGCCGCCGAGGGGTCGGTCGGCAAGCGGTACGACCTCAGCGCCCACGCCCTCGGCGGGTACCGCCCGGACGTCCGGCTGGCCGACGAGGAGCTCGGGCCGCTGGTCACCGTCGGGCTGCTGGAGGAGGTGGTCGCGCTGGTGCCGGACGCCTGGCTGGCCGACGAGCCGGGGTTCGGCTCGGTCGGGGAGCTGCGCCGGGCCTATGTGAACCACCTGGCGGCGCGGGCGGTGCTCTCGGCCGAATGGCTGCCGGAGGGGTTCGCCACCTCCGAGCAGCTGCGCGAGGCGGAGCGGCGGCGGGCCGCGCGGAGCAGGGCGGGGCGGCCGGCCTGGTTGCAGGAGGTGCCCGACCTGCACGGCAAGCCGTCGGTGGAGACGGTCTGGGAGCACCACTTCGAGTGAGCCGGTCCCGCCGGTCCCGCCGGCGGACACGCGGACGGGGGCGGGACCCGGAGTCCCGCCCCCGTCCGACGGTTCAGGCCGTCAGCCGGTCAGCCGTGGCTCAGCGCCACCACTGGGCCGCCTTCTCGGCGTTGATGATGCCGGCGCCGTAGAAGCCGTTGTCGTCCACGCCGCCCTCGCAGGTGGCGGTCCACTCGCCGGCGCCGCCCGGGTTGTACGGGGCGGACGGGCAGGCGTGCGACTCGGCCTGGTTGGTCAGCAGCTCGGTCAGCTCGTCCGCGCTGGCCCACGGGTGGGTGCTGGCGAGCAGGGCGAGCACGCCGGCGGCGTGCGGCGAGGCCATCGAGGTGCCCTGCATGTAGCCGTACTGGCCACCGGGGATGGTGGACAGCACGCGGCCGTTCTGGTCCGGGGTGTTCGGGATCTGGTAACGGCGGTCGCCACCGGGGGCGGCCACGGTGACCTTGTTCTTGCCGTAGCTGGAGTAGTACGACTTCTCGCCGTTGACACCCACCGAGGAGACCACGACCACGCCGTCCAGCTCGGTCGGCAGGTTGAGGCAGTCCTGGGTGATCGGGCGCTCGCCCGGGGTGGTGTCGTCCGGGCTGGCGACGTCCTTGGTCTTGTGGGCCAGGTCGATGTTCTCGTTGCCGGCCGCGGCGACGTTGAGGACGCCCTTGCGCTGCGAGAACTCGACGGCGCGGCGGACGGCGGTGGTGATCGCCGCCTGGTCGGCGTCGTTCTGGCAGTTGAACATCCACGGGTCGACGAAGTAGCTGTTGTTCGTGATCTTGAACTTGTGCTCGCCGGCCCAGACGAAGCCGCAGATGGCGTACTCCGGGTAGATGAAGCCGCCGTCGTCGACCACCTTCACCGCGGCGAGCTTGACGTTCGGGGCGATGCCCTCGATGCCCTTGCCGTTCTTGGCGGCGGCGATGCTGCCGGCCACGTGGGTACCGTGGTCGCCGTCGACGCCCGGCTGCCAGGCGTCCCAGGCGGTGTTCGGCTTGCCGCCGTCGATGCAGGAGACCGACTGCGAGGCGTCGATGTTGGCGGCGAGGTCCTCGTGGGTGCCGTCGATGCCGGAGTCCAGCACGCCGACGGTGACCTTGTTGCTGCCCAGGGACAGCTTGTGGGCCTTGTCCACGCCGATCTGGCGCATGTCCCACTGGTTGGCCCAGAGGGGCTCCTCGCCCGCGACGGGGGCGGCGGCCGGAGCGGGGGCGACCTCGGCCACCCGGTCCTCGGAGGCGGTGATGCCCTTGGTGCGGCTGGCGCCGACCGACTCGACGCCCTTGGCCTGCCGCAGCTTGGCGGCGAACTGGGTGTCGGTGGAGCGCGCGATCACCACACCGATCTGCTCGTAGGAGTACACCACGGTGCCGCCGAGGGTGGTGATCGCCTTCTCGACCTTCTGCACCTGACCGTGGTTGGCCTTGGTGTTGACGACGTAGCTGAGCAGCGGACCGGTCGTCGACTCCGGCCCGGAGGCGGCGACGGCGGTGCCGGACGGCAGCGCGAGGGCGCCGGCGGTGGCGAGGACGACGCCCACCGCCGCATACCGGGTCCGGCTGATCCGAGGAACACTCATAGGGGTTGGCCCTCCCGAGTCGTCATGCAGCAGCTGCGGTTGGCAGGTGCATTTGGAATGATCGGGACGCTAGTGAACAAGTGTGGCAATCCGCAAGAGGTAGTCATCTAATCGTCACAAGTCGGCCACCCGCGGAAGGTATGACTCCGCTTCTGCCGGGCAGGACCGTGCGACCGGACGACGGCGGAGGCGCACCGCACCGGGAGCCACACCCTAGTCAGCGCGGGCACGGGCGGAACAGGAGTCCGGGGCGGCCGGAAGCGGCCAGTGGCGGATCGTCGCCAAGCCCGGACGGCGGACGGTCAGAGCGCGTACAGTCGCCGGGCGTTGCCCGCCAGGGCGCGGGCGGCACGGGCGAAGCGGGTGTGGTCGGCGAGCGCGTCGGCGGCGAGGGCGTCGGCGGCGGGTCCGGCCGTCGACAGGTCACGGCAGCGGCCGTCGGCCGCCGCGGGAAGGTCCGGCGGGTCAGTACCGCCAGCGGGTGGCGGAGGCCAACTCCTCGGGGGTCGCGTCGGCGTACTGCTCGCGCTCGGCCTCCCGGACGGCGAGCACGGCCCCGTACAGCGGCTCGCCGAGCGCCTCGCGCAGCAGGGCGGAGCGGCGGTACGCGGCGAGCGCCTCGTCCGGGCCGGCCGGCAGCCGGGGAACGCCGTCGGGCCCGGCCTGCGCCGGGTCGTCGGTGACCTCGGGCGGCAGCGCCAGCCGCTGGTCCAGCCCGGCGAGGCCGGCCGCGAGCACCCCGCCGACCGCGAGGTAGGGGTTGGCGGTCGCGTCGAAGCACTTGATCTCGGCGTTGGCGGCCGAGGCGCGCTCGCCGGAGGAGCCGGTGACCAGGCGCAGCGCGGCCTCCCGGTTCTCCAGGCCCCAGCACTGGTAGGCGCCGGCCCAGTGCGAGGGGACCAGCCGCAGGTAGCCGGCCGGGCTGGAGCAGCCGAGCACCAGCAGTGCGGGCAGTTCGCCGAGCACCCCGGCGAGGAAGCCCTCGGCCTCGGCGGTGAGGCCGTGCGGGCCCGGTCCGCCGTGGGTGAGGTTGTGCCCGTCCCGCCAGAGGCTGAGGTGGAGGTGGCCGCCGTTGCCGACCCCGCCGGCCTCGACCGCCGGGGCGAAGGAGACCCGCAGGCCGTGCCGGGCGGAGACGGCGCGGATGGTGTGCCGGACCAGCACCGAGGTGTCGGCGGCCTCGACCGGGCCCTCGGGGGCGACCGAGACCTCGAACTGGCCGGCCGCGTACTCGGGGTGGATCTGGAGCACGGTCAGGCCCTGCTCGCCGAGGGCGCGGAGCACGTCGCGCAGGTAGTCGGACAGCTCGGTGAGCCGCTGCATGCCGTAGGCCGGGCCGGCCGTCGGGTAGCGGGGCTCCTCGTGCGGCGGGCCGGCCAGCGCGGCCACCCATTCGATCTCGATGCCGGCCTTCAGGGTCAGCCCGCGCTCGGCGGCGGCCGCGACCGTCCGGCGGGCGAACAGCCGCTGGCAGCCCGGGTGCGGGGCGCCGCCCTGGGTGTAGCGGTCCCCCGGCGCCCAGGCCCAGCCCGGCTGGGCGGCGAGCGGGACGATCCGCTCGACGTCGGGATAGAGCCGCAGGTCCCCGGTGGGGCCGCCGATCAGCGGGCTGGTGACGATGGTGTCGTCGGCGAGGAAGACGTCGAAGCAGGGCGCGGCGCCGACGCCCCACTGGGCGGCGTGCACCAGGCCGCCGAGCGGCACCGCCTTGACCCGGGCGATGCCGGCGTTGTCCACCCAGGTGACGGCGACCGCCTCGACCCCGGCGGCGCGCAGCCGCTCCACCGCCGCCTGGGCGCGCTCCCCGCGCTCGGCCCGGTCGGCCCGGGGCGACGGCACCGCGCCGTCGTCGGCGTGCCCGGCCGCCCCGGGGGTGGCGGGCTCGGGACGGTCCGTGGCAACGGCTCCACTGGTCATGCCCCCATGCTGCCCAGCGGCGCGGGCACGCGTAACTCCCCTATCGGGTGGTCCGAACGGACGTCCGTCCACCGCCCTCACCCGCACGGGTGATCGCCCGCCGGTGAGCGGTGGAGAATCAGCGCCCCACCCCCTTCCTACCGGCGAGTAGCTTCGCTACAGTGTCGGCACGCACCACCGTCGGGCTTCGGGAGCCGCACCGACGGGGGCGCCGTCCGCCGTGCGGGACTCGCGCGGAGCGGGCGGCGCGTGGCGGTGCCTCTCTTCCACCGGCCGGTGCCGCGGACCGCGGTCACCACCGGGACTTCTCCTCCTCCGTGTTCGGCGCCGCCTCCGTGGCCGCGCGCCCGAGTACCACGGCACACCCGCAGCAGCGCCGGAGCGGACCGGCGGCTGCGCGGTGGCCGCAACCGTCATCCCCCCGCCCCCGCGCGCGGACCCTCCTCCGGGGGCGCGCCCTCCGGAGCGCGCGCGGGCCTTCCATGACAAGGAGTCAGGACTGATGGAGCGTCCCTTCCCCACGGTGGCCGTGGTCGGCCTCGGCACGATGGGCGCCGGCGTCGCGGTCGCGGTCGCCCGGAGCGGCCGCCGGGTGATCGGCATCGAGGCCGACGAGGCCTCCGCCGCCCGGGCACTGGCCCGGATCCAGGAGGCGACCGCGCACGCGGTGGCCCGTGAGCGGCTGACCGCCGAGGAGCGCACCGGGCTGCTCGCCCGGATCGCCGTCGGCCACGCGCTGGACGCCGCCGCCGGGGCGGACCTGGTGATCGAGGAGGTCCCCGAGCGGCTGGAGCTGAAGCGGGAGGTCTTCGCCGAGCTGGACCGGATCTGCCCGGCCTCGACGGTGCTGGCCACCGGCACCACCGCGCTGTCGGTGACCCGGATCGCCGCCGCCACCGCCCGCCCGGAGCGGGTGCTGGGCCTGCACTTCTTCAACCCCGTGCACAGCATGAAGCTGGTCGAGGTGGTGCGCACCGTCCTCACCGCCCCGCAGGTGGCCGAGGACGCCGCGGCCTTCGCCCGGGACCTCGGCAAGGAGCCGGTGGCGGCCGGCGACCGGGCCGGCTTCGTGGTCAACGGCCTGCTCTTCGCCTACCTCAACCAGGCCGCCGCGATGTACGAGTCCAAGTACGCCACCCGGGAGGACATCGACGCGGCGATGCGGCTCGGCTGCGGCCTGCCGATGGGCCCGCTGGCGCTGCTCGACCTGATCGGCGTGGACACCGCCCGCACCGTCCTGGAGGCGATGTACGAGCAGTCGAAGGACCGGCTGCACGCGCCCGCGCCGATCCTCGGCCAGCTGGTCGCGGCCGGGCTGCTGGGCCGCAAGAGCGGCCGCGGCTTCTACACCTACGAGGCGCCCGGCTCCTCCAAGGCGGTCGACGCCGCCGCCGGCCCGGCCCGGCCGAAGGCCCCCGGCCGGGAGGTGCGCACCGTCGGCGTCTGCGGCTCGGGCACCATGGCCACCGGCATCGTCGAGGTGTTCGCCAAGGCCGGCCACCCGGTGCTGCTGGCCGCCCGCAGCCGGGAGAAGGCGGAGCGGGCCAAGGCGCGGCTGGCGAAGTCGCTGGAGCGCTCGGTGGCCAGGGGCCGGCTGACCGAGGAGCAGCGGGACGCCGCGCTGGGCCTGGTCACGCCGGTCGGGCGGTACGAGGAGCTGGCCGGGGTGGACCTGGTGGTGGAGGCGGTGGCCGAGGACCTCGCGGTCAAGCGCGAGCTGTTCGCCACCCTGGACGCGATCGTCCGGCCGGGCGCGGTGCTGGCCACCACCACCTCCTCGCTGCCGGTGATCAGCTGCGCCTCGGCGACCTCGCGGCCGCAGGACGTCATCGGCATGCACTTCTTCAACCCGGCGCCCGCGATGCGGCTGGTCGAGGTGGTCTCCACGGTGCTGACCGCGCCGGACGTCACCGCGACCGTGCTGGAGCTGTGCGCGAAGGTCCGCAAGCACCCGGTGGAGTGCGGGGACCGTGCCGGGTTCATCGTCAACGCGCTGCTCTTCCCCTACCTGAACGACGCGGTGCGGATGCTCCAGGAGCACTACGCGACGGTGGACGACATCGACACCGCGATGAAGCTCGGCTGCGGGTACCCGATGGGCCCGTTCGAGCTGCTGGACGTGGTCGGCCTGGACGTCTCGCTGACCATCGAGCAGGTGCTGCACCAGGAGTTCCGCGAGCCGGGCCTGGCGGCGGCGCCGCTGCTGGAGCACCTGGTGGCGGCCGGCTGCCTGGGCCGCAAGACCGGCCGCGGCTTCCGCGACCACGCCCGCCGATGACCACCCCGCCGTCCCCCGGGGGACAGCCCGGCCGGCCGCCGCTGCGCCCGGAGCGGGCCGGCCGGGGGCTCGGCGCGGTCCCGGCGCACCGCCCGGGGCCCGCGGCCGGCGGCCCGCTCCCCCCGGTGCGCCGGGCAAGGCCCGTGGGCGCGGCGCCCGGGGCGTGTAGCGTTCCGGGCATGGATCGGGTTCAGTCAGTCTCCCCGCAGCAATCCGCCCCGGCGCGGGACGGCCGGCCGGCCGGGAACGGCCAGGACGGGGGCCCGGGCGGCCGCCGGGCGGCGGCGCAGCGCCAGCAGATGCGCCAGGACCTGGCCACCGCGGCCATGGAGCTGTTCGCCTCGCAGGGCTACGAGGAGACCACCGTCGACCAGATCGCGGCGGCCGCCGGGGTGGCCCGGCGGACCTTCTTCCGGTACTTCCGCTCCAAGGAGGAGGCGATCTTCCCGGACCACGACGACACCCTGGTCCGGGTGGCCGACCTGCTGGCCAGCGCCGAGCCCGAGGAGCACCCGCTGGACGTGGTCTGCCGGGGCATCAAGGAGGTGCTGCGGATGTACGCCTCCACGCCCGGGGTCTCGGTGGCCCGGTACCAGCTGATCCGTCAGGTGCCGGCGCTGCGGGAGCGGGAGATCGCCGTGGTGGCCCGCTACGAGCGGCTGTTCACCCGCTACCTGCTGGGCCGGTTCGACACCGCCGGGGAGATCCCCTCGGGCTGGCAGCGCGGCGGCGAGGACGACTCGATGCTGGCCGAGGTGTCGGCGGCGGCCGTGGTCGCGGCCCACAACCACGTGCTGCGGCGCTGGCTGCGGGCGGGCGGGCGCGGCGACGTGGAGGCGCAGCTGGACCACTCCTTCGAGGTGATCCGGCGGACCTTCTGGGCTTCCAGCGAGCCGGGGGCGCGCCGGCGTGGTGCACTGATGGCACCCGGTGCCAGTGTGACGGAGGCGGAGGCCGCGACGGCCGGCGCACTGAGTGCCAGTCCCGGAGGTGAGGTGCTCATCACAGTCGCCCGGACGGACGCTCCGCTGGACGTCGTGGTGGAGGCCGTGAGAGCCGCCCTGGAGGGCGCCAAGCAGGCCTGAGTACAGGCTTTTTCGCAGGTCACAGTGGTTTCAGGGGCCCGTGCCGGATTGCCGGCACGGGCCCTTTCGCCACCCCCGGCGGGCCCCGCGGAGGGGGTGGCGACCGGCCGGAATTGCTGGCACCCCGTGTCTTTACGAGTGGCACAGGGTGCCACTACCTTGTTACCCACCAGTCGCGGCGCCGCGGCTCCCCACCTCGGCGCGCCGTCGTACCGGCGTTCCCCGACCCCGGGAGCGACCCACCGCAGTGCCAGGCCCACCAGCCACCACCCACCACCCCGTTCAGCGAAGCCGGTGTCCGCTCCCGGCTCCCCCAGACGCCCTGTGCCCTCACACAGGTACGCCTTCGGAGGCAGCCATGAAGGAAATCCTCGACGCGATCCTCAGCCCCGACAGCACCTCGGCGGACTTCGCCGCCGTGAAGCTGCCGGAGTCCTACCGGGCGGTGACGCTCCACAAGGACGAGGAGCAGATGTTCGCCGGCCTCGACAGCCGCGACAAGGACCCCCGCGAGTCCCTCCACCTCGACGACGTCCCGCTGCCCGAACTGGGCCCGGGCGAGGCCCTGGTCGCCGTCATGGCGAGCGCCGTGAACTACAACACCGTGTGGAGCTCGATCTTCGAGCCGGTCTCCACCTTCGGCTTCCTGGAGCGCTACGGCCGGCTCTCCCCGCTCACCAGCCGCCACGACCTGCCGTACCACGTGGTCGGCTCCGACCTCGCCGGCGTGGTGCTGCGCACCGGCGCCGGGGTCAACGCCTGGAAGCCGGGCGACGAGGTGGTCGCGCACTGCCTCTCCGTCGAACTGGAGTCCTCCGACGGCCACAACGACACGATGATGGACCCGGAGCAGCGGATCTGGGGCTTCGAGACCAACTTCGGCGGCCTGGCCCAACTGGCCCTGGTGAAGACCAACCAGCTGATGCCCAAGCCCGCCCACCTGACCTGGGAGGAGGCCGCCTCCCCCGGCCTGGTCAACTCCACCGCCTACCGCCAGCTGGTCTCGCAGAACGGCGCGGGCATGAAGCAGGGCGACAACGTGCTGATCTGGGGCGCCAGCGGCGGCCTCGGCTCCTACGCCACCCAGTACGCGCTGGCCGGCGGCGCCACCCCGATCTGCGTCGTCTCCAGCCCGCAGAAGGCCGGGATCTGCCGGGCGATGGGCGCCGAGGCGATCATCGACCGCTCCGCCGAGGGCTACCGGTTCTGGAAGGACGAGCAGACCCAGGACCAGCGCGAGTGGAAGCGGCTCGGCGGGCGGATCCGCGAGCTGACCGGCGGCGAGGACGTCGACATCGTCTTCGAGCACCCCGGCCGGGAGACCTTCGGCGCGAGCGTCTACGTCACCCGCAAGGGCGGCACCATCGTCACCTGCGCCTCCACCTCCGGCTACATGCACCAGTACGACAACCGGTACCTGTGGATGTCGCTCAAGCGGATCGTCGGCTCGCACTTCGCCAACTACCGCGAGGCCTGGGAGGCCAACCGCCTGGTCGCCAAGGGGAAGATCCACCCGACCGTCTCCAAGGTGTACCCGCTGGAGCAGACCGGCCAGGCCGCGCTGGACGTGCACCACAACAAGCACCAGGGCAAGGTCGGCGTGCTCTGCCTGGCCCCCGAGGAGGGCCTGGGCGTGCGCGACGCCGAACTGCGGGCCAGGCACCTGCCGGCCATCAATCGCTTCCGGAACATCTGAGGACGATCCGATGACCGATCAGAAGCGCGACCGCCCCTGGCTGATGCGCACCTACGCCGGGCACTCCACCGCCGAGGACTCCAACGCCCTCTACCGGCGGAACCTGGCCAAGGGCCAGACCGGCCTCTCGGTGGCGTTCGACCTGCCGACCCAGACCGGCTACGACTCCGACCACGTCCTCGCCCGCGGCGAGGTCGGCCGGGTCGGCGTGCCGGTCGGCCACGTCGGCGACATGCGGACCCTGTTCGACGGCATCCCGCTCGAACAGACCAACACCTCGATGACCATCAACGCCACCGCGATGTGGCTGCTGGCGCTCTACCAGGTGGTCGCCGAGGAGCAGGGCGCCGACATCGCCAAGCTCACCGGCACCACCCAGAACGACATCGTCAAGGAGTACCTGTCGCGCGGGACGCACGTCTTCCCGCCCGGCCCCTCGGTGCGCCTGATCACCGACATGATCGCCTACACGGTCGGGAACATCCCGAAGTGGAACCCGATCAACATCTGCAGCTACCACCTCCAGGAGGCCGGGGCCACCCCGGTCCAGGAGATCGCCTACGCGATGTGCACGGCGATCGAGGTGCTGGACGCCGTCCGCGACTCGGGCCAGGTGCCGGCCGAGCGGATGGGCGAGGTCGTCGCCCGGATCTCCTTCTTCGTCAACGCCGGCGTGCGGTTCGTCGAGGAGATGTGCAAGATGCGGGCCTTCGGCCGGCTCTGGGAGAAGGTCACCCGCGAGCGGTACGGCGTCGAGGACCCCCGTCAGCGCCGGTTCCGCTACGGCGTCCAGGTCAACTCGCTCGGCCTGACCGAGGCGCAGCCGGAGAACAACGTCCAGCGGATCGTGCTGGAGATGCTCGCCGTCACCCTCTCCAAGGACGCCCGCGCCCGCGCCGTCCAGCTGCCCGCCTGGAACGAGGCGCTCGGCCTGCCCCGCCCCTGGGACCAGCAGTGGTCGCTGCGGATCCAGCAGGTGCTCGCCTACGAGTCCGACCTGCTGGAGTACGGGGACCTCTTCAACGGCTCCGAGGTCGTCGAGGCCAAGACCGCCGAACTGCTGGCCGGCGCCGAGGCGGAGATCGCCAAGGTGCTGGGGATGGGCGGGGTCATCCCGGCCGTCGAGTCCGGCTACCTCAAGTCCGCCCTGGTCGCCTCGCACGCCGCCCGCCGGGCCCGGATCGAGTCCGGCGAGGACCGGATCGTCGGGGTGAACTGCTTCGACACCACCGAGGAGAGCCCGCTGACGGCCGACCTCGACACCGCGATCATGGTCGTCGACCCGGCCTCCGAGCCCTCCGTGCTGTCCGCCCTGGAGGCCTGGCGCGGGCAGCGCGAGGAGGCCGCCGCGCTGCGCGCCCTGGAGGAGCTCAAGGCCGTCGCCGCCACCGACCGGAACCTGATGCCGGCCACCCTGGCCTGCGCCCGCGCCGGGGTCACCACCGGCGAGTGGGCCTTCGCACTGCGCGAGGTGTTCGGCGAGTACCGCGCGCCCACCGGCGTCGGCGGCGCCCCGGTCGCGGTCGCCGCCGAACCGGGCGGCGAGCTGGCCGCGGTCCGCGAGGCCGTCGCCGCGACCGCCGCCGAGCTGGGCGCCGGCAAGCTGCGCCTGCTGGTCGGCAAGCCCGGCCTGGACGGGCACTCCAACGGCGCCGAGCAGATCGCCGTGCGGGCCCGCGACGCCGGGTTCGAGGTGGTCTACCAGGGCATCCGGCTCACCCCCGAGCAGATCGTCTCGGCCGCCGTCGCCGAGGACGTCCACTGCGTCGGCCTGTCGATCCTCTCCGGCGCCCACTCCGAGCTGGTCCCGGACGTGCTGCACCGGCTGCGCCGGGCCGGGGTGGAGGATGTCCCGGTGATCGTGGGTGGCATCATCCCGGCAGCGGACGGCGAGGCCCTCAAGGCCGCCGGCGTCGCCGCCGTGTTCACCCCGAAGGACTTCGGCATCACGACCATCATCGGCCGGATCGTGGACGAGATCCGGCTGGCCAACAGGCTCCAGCCCTGGACGCCCGCCCCGGCCGCCACGACCAGCTGACACCGGAAGGACCCCACCCATGTCCCACCCGTCGCCCGCCACCACCCTTCTTTCGAGCGGCTCCGCCGCAACCCCCGACCGCCTGCGCCCGCGCCGCTCCTGCCTGGCCGTACCCGGCAGCAACCCGCGCTTCCTGGAGAAGGCCCAGGGCCTGCCCGCCGACCAGGTCTTCCTCGACCTGGAGGACGCCTGCGCCCCGCTGGTCAAGGAGAGCGCCCGGCACACCATCGTCGACGCGCTGAACAACGGCGACTGGGGCGGCAAGACCCGCGTCGTGCGGGTCAACGACTGGACCACCCACTGGACCTACCGCGACGTGATCACCGTGGTCGAGGGCGCGGGCCCGAACCTCGACTGCATCATGCTGCCCAAGGTCCAGGACGCCGAGCAGGTCAGGGCGCTCGACCTGCTGCTCACCCAGATCGAGAAGACCATGGGCTTCGAGGTCGGCCGGATCGGCATCGAGGCGCAGATCGAGAACGCCAAGGGCCTCATCAACGTCGACGCCATCGCCCAGGCCTCGCCCCGGCTGGAGACCATCATCTTCGGCCCGGCCGACTTCATGGCCTCGATCAACATGAAGTCCCTGGTCGTCGGCGAGCAGCCGCCCGGCTACCCGGCCGACGCCTACCACTACATCCTGATGCGCATCCTGATGGCCGCCCGCGCCCACGACCTCCAGGCGATCGACGGCCCCTACCTCCAGATCCGCAACCAGGAGGGCTACCGCGAGGTGGCCGGCCGCGCCGCCGCGCTGGGCTTCGACGGCAAGTGGGTGCTGCACCCGGACCAGGTCGCCGCCGCCAACGAGATCTTCTCGCCCTCGCAGGAGGACTACGACCACGCCGAGCTGATCCTCGACGCCTACGACTGGTGCACCTCCGAGGCCGGCGGCTTCAAGGGCTCGGCGATGCTCGGCGACGAGATGATCGACGAGGCCAGCCGCAAGATGGCGCTGGTCGTCTCCGGCAAGGGCCGCGCCGCCGGCCTGCAGCGCACCTCCAAGTTCGAGCCCCCGCAGGCCTGAGAACCGCCGACCCCAAGGAGCCACTGAGACATGCAGTTCGGACGCACCTACGAGGAGTTCGAGGTCGGCGCGGTCTACAAGCACTGGCCCGGCAAGACGGTCACCGAGTACGACGACCACCTCTTCTGCCTCCTCACCATGAACCACCACCCGCTCCACCTGGACACCAACTACGCCGAGCGGACCACCGACTTCGGCCGGAACGTGGTGGTGGGCAACTACGTCTACTCGCTGCTACTCGGCATGTCCGTCCCGGACGTCTCCGGCAAGGCGATCGCCAACCTGGAGATCGAGTCGCTGCGGCACGTCGCGCCGACCTTCCACGGCGACACGGTCTACGGCGAGACCACCGTGCTCGACAAGTGGCCGTCCAAGTCCAAGGACGACCGCGGCATCGTGTACGTCGAGACCAAGGGCTACAAGCAGGACGGCACGGTCGTCTGCATCTTCCGCCGCAAGGTGATGGTGCCGACCGCGACGTACACCGAGGCGCGCGGCGGCGAGCAGCCCGGCCGCCCGACCCCGCTCGGCTGAGCCCGGCTCCTCCCCCCCAGAGCCCCGGACGGGCCGGCCGCCGTCATCGGCCGCGCCCGACCCGGTCCACGGGGGCTCCGCGGAAGCCACGCCCGCGGAGCCCCCGCCCCCCACACTCCTCTTTTCCCTCAGGCATGACAGGAGCCGCACGATGGGACGCCTCGCACAGACCGACGGCCTCACCGAGATCCAGCGGGACATCCTCGCCACCGTGCGCGAGTTCGTCGACAAGGAGATCATCCCGGTCGCGACCGAGCTGGAGCACAAGGACGAGTACCCGGCCGCGATCGTCGAGGGCATGAAGCAGCTCGGCCTCTTCGGCCTGACCATCCCCGAGGAGTACGGCGGCCTCGGCGAGTCGCTGCTCACCTACGCCCTGGTGGTGGAGGAGATCGCCCGCGGCTGGATGTCCGTCTCCGGCATCGTCAACACCCACTTCATCGTGGCGCACATGATCAACGCGCACGGCACCCGGGAGCAGAAGGAGTACTTCCTGCCGAGGATGGCCGCCGGCGAGATCCGCGGCGCCTTCTCGATGTCCGAGCCGGGCCTGGGCTCCGACGTCGCCGCGATCAGCACCAAGGGCGTCAAGGACGGGGAGTTCTACGTCCTCAACGGCCAGAAGATGTGGCTGACCAACGGCGGCACCTCCACCCTGGTCGCGGTGCTGTGCAAGACCGACGAGGGCGGCTCCACCCCCTACAGGAACATGACCACCTTCCTGATCGAGAAGACGCCGGGCTTCGGGCCGAACCCGACCGTCCCGGGCCTCACCGTGCCCGGCAAGATCGAGAAGATGGGCTACAAGGGCGTCGACACCACCGAGCTGGTCCTCCAGGACGTCCGCGTCCCGGCCGACCGGATCCTCGGCGGCGTCCCCGGCCGCGGCTTCTACCAGATGATGGACGGCGTCGAGGTCGGCCGGGTCAACGTGGCCGCGCGCGGCTGCGGCGTCGCCCGGCGCGCCTTCGAGCTGGGCGTCGCCTACGCCCAGCAGCGCACCACCTTCGGCAAGCGGATCGCCGAGCACCAGGCCATCCAGTTCAAGCTCGCCGAGATGGCCACCAAGGTCGAGGCCGCCCACCAGATGATGGTGATGGCCGCCCGCAGGAAGGACGGCGGCGAGCGCAACGACCTCGAAGCGGGCATGGCCAAGTACCTCGCCTCCGAGTACTGCAAGGAGGTCGTCGAGGACTCCTTCCGGATCCACGGCGGCTACGGCTTCTCCAAGGAGTACGAGATCGAGCGGCTCTACCGGGAGGCCCCGATGCTGCTGATCGGTGAAGGTACTGCGGAGATCCAGAAGATGATCGTCGGGCGCCGGCTGCTGGAGGAGTACCGCATCGCGGAGTGATCCGCGGCCTCGCGAGCCGCCGGTCGACGGGCGTGCGGGCCCGTCCCGGCACCGCGCCGTGCCCCCGCCCGGTGGCCTGGTCCGCCCCGGGTCCGGCACGGCCCGCCCGGGCGGCCGCAGGGCGTACGGCTGCCGCCACACGCCCTGCGGCCGCTTCGGCGTACCCCGGGCCGCTCCCCGGCGGCCCTTCCCGGCTCCCCGACGGGCAGCCGCGCACCGGCCGCCCGGGCACGGTTGAGACATGAGTCACCAGCTTCGCCCGGTCCCTTGGGAACCGGAGCGGGGCGAGCTACGGTCGTAGGGAAGGGGCGCGGCTGCGCCTCCGCCAGGTCACATGACGAGCAGGCGGGTTGCCCACCCACCGTCTGCTCCCGATAGCATCCACCGGGACAGCAGACGTCCCTCTATTACCCGATCCCGCGGTGGCCCCCGTCCAGCGGCCATGATCCCCCGCGACAAAGGTCTTCGATGCCCATCAGCCCGTCCCCTCACACCTCCGTCACGGACCGCGACGCCCTCGCAGCCACGACGGCCGGTCGTCGGCCCCGCGTGTCCATCGCGCGCGGAGCCACCCCCTGGTTCGTCCCCACCCTCGCCACGGCCGCCGTGACCACCGCCCTCACCCGGCGCAGTGGCGCGTGGGCCCTGGCGGCGGTACCCGCCTGTGCGCTCGGCGCCGGCATGCTGTGGTTCTTCCGCGACCCCGAGCGTGAGATCGGCACGGGCAGAGTGATCTCCCCCGCCGACGGCGTGGTCCAGAGCATCGACGCGTGGCCGGACGGCCGGACCCGCGTGGCGATCTTCATGAGCCCGCTCAACGTCCACGTGAACCGGGCCCCGCTGCCCGGCACCGTGACCTCCGTCGAGCACGTGCCCGGTGGCTTCGTGCCCGCGTTCAACAAGGACAGCGACCAGAACGAGCGGGTCGTCTGGCACTTCGACACCGAGCTCGGCGACATCGAGATGGTGCAGATCGCGGGCGCCGTGGCGCGCCGGATCGTGCCGTACGTGGACGCCGGTACCAAGGTCGAGCAGGGCGAGCGGATCGGTCTGATCCGGTTCGGGTCCCGGGTCGACACCTACCTGCCGGCCGGCGTCGAGGTCGGCGTCGAGGTCGGCCAGAAGACCACCGCCGGGGTGACACGCCTTGACCGTGACTGATCCTGAGACGATCGTCGGCCTGGACGACGAGGAGACGGCCCTGCGCCGCCGCCGCTGGGCCCGCGACCGCGAGCTGCGCGCGCCGCGCTCGCCGCAGCACCTGTCCACCGCCGACTTCCTGACCCTGGGGAACGCCGTCTGCGGCTTCCTGGCGATCTACTCGATCACCACCGGGGTGCTGGTCCCGCACATCACCAACCCGGACGCCGCGCCGGACAAGCACAGCGCCGCCACCGCGGTCACGCTGCTGCTGATCGGCTCGATGTGCGACCTGTTCGACGGGCTGGTGGCGCGCAAGCTGCGCTCCTCCGCGCTCGGGGCCGAGCTCGACAACCTGGCCGACCTGATCAGCTTCGGCATCGCGCCGGCCTACTTCGTCGCGGTCTGGGGCATGGTCTCGCCCGGCTCCAACAGCCGGCTCTCCGCGCTGATCGCGCTGACCGTGCTGCTGGCGGTGGTGCTGCGGCTCGCCCGCTTCTCCGCCGTGAAGATGCGGCCGGGGGTGTTCCAGGGCATGCCCTGCCCGATGGGCGCCATGACGGTGATCGCCATCGTGCTGCTCGACCCGCCGTTCCTGCCCGGTCTGCTCGCCATCTTCGGCGCGGCGTACCTCATGGTCAGCCGGATCGAGTACCCGAAGCCGCAGGGTCTGCTGGCCACCGCGACGCTCTGCTGGATCGTCGTCTCGATCGGCTGCCTGGCGGCCTGGGCGACCGGTCTGCCGGGCGGCGACAACCTGCTGCACATCGGCGCGTTCGCGCAGATCGCGCTCGCCGCGATGGCGCCGCTGCTGGTCATCCGCCGCAAGGTGGGGCAGAAGGTCGGCGACGTCCGGGCGCGCCGCGCGGAGTCGCGGATCGGCTGACGTCCCTCCTCGGGCATGCGGAAGGGCCCGGTTCCCCTCGGGGAGCCGGGCCCTTCCGCATGCGGTGCGCGCGGGCGGCTACGCGCCGCCGCGGTGGACGCTGAAGGCCGAGCGGCGGGCCGCGCGGGCCACGCCCGGGTCCGGGTGGACGCCGGAGACGGCGGTCAGCACCGAGGCCGCCCGCGGGTGCCCGGACTGCCGGGCCCGGGCGAACAGCCGCACCGGGTCGCCGGCCGAGGCGCCCTCGACGTGGCCGACGAGCAGTTCCGTTTCACCGTGGTCGAGCACGGCCGCGGCGGTGTCCACCCAGAGCCAGGCGGCGTCCTCCGCGCCCAGCACATCGGCCGGGGAGACCCCCTCGTCCGAGCGCTCGGCCAGCCAGAGCAGCGCGTAGGGGCGCAGCACCGCCTCGTCGACGACGGCCCGGACGGCCTGCTCGGCGGTCACGCCGGCCACCCGCAGCGCCTCGAAGGCCAGGCCGCGCACCAGCGCGTCCTCGCCCTGCGCGGCCTCCAGCAGCTCGGCCACCGCCCGGTCGGCCGGGCGGGCGGCCAGCCAGGCCCGGTACTCGGCGCGGGCCGGTCCGGGCGAGTAGTCGGCGCAGGCGCTGAGCAGCTCCAGGGCGCTCTGCTCGATGTGGCCGGCGGCGGTCTGCGCGACGGTGCAGATCTCCTCCAGCTTGGCCCGCACCGCCCAGTGCCCGAGCGGGGAGAGCTCGGCCGCGTTGTCCCGGCGGGCCAGCGCGCCGACGGCGGCCAGGCCGTCCAGCATCCAGTCCAGGACGGCGGCGACGTCGGCGGGCGCGGCCGGGGTGTCGATCTGCGGCTCGCGGCAGGTGCCGCGGACGGCGGAGACGGCGGAGGCCGCGTGCGGGACGGGCGAGAGGCCGAAGGCACCCTCGCCGCCGCCGACCCGGCGCTCGTCCAGGCCGCGCCTGAGCAGCTCCAGCAGCTCGACGTCGGCCACCGGGCCGTCCACCAGGTGGAGGAAGGAGAGCAGCTGCGGCGCCTGGTCGACGGCCTGCCCGGCGAGCACCGCGAAGACGCCGCGCAGGGCGGCGGGCGGCACCGGGGCGAGCAGCGTCCAGGCGTCGAACAGGGCCGACCAGCCGCGGACCACCGCCTCGTCGTCGTGCTCCCAGGCGTGCAGGCGCCAGCCGGGGCCGGCACCGCCGTCCCGGGCCTCGACCAGGCCGACCAGCAGGGCCTGGCCCCACGCCTTGGCGGCGGCGCCCACCGTCATGGCGAGGGCGCGGCCGGCGGCGCGGGCGTCGTCGGGGAGCAGCTCGCCGCGCTTGTCGACCTCGTCGAGATCGCCGGCCCAGCGGGCGATCCGGACGGCGTCGACCAGCATGCGGCGGGCCAGCGGGGCGAGTTCGGCGGGGGCCGGGAAGCCCTCCGGCACGGGGACCCGGCCACGGCCGGGTGCGGGGGCGGGGCCTCGTCGGCGGGGTACGCCCGGGGCCCCCGGCCTGGCGCCGGCGGGGCGGTGGGCCGTTCCGGGGAGACGGGTCACCGTCGCACCGGTACCGATCGTCGGCGGGAGCGGGGCATCACGGTCGCGCGGATTCCGAGACGTCACGTCGAGCAGTCTTCCCCTTGTACCGGCCATCTGTCACATCCGGTTGTCCGCGCGGGGCGGGCGGAGGGCGCGGGGGCTCGACAAGATCGGGCAACAGAGGCCAAACCGGCTGGCTTGATCTTTGTGGCGGGTCCATGCCAGGTGGAACCGGGTGTGCCGCGCGTTCCGGACGCGACGGGGGTGAGTGCCGGGCGGGAGGGGGTCAGCAGAACGGGGTGAGCCAGCGGCGCAGGGTCTCGGCGTAGCGGTCCGGGGCGGTGTTCCAGAGAGCCGCGTGGTCACCCCCGGGGAAGGCCTGGAGGTTGACGACGTCCGGGCGGCGGTGGGCGAGGCGCTCGGCGGCGGCGAACGGGGCCACCGGGTCGTCGGGGCCGTGCAGCACCAGGGTGGGCACCCGCAGGTCGGTGCCCTCGGCGAGGCGGGCGAAGTCGGCCAGATCCACGCCGGTGCGGCCCTGGGCGGCGAGCGCGCCGAGTTCGGCGGCCGCGCCCCGGAAGCCGGAGCGGGCCGCGCCCCGGCGGGCGGTGGCCGGCCAGTCCAGCACCGGCGAGTCCAGGACCAGGCTGCTGATCGAGGAGGCGAGGTCCGAGCGGGCGGCGGTGTGCAGGGCCATCGTGGCGCCGAGCGACCAGCCGTAGAGGACGACCCGGCCCGCGCCGGCCTCCAGGGCGGTGCGCACCGCCGCCTCGACGTCGCGCCACTCCGCCTCGCCGAAGTGGCCGAGGCCGTCCGGGGAGGCCGGGGCGCCCGCGTCGCCGCGGTAGGTGACGGCCAGGGCGGGCAGGCCGAGGCGCTGCAGCTCCGGCAGGACCGGCAGGGTCTGCGCCCGGTCGGCGTCGGGGCCGTGCACCAGGACCACCCAGGTGCCGCGCTTGCCGTCCAGGCGCCAGGCGGGCATCGCGCCCAGCTCGCCCTCGACGGCGGTGTCGGCGAACGGCAGGCCGAGCGCCCGGGCCGGGTCGCCGAGGTGGACGCGCGGGGTGAAGCGGACCTCGGTACCGGGGGTGAGGGTGCCGCGGTCGGCGCGCACCAGGCGCCGGGTGACGTCCTTCTCGTCGAGCTCCAGGACCTCCTCGACCACCGCGTGGCCGTCCTCGCCCCACTCGACGGCCCAGCGGCCCGGGCGCTCGCTCACCGCGGTGCGGGTGAAGGTGGCCCGACCGGCGCCGAGGCCGCGCACCAGCACCGGGCCGGTCCGGGCGCGGTCCCTCCCGGCCGGACGGACCATCCGCTCGGACGCCCTGCGGCCGATCACCAGGACGGCGGCCCCGGTGCCGACGGCGGCGGCCGCCACGGTGGCCGCGATTCCCCAACGCATACTCGCTCCCCGCTGCTCGGTGTCCGGCCCGGTGTCTGGACCCACCCCTCAGTCCACTCGCGCGGGCGGGGGGAAGCCAGCAGGACACGGCCGTCCGGGTAGTTCCGGGAGGAAAGTCACACAGGTCCGCCGGGGTGGCCCGGCGTGTGACCAACACCCTCCACGACCTCGGTTGACTCCCGGTTCGGGCCCGTGATGGGATCCTTCAGCCAATACGGAGGCATGCAGAGGAAGCCGGTGCGAGTCCGGCGCGGTCCCGCCACTGTCACCGGGGAGCACGACCGGAACACGCCACGGCGGGCCGTCAGAAGCCGCTGGAAGGCCCGGATCGCGCGTACGACCCGGAAGCCAGGAGACTCTCGCCCCCGGTTCGTCGATCCAGGGCGCGGACCCTGAGTGAGGACACGCACGCGATGCTGCGCCCTGCCGTGCGCCCGCTGGGCCGGGCCGCCGCCTTCGGCGCCGGCGCCGTCGCCGGCTACCTGGCCGACGCCCGGTTCGCCGACCCGCGCCGCGGCCACCCGGTGGCCGGCTTCGGCTCCGCCGCCGGCCGGCTGGAGCGCCTCCTGTGGCGCGACCACCGGGCCGCCGGCACCGCCTTCACCGCCCTGGCCGTGGGCACCGTCGCGGCCGGCGCGCTCGCCGCCGACCGGCTGCTGGCCCGCCGTCCGCTCGGCCGGGCCGCCCTCGCCGCCGCCGCGACCTGGACCGTGCTCGGCGGCACCTCGCTGACCCGGGAGGCCCGCACCATCGGCCGCTCGCTGACGGCGGGCGATCTGACGGCGGCCCGGGAGCGGCTGCCGCACCTGTGCGGGCGCGACCCGAGCGCACTGGACGAGCGGCAGCTGGCCCGCGCGGTCGTCGAGTCGGTGGCCGAGAACACCGCCGACGCCGTGGTCAACGCCCTGGTCTGGGGCGGCGTCGCCGGCACGCCCGGCCTGCTGGCGTTCCGCGCGGTGAACACCCTGGACGCGATGGTCGGTCACCGCTCCCCCCGCTACGCCCGGTTCGGCTGGGCCTCGGCGCGGCTGGACGACCTGGCGGGCTGGCCGGGCGCGCGGCTGACCGCGCTGCTGACGGTCGCCGCCGCCCCCGAACCGCGCACCGCCTGGCGGGTCTGGCGGCGCGACGGCTCGGCGCACCCCAGCCCGAACGCCGGTCAGGCCGAGTCGGCCTTCGCGGGCGCGGTGGGCGTGCGCCTGGGCGGGACGCTGCGGTATGGCGCGAGGGTGGAGCACCGTCCCGTGCTGGGCGGGGAGCTGCGGCCGGTCGGGGTGGACGACATCGAACGCGCCTGTGTGCTCTCCCGGCGGGTGAGCGCGCTGGCCCTGGGTACGACCGTCGCCGGGCACCTGCTGCTCCGGGCGGCGCTGATCAGGAATCGGAGGGGTGGGGCATGAGCAAGGCGCTGCTGGTCGCCGGGACGACCTCGGACGCCGGCAAGAGCGTGGTCACCGCGGGCATCTGCCGCTGGCTGGCCCGGCAGGGTGTCGCGGTCGCGCCGTTCAAGGCGCAGAACATGTCGCTGAACTCCTTCGTCACCGCCGACGGCGCCGAGATCGGCCGCGCGCAGGCGATGCAGGCACAGGCGGCCCGGGTGGAGCCGGAGGCGGCGATGAACCCGGTGCTGCTCAAGCCCGGAGCCGACGGTCGCAGCCAGGTGGTGCTGCTGGGCCGGCCGGTCGCCGAGGTCGGCGCGCTGGACTACCGCGAGCGCAAGCCGGTGCTGCTGGAGCGCGCCCTGGAGTGCCTGGCGGACCTGCGCCGGCGCTTCGACGTGGTGGTCTGCGAGGGCGCGGGATCGCCCGCCGAGATCAACCTGCGCGACCGCGACATCGCCAACATGGGCCTGGCCACCGCCGCCGGGCTGCCGGTCGTCGTGGTCGGCGACATCGACCGGGGCGGCGTCTTCGCGGCGATGTACGGGACGCTGGCGCTGCTGTCGGCGGAGGACCAGCGGCACGTGGCGGGCTGGTTCGTCAACAAGTTCCGCGGCGACGCGCGGCTGCTCGCCCCCGGCCTGGAGATGCTGCGCGAGCTGACCGGCCGTCCGGTGCTCGGCACCCTGCCGATGCTGCCGGACCTGTGGCTGGACGCCGAGGACTCGCTCGACCTGTCCACCGTCGTCGACCGGACCGCCGCGCGCGGCCCGCTCGGCGCGGACGTGCTGCGGGTGGCGGTGCTGCGCCTCCCCCGGCTGTCCAACTTCACCGACCTGGACGCGCTCGCCCAGGAGCCCGGCGTGCTGGTCCGCTGGGCCACCCGCCCGGAGGAGTTGGCCGACGCCGACCTCGTCGTGCTGCCCGGCACCCGGGCCACCGTCGCGGACCTCGCCTGGCTGCGCGAACGCGGCCTGGAACCGGTGCTCAAGGCGCGGGCGGCGGCCGGGCGGCCGCTGCTCGGCGTCTGCGGCGGCTACCAGATGCTGGCGCACTCGATCGTCGACGAGGTCGAGTCGAAGGCGGGATCGGTGGACGGCCTCGGGCTGCTGCCGACCCGGGTGCGGTTCGGCGCGGAGAAGGTGCTCGGCCGGCCCGTCGGCGAGGCGTTCGGGGAGCGGGTCGAGGGCTACGAGATCCACCACGGCGTCGTCACGGTGGAGGGCGGCGACGCGTTCATCTCTGATGACAATGGACACAGCCTGGACGGCTGCCGGGCGGGCCAGGTGTGGGGAACCACCTGGCACGGCGCGCTGGAGAACGACGGCTTCCGGCGCGCCCTGCTGCGGGAGGTCGCGGCGGCCGCCGGCCGGGCGTTCGTCCCCGCGCCGGACACCTCGTTCGCGGCCGCACGGGAGGCCCGGCTGGACCGGCTGGGCGAACTGATCGAGGAGCACGCGGACACCGACGCGTTGTGGAAGCTGATCGAGGGCGGGGTACCGGCGGCCGGATCGCTGCCGTTCCTGGCGCCCGGGGCCCCTGGGAGCATGCATGAGTGACGTCCGTTATCCGTTCACCGCGATCGTCGGCATGGCCGACCTGCGGCTCGGCCTGCTGCTGAACGCCGTCTCCCCGGCGGTCGGCGGGGTGCTGGTGCGCGGCGAGAAGGGCACCGCCAAGTCGACCATGGTGCGGGCGCTGGCCGGGCTGCTGCCGTCCATCACCGCCGTCGACGGCTGCCGCTTCGCCTGCGACCCGGCGGCGCCGGACCCGCAGTGCCCGGACGGCGCGCACGCCAGAGCGCCGGGCTCCGCGCGCCCGGCCCGGCTGGTCGAACTGCCGGTCGGCGTGTCCGAGGACCGGATCGTCGGCTCGCTGGACCTGGAGCGGGCGCTCGCCGAGGGCGTCAAGGCGTACGAGCCGGGCCTGCTCGCCCAGGCGCACCGCGGCGTGCTCTACATCGACGAGGTGAACCTGCTCCAGGACCACGTGGTGGACCTGCTGCTGGACGCCGCCGCGATGGGCCGCTCCTACGTCGAGCGCGAGGGCGTCTCGGTGCGCCACGCGGCGCGCTTCCTGCTGGTGGGCACCATGAACCCGGAGGAGGGCGAGCTGCGGCCGCAGCTGCTCGACCGGTTCGGCCTGACGGTGGAGATCGCCGCGACCCGGGAGCCGGTGGAGCGCGCCGAGGTGGTGCGCCGGCGGCTCGCCTACGACGCCGACCCGGCCGGCTTCGCCGCCCGCTTCGCCGAGGACGAGCGGGCGCTGGCGGCGCGGATCACCGCCGCGCGGGAGCTGCTCGCGGCGGTGGAGCTGACCGACACGGCGCTGCGCCAGATCACCGCCGTCTGCGCGGCCTTCGAGGTGGACGGCCTGCGCGCCGACATCGTGATGGCCCGCACCGCCGTCGCCCTGGCCGCCTGGGACGGGCGCACCGAGGTGCTGGCGGAGGACGTCCGCAAGGCCGCCCAGCTGGCGCTGCCGCACCGCCGCCGGCGCAACCCGTTCGACGCGCCCGGCCTGGACGAGGAGCAGCTGGACCGGCTGCTGGAGGAGCACGCCCAGCAGGAGCCCGAGCCCGAGCCGGAGCCCGCGCCCCCGGCCGCCGAGGGGTCCCAGGACGACGACCCGGACCCGGAGGGCGGCCCGGACGGCGGTGGACCGCAGGACGGCGGCCCGGACGGCGGTCCCGACGGCGGCGGGGGCGGCGGCGCGCCGGAGCCCTCCGGTCCGGACGGCCCGCCCGTCGAGGCGCCCGGCCCGGAGGCCGGGGAGGACGCCGCCGCCCCGCAGCCCGTCCCGGCCCAGCACCCCTCGCCCGCCCGGGAGTCGGCGCCGGTCGCGGCCGGCGACCCGTACCGCACCCGGCTGTTCGCGGTGGACGGCACCGGACGCGGCGCCCAGGGCCGCCGCTCCCCCGCCGAGACCGACGGCGGCCACACCGTCCGGGCCCGCCGCCCGCGCGGCCGGCTCACCCGGCTGCACCTGAGCGCCACGCTGCGCGCCGCCGCCCCGCACCAGGTGGCGCGCGGACGCTCCTCGCGCGCGCTGGTGCTGCACAAGGACGACTTCCGCGAGCAGGTGCGCCAGGGCCGGGAGTCCAACCTGGTGCTGTTCGTGGTGGACGCCTCCGGCTCGATGGCGGCCCGGCAGCGGATGACCGCCGTCAAGGGCGCGGTGCTGTCGCTGCTGATGGACGCCTACCAGCGCCGCGACAAGATCGGCATGATCACCTTCCGCGGCGCCGCGGCCGATCTGGCGCTGCCCCCCACCTCCTCGGTGGAGGTCGGCGCGGCCCGGCTGGAGTCGCTGCCCACCGGTGGGCGCACCCCGCTGGCGGCCGGCCTGCTGCGCGCGCACGAGGTGCTGCGGGTCGAGCGGCTGCGCGACCCGGACCGCCGCCCGCTGCTGGTCGTGGTGACCGACGGCCGGGCCACCGGCGGCGGCCGGGACGCCGTCGCCCAGGCGCACCGGGCGGCCGGCCTGCTGGCCGCGCAGGGCGTGGCGAGCGTGGTGCTGGACTGCGAGTCCGGCCCGGTCCGGCTCGGCCTGGCCCGCACCCTGGCGACCCGGCTGCGCGCCACCGCCGTGACCCTGGACGAGCTGCGCGCCGACGGCGTCGCCTCACTCGTCCGCGAGAACCGTCCGACCACCACCGCATCGCGAAAGGCGGCCTGAGCCCCATGCCCAAGGGTGTCCCCGAGAGCGTCCCCGACGACGGCCTGACGACCCGCCAGCGCCGTACCCTGCCGATCACCGCCGTGCACACCGGCCCCGGCAAGGGCAAGTCCACCGCCGCGTTCGGCATGGCGCTGCGCGCCTGGAACCAGGGCTGGCCGGTCGGGGTGTTCCAGTTCGTGAAGTCCGCCAAGTGGAAGGTCGGCGAGGAGAACGCGCTGCGGGTGCTCGGCGCCTCCGGCGAGGGCGGCACCGTCGACTGGCACAAGATGGGCTCCGGCTGGTCCTGGATCCAGCGCACCGACGCGATGGAGCTGGACAGCGAGGCGGCGGCCAAGGAGGGCTGGGAGCAGGTCAAGCGCGACCTGGCCGCCGAGACCTACCGCTTCTACGTGCTGGACGAGTTCACCTACCCGATGCACTGGGGCTGGATCGACCCGGAGGAGGTGGTGGCCGTGCTGAAGGACCGCCCGGGCAGCCAGCACGTCGTCATCACCGGCCGGTACGCCCCGGAGGCGCTGACCGGGTTCGCCGACCTGGTCACCGAGATGACCAAGGTCAAGCACCCGATGGACGCCGGCCGCAAGGGCCAGCGCGGCATCGAGTGGTAGCCGTCGAGTCATAGCCGGAGAGCACTGAGAGCCCCATGGACATCCCCCGTCTCGTCGTCGCGGCGCCCTCCTCGGGCGCCGGCAAGACCACCATCGCCACCGGCCTGATCGCCGCGCTCACCGCGCGCGGGCTGGCCGTCTCCCCGCACAAGGTCGGCCCGGACTACATCGACCCGGGCTACCACGGGCTGGCCGCCGGGCGGCCGGGCCGCAACCTGGACGCGTTCATGTGCGGGCCGGAGCGGATCGCCCCGCTCCTGCTGCACGGCGCGGCCGGGGCGGACGTGGCGGTGGTCGAGGGCGTGATGGGCCTGTTCGACGGCGCCTCCGGGCGCGGCGAGCTGGCGTCCACCGCGCACGTGGCCAAGCTGCTGCGGGCGCCGGTGGTGCTGGTGGTGGACGCCTCCTCGCAGTCCCGGTCGGTGGCGGCGCTGGTGCACGGCTTCGCCTCCTGGGACCCTGAGGTGCGGCTGGCCGGGGTGATCCTCAACCGGGTCGCCTCCGACCGGCACGAGCAGCTGCTGCGCGAGGCCCTGGAGGAGGGCTCGGGCGTGCCGGTGCTGGGCGCGGTGCGGCGCTCGGCGGCGGTCGCCACGCCGTCCCGGCACCTGGGGCTGATCCCGGCCGTGGAGCGGTCGGCGGAGGCGCTGCGGGCGGTGGCGGACATGGGCGGGCTGGTCGCCGCCTCGGTGGACCTGGACGCGGTGCTGGCGCTGGCCCGGACGGCGCCGCCGCTGGCCGGCGTCGAGCCGTGGGACCCGGCGGCGGAGGTGGGCGGGCCCGTGACCGTGGCGGCCGGCGCGTCGGGCGGGGGTACATCGGGCAGGGGTACATCGGGCGGGGGCGCGCCGCGGATCGCGGTGGCCGGGGGCGCGGCGTTCTCCTTCTCGTACGCCGAGAACGCCGAGCTGCTGGCCGCCGCCGGCGCCGAGGTGGTGCCGTTCGACCCGCTGCACGCCGAGGGCCTGCCGGAGGGCACGGCCGGCCTGGTGATCGGCGGCGGGTTCCCCGAGCTGTACGTCCGGGAACTCAGTGCGAACGATCAACTGCGGGCCGCGATCGCCGCGTTCGCGGCCTCGGGCGGCCCGGTCTCCGCCGAGTGCGCCGGACTGCTCTACCTCGGGCGCGAGTTGGACGGCCTGCCGATGTGCGGGGTGCTGGACACCGCGGCCCGGATGACCGAGCGGCTGACCCTCGGGTACCGGGAGGCGGTCGCGCTGCACGACTCGCCGCTGGCGCCGACCGGGGCCAGGCTGCGCGGGCACGAGTTCCACCGGACGGTCTGCGAGCCGGGCGCCGGCGAACGGCCCGCCTGGGGCTGGCGGTTGCCGACCGGTCCGCGCACCGAGGGATTCGCGGGTGCGGCGGGCGCCGACAATGTTCACGCTTCGTATCTGCACCTGCACTGGGCGGGATACCCGCAGCTCGCCGCCTCCTTCACGGCCGCCGCCGCCGCGTACCGGGCGGGCTGAGCCCCGCCCGGCGGAAACCGACAGGCCCTCGGGTCTGGTCAGGCGGCTGTGCGGGGCGTCAAAATAGGGACAGACAACCGCATATCGCCCCATTCGCAACCGGTACCGGCCAGACCCGACCACCTTTCGGCGAGCCGACCGATTGCCGGCGACCGCCCACTCGG
Source organism: Kitasatospora sp. NPDC008115 (assembly GCF_042957205.1). Lineage (NCBI taxonomy): Bacteria > Bacillati > Actinomycetota > Actinomycetes > Kitasatosporales > Streptomycetaceae > Kitasatospora > Kitasatospora sp. NPDC008115. The sequence goes on along the minus strand of NZ_JBIBHU010000028.1, from coordinate 44,334 downwards.
CGGGGCGCCGAACACGCCCCAGTGGCGCCGCACACGCCCCGGCGGGGCGAGCAGGCTCGAAGGAGCCGTCACGATGCGTTACACATTAACCCCGCTGCGTCCCAGCCCCATCACCGACCTCCCCACCCCCCACGAACCGCACGTCTGTCCGGTGCCGCTGTCACCGGAGGCGTTCCAGGGACTCTACGACGAGTACCGGAACCTGATCGAGACCCGCCGGCTGCCCAAGCACATCACCTTCGGCCAGTACTTCTACGTCTGGCGTTCCCGGGTGCGCGGCGAGAACGTCATCGGCCTCGACGACGGATCGCCCCGCCCCGGTCCCAGCACCGACGCCCAGCTGATCACCCGTCCGAGCAAGAAGCTCACGGGCGTGGTCCGCACCATGGTGCTGCTGGTCGACTTCCCCGACCACCCGCACGACCCCGCGAACACCCCCGCGCACTTCGAGGAGCTGCTGTTCAGCTCCGGCACCTTCGCCACCGGCTCGATGCGCGACTACTACCGGTTGATCAGCGGCTTCGACCCCGCCGACCCGGGAGCCGGCGGCATCGACGTCCAGGGCGAGGTGCACGGCTGGTTCACGCTGCCGCACCCGCTGTCCTTCTACGCGGACAACCAGTCCGGCCTCGGCCGAAGGCCCAGGAACGAGCAGGGCATGGCCGCCGACGCGCTGGACATCGCCATCAAGCAGGGCGTCAAGTTCACCAAGGACCTCGATGCCCTCGACGACGGCAGGGTCACCGCGCTGTTCATCGTCCACGCGGGCACCGGCGCCGAGGCGGTCCAGAAGCCGGCCCTGGCGCAGGCCGCCCTGTGGAGCGCCAAGTGGGTCAACGAGACCCCCACCCCGGTCGCGCCCGGCCTGGCCGTGCAGACCTTCCTGACCGTCCCCGAGGACTGCAAGGTCGGCGTCTGCTGCCACGAGTGGGGCCACCTGGCCTGCGGCTTCGCCGACTTCTACGACACCGGCGACATCGAGTTCACCCAGTCCAACGGCCTCGGCAACTACTGCCTGATGGCGGCCGGCTCCTGGGGCAACAAGGGCGTCACCCCGGTGTACCCGAGCGGCATGCTGCGGATGTTCCAGGGCTGGACCACCCCGCAGGCCGTCACCAGCACCACCAAGGACATCACCCTGCGCCCCGTCTCCGAGGGCGGCGACGTCCTGTTCGTCCGCAGCCCGCGGATGACCCGCACGCAGTACATCATCGTCGAGTACCGCCGCCAGAGCGGGCAGGACAAGTTCCTGCCGGACCAGGGCATCGCCGCGTACGTCGTCGACGAGAGCATCGACAACGTCAACGACGAGAGGCACCTCGCCATCGAGCTGATGCAGGCCGACGGCCGGCGCGACCTGGCGAAGATCTTCAGCACGGGCAACCGCGGTGACGACACCGACCTCTACCCGTCGCTCGGCAACACCAGCATCGGCGAGCACACCCGCCCGGCGCTGAACGAGCCCGACGGCACCTGGAGCGGCGTCACCCTCGACATCGCCGGCACACCCGGAGCGGACCGGATGGAGGTGAGCGTGACCATCGAGTGACCCGGTCAGTGCGCCCGGTCCTCCGCCGGACCGCCCCTCCAGAGTGAACGGATGACCGCTTGTCAGGTGATCGTCCTCAACGGGGGCTCCGGCTCTGGGAAGCCCGGCATCGCCCGCCGTCCGCAGGAGGTGCCGCCGGATCCCTGGCCGGCCCTCGGGGTGGACACGCTGATCGCCGCCCTGCCCGCCGCGTTGCGCGGCTCCGACGGTGGCTCCGGCGGAGCCGCACCGGGCGCGGATGGTGAGGCCGGACCGGGCAGCGGCGGCGGTCCCGGCGTGTCCGCGGACGGTCCGGCCGGTCCGGCGGGTCCGGCGGGTCCGGCGGCTCCGGCGGGTCCGGCGGGTCCGGCGGCTCCGGCGGCTCCGGCGGCTCCGGCGGCTCCGGCGGCTCCGGCGGCTCCGGCGGCTCCGGCGGCTCCGGCGGCTCCGGCGGCTCCGGCGGCTCCGGC
>NZ_JBIBHU010000028.1:0-42239 GCF_042957205.1 Kitasatospora sp. NPDC008115 | reverse complement strand
GGCGGAGCCGGCGGGCCGATCGTCGTCGACGAGGCGCCCGGCCCCCGACCTCGCATCAGGCTTCGGACTTCCGCCGCCTCGTGTCAGATTCCCGCCGCCGCCAGGCCGTACCGCACGCCGGTCAGCTCCTCCGACAGCTCCCAGAGCCGGCGGCCCGCCCCGGCGTCGGCCGCCGACGGCGCGAGCCCGACCCGGGTCGGCGCCCCGCGCAGTTCGCCCCGGCCGTCCGGGCCGATGAACTCCCCGCCGAGCGCGCCCGGTTCGGTCGCCGCGTAGAGCTGCGGCAGCGCGCCGTCCGCCGGGCGCTGGGCGAGCGGCCTGAGCAGCCGCCCGAAGAGCAGGCGGTTGAGGCCGGTCGGTCCGTCGGTCTGCAGGCCGGTGGCGGTGTAGCCGGGGTGGGCGAGCAGGCTGCGCACCGGGCTGCCGGCCGCGGCCAGCCGACGGTGGAGTTCGCTCCCGAAGAGCGCGTTGGCGAGCTTCGACTGGTCGTAGAAGGCCATCGGCGCATAGCCGCGCGCGCCGGTGAGGTCGTCGAAGCGGATCCGGCCCTTGCGGTGGTTGAGCGAGCTGACGGTCACCACGCGCGGGTCGCGACCGGCGGCGAGGGCCTCCAGCAGCAGGCCGGTGAGGGCGAAGTGGCCGAGGTGGTTGACGGCGAACTGCAGCTCGTGGCCCTGCGGGCTGAGCGTGCGGGGCGGGGCGAACACGCCCGCGTTGTTGACCAGGACGTCCAGCCGGGGATGGTCGGCGCGCAGCCGGCCGGCGAAGGTCCGGACGGCGTCGAGGTCGGCCAGGTCGAGCCGGCGGACCTCCAGCCGCTCGCCCGCGCCGGGGTCCGGCAGGGCGGCGGCGATGCGGGCGGCGGCCTCGCGCCCGCGCCGCTCGTCGCGGACCGCCAGGACCACCCGCCCGCCCCGTTCGGCCAGCGCCCGCGCCGTGGCCAGCCCCAGCCCGCCGCTCGCGCCGGTGACGACGAACACCCGCCCGCTCTGGTCCGGGATCCGCCCGGTCGTCCAGCCCGTACTGCCGTCCATTGGCTCCAAAGGCTTCATGTGGCAGATGCTGCCTCTGGTGTCACTCGGTGTCAAGACGCTACTTGGTGACACCTCCGGCATGGCGTTACCATCGTCGGGTGACCTCCCGACCCGCCGTCAGCCTGGCCCAGCGCAAGCGCCAACTCGTCGTGGACGAGCTGACCGAAGCCGCCTTCCGGTTGCTCACGACCCAGGGGTTCGACGCCGTCACGGTGGACGAGATCGCCGCCGGCGCCGGGGTGTCCAAGCGGACGTTCTTCCGCTACTTCGCGTCCAAGGAGGACGTGATCGTCCGGTTCCTGGCCGACCTGGGCACCGGCATCGCCGCCGAACTGGCCGCCCGCCCCGCCGCCGAGCCGCCCTCGGCCGCCCTGCGGCACGCCGTCTCGGTACCGCTGGCCGCCTGCGGCGAGCACGGCGACCGGGCGCTGCGCGCCGTCCAGCTGATCCTGCGCACCCCCGCGCTGCACGCCCGCTTCCTGGAGCGGCAGGCCGAGTGGCGGGAGGAGCTGTCGGGCGAGCTGGCCCGCCGGCTGGACCGCGACCCGGCCACCGACCTCTACCCCCGGCTCGCCGCCGGGATGGCGCTGACCGCCTTCGGGGCCGTGCTGGAGCGGTGGAGCGACAGCGACGGCGCCGCCGACCCGGCCGCGCTCACCGACCGGGCCTTCGCCGTCCTCGCCCCGGCCCTGGACGCCGTTCAGCCCTCCAGGAGTGCGGCGAGGTAGCAGGCGACCTCGGCGCCGAGTTCGGCCGGGCCGGGGACGCGGCCGGCGCCGCTGCCGGCGGTGACGTTGAAGAGCACGCCGTCGGCCCAGCGGACCAGCCGGCGGGCGTCCGCCTCGGGGGCGCGCGAGCCGCACTGGACCAGCAGGGCGGTCGCCAGGGTGAGGAAGCCCGCGCCCAGACGGTCGTAGACGGCGCGCAGTTCGGGGCGCCGGGTGGCTTCGAGCGCCAGCTCGAAGCGGGCCACGGTGAGCGCGCGGCCGACCGTGAGCGCCTGGTGGACGGCGTCGGCGGCGAGCTGGGCGAGCAGTTCGCGGGCGTGGTCGACCGTGGGCGCCGTCACCGGCACCGCGAACCCCGGTGACTCCAGCTCGGCGATCCGGGTGATCGCCAGCTCCAGCAGCGCCGCCCGGGTGCGGGCGAGGTTGGAGGTCGAGCCGGCCGGCAGGCCGGCCGCCTCGTCGACGGCGCGGTGGGTGAGCCCGCGCAGGCCGCGCTCGGCGATCAGCGCGACGGCGGTGTCGGCGATCAGGGTCTGGCGCTGGGGGCCGGCGGGCGCGGCGCTGCTGGTCATGGGTCCGATCATCGCCGCTCCCCCGGGCCGCCGACCAATTCTCACTACAGCTGTAGTACGGTCGACCCATGCGATCGGAACTACAGGTGTAGTTCCGGTGTCCGAGAGGAGCCTCCATGGACCACCGCGACCTGCCGGAGCCGTCGTCCCCGCGCGCCGTCGTCATCGGCGGCGGGATCGGCGGCCTCACCGCGGCGCTCGCCCTCCACCGCCAGGGCGTCCCGGTCACCGTCCACGAACGCGCCGCCTCGCTCGAACCCGTCGGCGCCGGCCTAGCCCTCGCCCCCAACGCGCTGCGCGCCCTGGACCGCCTCGGCGTCGGCGAACGCCTGCGCACCCTCGCCGCCCCGTACCCCGCCATCGGCATCCGCCGCCCCTCCGGCCGCTGGCTCGCCCGCACCGGCACCGACGCCGTCGAGGCCTTCTTCGGCGAGAAACCGATCGCCGTCGCCCGCGCAGCCGTCATCGAGGCCCTCGTCGACGCCCTGCCCGCCGACACCGTCCGCACCGGCTCGCGGGCCGAACTCGTCGAACCCGGCGACGCCCGCACCCCCGCCGTCGTCCGCACCGCCGCGGTCGTCCGCACCGCCGACGGCGAGGAGTCCGCCGACCTGGTCGTCGGCGCCGACGGCATCCGCTCCGCCACCCGCGGCCTGCTCTTCCCCCACCACCCCGGCCCGCGTTACTCCGGTTTCACCACCTGGCGCTCGGTGATCGCCCGCCCGCCGCGCCCGCCGTTCGCCGCCGGCGAGGTCTGGGGCCGCGGCCGGCTGGCCGGTGTCGTCCCGCTCGCCGACGGCCGGGTGTACGTCTACGGCGCCGCCCTCGCCCCGGCCGGCGCCCGCGCCGCCGACGGCGACGAACGCGCCGAACTCCTGCGCCGCTACGGCGGCTGGTGCGCGCCCGTCCCCGAACTGTTCGCCTCCGCCGACCCGGCCAGGGTGCTGCGGCACGACGTCTGGGAGATGGCCGAACCGCTGCCCGCCTTCCACCACGGCCGGGTCGCCCTGCTCGGCGACGCCGCGCACGCCATGTGCCCCTTCCAGGGCCAGGGCGCCTGCCAGGCCGTCGAGGACGCGGTCGTGCTGGCCGCCGGCGTCCACCCCGGCGTGGACCTCGCCGCCGGCCTCCCCGGCTACACCGCCGCCCGGCTCCCCCGCACCACCGCCATCGTCAACGGCTCCCGCTCCGTCGGCGCCCTGGTCGCCCGCCGCTCGCCCTTCTCGGTCCTCGCCCGCGACCTCGCCATCACCGCCGCGGGCCTGCTCCCCGACCGGATCCTCCTCAACCGCGCCACCCCCACCTACGGCTGGCACCCGCCGGCGCTCTCCGGCGCCCGGGCCGGCTGAGCGGAAACGGAGCGGGGCGGCCCCGGCAGTCGCCGGAGCCGCCCCCTGGTACCGCCACCGGGCCCTACTTGCCGGCCGGGTTGCCCTTGCCGGCGGGCGCCGACTTCACGGGCGCCTGCCCCTTGGCGCCCTTGGTCCCCTTGCCGCCCGGCGCGACGATCTGCACGGTGGCACCCTTGGCGCAGGTCGTCGTCCCCCGGAACGGCAGCTTCGGGCTCTCGTTGACGAAGACGCACCGGCCCAGGTCCGTCGGCCCGAGCGGGGTACTGGCGTCGTACGACACCCGGACCCGGACGGTGGCCGTCGACTTGGCGCGGATGCCGGAGTCCCGGCCCTGGAGGTAGACGCCGGGGCTCTCGCCGGGAATGCCGTTGTAGACCTTCTTCAGCGTGGTCCACGTGCCGTTCGGCCGACGGACCTGGACGGTGGCGTGCGGGTCGACGAACAGAACGTTGGCGACATTGACGTAGTTCGAGGGCGTGGGGTTCTTCAGCACGGCGTCGAACTCGATGGGCGCACCGCCCGCGACCGCGGTGGACGGGACGCGGGACAGCGAGGGCGCGATGTTCTGGACCTTGATCGTCCTGGTCACCTGGTCCATTGCCACCCACGAACCGGGGGCGGCCACGGCGGACCGCAGGTCGATCGACTGCATCCCACCGTTGCTCGCACCGTCGTGCGGCCGGCCCATCGGAGCGCCGATCCGCAACTGGACCGTCACGCTGCCGCGTGCCGGAATGGTCACGTCCACGGGCAGATAGGCCGAGTAGCTCACCTTGCCGTCGTGGACGCCGGTGTCCAGCGCAATGGGCCTCCACTTGCCGTTCTTCCGGTCACGGACCTCCATGGCGATCCCGTGCGGCGGCGTGCCCATGTCGCTGGTGGTGCTCAGGGCGAGGCCGAAGACGGCCGCCCTGGAACCGGTGTTGGTGATGGTCTCGGTGAACTCGACCGGTTGCCCGGCGCCCCCGACCGCGGCCGGGGCGTTGACCCTGAGCTTCGCCGAGCGCACCGAGTCGTTCGCGAGCGCGGCGGGCGCCGACAGCAGGACGGTCCCGCCCGCCAGAGCGGTCGCGAGGACAGTGGCGGCGGCGGCCCGCGCGGCCGTGCGGCGCGCGCTGCGAGGACGGCCCGAAATAATTGTTCGCATAGAAACTTCCCCCCTGGTCTGCCGCACCGTCAGGCGTCAGCACATGATGATTCGCACGGAAATCACACCGGCCCGTGAACCCCTCTCCGGGCCGTGCTTCCAAGGCGCTCCCGCACCTTGCAGACAGTCAGACATCCGACGGGACAGAGTGGTTGCACACCAACCAAGAATTTTTTCCGGACCCCCCGGGAGTGCCGCGCCACCCCCGCGCGGACGGCAACGGGCACCGTCAGGACGCGTACTCGCGCAGGAGGTTGATGTGGTCGGCCGGCTCCGCGCCGATCCAGGAGATTCCGCGAGCGGAGCGGGTGCACCCCCGGACGACGACCGCCTCACCGTCGAACCTGAGCACCCGTGTTCGCAGTTGGCCGTTTCCGATCAGTGCTCGGGGGCGGGTGGGAGGGTGAGGGTGGCGAGGGCGCCGCCGGTGGGGTGGTTGGTGAAGGTGAGGGTGGCGCCGATGACGCGGGTGTGGCCCTGGGCGATGGTGAGGCCGAGGCCGTGGCCCTTGCCGCGTTCGCGGACGCTGGTGCGGAAGCGCTGGGGGCCGTCGCGCAGGAGTTCCTCGGGGAAGCCGGGGCCGTGGTCGCGGACGGTGATCCGGTGGCCGTCGACGCGCAGGTGGATGGTGCCGCCGCCGTGGCGGTCGGCGTTGAGGAGGAGGTTGCCGAGGATGCGGTCCAGTCGGCGCAGGTCGGTGCGGACGGAGGCGTCGGCCGCCACCTCGACGGCCACGTCCAGGCCGGTCAGCGTGACCGTGCGCCGCACCGCCCGTTCCAGCGGCACCGCCGAGAGGTCGGGAAGCTCGGCGTCGGCGTCCAGCCGGGAGACCTCCAGGAGGTCCTCGACCAGTCCGCGCAGCGCCTGCACCCGGTTCTGCACCAGCTGGGTGGGCCGCCCCGGGGGCAGCAGTTCGGCGGCGGTGACCAGCCCGGTCAGCGGGGTGCGCAGCTCATGGGCGACGTCGGCGGTGAACCGCTGCTCGTCCTCCAGGCGCCGGTGCAGCTCCCGGGACATCAGGTCGACCGCCGCCGCGAGGTCGGCGACCTCGTCCCGGCCGTCGACGAGTTCGCCGATCCGGGTGTCGGTGCGCCCGGAGGCGATGCCCCGGGCCGCCGTCGCCGCCCTCCGCAGCCGCCGGCTGATCCGGTCCGCGACCAGCACCCCGACCAGCACGGTGGTGAAGACCGAGGCGGTGACGGTGATCAGGATGATCCGGTCCAGGTCGGCGATCGACCGCCGGTCCTGGGCGAAGTCGAGCCGGACGGAGAGCACCCCGCCGTGGACGGCGCCCGCCGCCCACATCGACTCGCCCCCGGGCCCCTCGGCGAGCAGCGACCCGCGCCGTCCCCCGGCCGCGAGGGTGCGCAGCCGCTCGGGCAGCGCCGGGTCGTTCAGCGCGGCGCGGCGACCGCCGGCGGCGACGTCCTCGTTGCGCTGGTAGGCGCCGAGCGCCGCGTCCAGCGCGGTGAGCGCGGAGCCGCGCGCCTGGTCGACGTGCTGGCGGACCATCGCCTGGTGGACGAGCAGCCCGACCGCCACCGCGACCAGGACGGAGATGGCGGCGACGGCGGTGGCGATCTGGCGGCGCAGCGTCATTCGGAGCGCCGCAGCTTGTAGCCGAAGCCGCGGACGGTCTCGATCCGCCCGCCGCCGATCTTGGCGCGCAGCCGCTGCACATGGACGTCGACCACCCGGGTGTCGGCGCCCCACTCGTAGTCCCAGACCCGTTCCAGCAGGACGGCGCGCTCCAGCACGATGCCGGGCGCGGCGGTGAACTCCAGAAGGAGGCGCAGTTCGGTGGGGGTGAGCGGGACGAGCCGGCCGTGCACCCGGACCTCCATGGAGTCGGTGTCCACCTCCAGGCCGTCGAAGCTGCGCACGGGTGTGCGGGATTCGGGTGCCGGCGCGGGAACAGGCGTGGGCTCGGGAACAGGCGTGGGCTCGGGAGCGGGCGCCGGGTCGGGAACGGGCGCCGGGTCGGGAACGGGCGCGGCCGGGACGACGCGGATGCGGCGCAGCACGGTGCGGATCCGCGCCACCAGCACCGCGCTCTCGAACGGCTTGACGACGTAGTCGTCCGCGCCCGCCTCCAGTCCCGACACCACGTCGACCGGGTCGGTGCGCGCCGACATCATCAGGATCGGCAGCTGGCTCTCCTCCCGGATCCGCCGGCAGAGCCCGACCCCGTCGAGCAGCGGCAGCATCACGTCGAGCAGCACCAGGTCGGGCCGCACCGCGTGGAACATCTCCAGCCCCTCCAGCCCGTCGGCGGCCGTGGAGACCGGGAAGCCGTAGCGTTCCAGGGCCATCCGGGTCGCCTCCCGGATAACCTCGTCGTCCTCGACGATGAGGATGCGGGGGTGGCTGGGTGCCGTGTGGTTCATGGCGTGGTCTCCGGGCGGACGAACGGCGTCGCGGTGGGCATGGACGGACGGACCGGCTGCGGCTCCTTGGGCACGCCCGGGGCCGGGACCGTCGGCCGGCGGAGCGAGGGCGTGGCCGGCAGGGGTACGGGCGACACGCCGACCCCGCCGTCGGTCCCGGGCGGGCGGGTGGCGCCGATCGGCTTCTCGACGGCGGGCGGCGTCGGCTCGGGCTCCGTGGTCGGCCCGATGCCCTGGACCTTCTGGTCGGTCAGGACGAGCCGCGCACCGTCCCACTGGTAGAGGCGGCTGGTCCGGGACCAGCTGGTGGTGGACTCGTACAGCCACAGCTCGGTGCCGATCGTCGCGGCGCTGAACCGTTTCAGCAGCTGCACCCTCAGGACGGGCAGCAGCCGGTCGCCGGACGCGGTGTAGACATGCAGCACGTCGATGTCGGCGAGGCCGACCACGACCAGCAGTTCGGGCCGGCCGTCGTCGGTGAGGTCGCGGTACTCGGCGTCGCGGACCTCGCAGCCCGCGCAGGGTTCGAGCGCCCGCCGCTCCTCCTGGCTCACGCCGGGGTCCTTGGCCAGCAGGGTGCGGACGTCGACGGTGGTGACGTCCTGCCCGGTGACGGTCAGGTCCGGGACCGGCTGCGGCGACGGCTCCGGAGTGCGGACCGTCACGGGATCGGGCGGCGGGGCGGTGGCCTGGCCTGGCCAGAGCGGAATGCTGGCGGGCGAGGGCGTGACGGCCGCGGCCGTGCCGTGGTCGCGCAGCTCGCCGGGGGCGGCGCAGCCGGCCGCGAGGGCGAGGGGCACGGCGGCGAGCAGGGCCAGGAGGAGGGCGGCCGGACGGCCGGGGGTGCGGCGGGTGGCAGTGGTGCTCATCCTCCGGTGTCCCTCCTGGTCTGGGGTGATGTGCTCGTTCGTGTCCGGTGGTAGGTCGTCCGGACGGCACCCGTCGGTTCCCCGACGGGTGCCGTCCGGCAGAGTAGCCGCAGCCCGGTCAGCCGGCGGAGGCGGCCGGGCGTGCGGGGTCGGCGGCGGGACCAACGGGGCCGGCGGGGCCGGAAGGGCCGGAAGGGCCGGCCAGGTCCGCCAGGACGATGATGTTGTCCGTCCAGTGCCCGTCGGCCCCGATCCGGCCGCCGCAGGTGATCAGGCGCAGCTCGGGCGCCGCCGTGTCGCCGTACACGGTGTCGGTCGGGAACGCGTCCTTGGCGGCCTGGACCAGCTCGCGGACCCGGAAGTCCACCGTGCCGCCGTCCTCCCGCCGTACCTGGATCAGGTCACCCGGCCGCAACTTCGGCAGCCCCCGGAAGACCGCCGGGCCGCGCGCCGTGTCGTAGTGACCGATCAGGACGGCGGGTCCGGTCTCGCCCGGCGTCGGGCCGTTGCGGTACCAGCCGGCCTCGTCGGCCCGGTCGGCGGCCGGCACCTCGACGGTCCCGTCGGCGTTCAGGCCGAGGCCGGTCACCGGGGCGTCGACGCCGGCCGCCGGCACCAGCAGGCGGGTCGGCGGTGAGGCCGCGAACGGGCGCGGCGCGGTGGTTCGCCCACCGGTGGCGGTGCCGCCCGCGGTGCCGGTGGCGATCGGCGTGGTGTCCCCCGCGCCTCCCGCCGCCGTCGCGCCCCCCGCGCCCTGACGGGCCGAGGTCTCCACCCTGACCACCGGGGGCTCCCGCTGGTCCGAGAGCGCGACCGTCGTGCCGAGCACCAGGCAGAGCAGCCCGGCCGCCCCGAGGACGCTCCGGTTCAGCCCGCCCGGCCTCGGCCCGCCGTGCCGGGCACGCCGGGCACGGTGCCCGTGGCGACGCCCGCCCCGGTGGCCGTCGTCAGCCGCGCGCACCGGAGCGGCGGCGCAGCACGGCGAAGCCGAGCGCCCCGGCGCCGACGGCGGCGACCGCGCCGCCGGCGGCCAGCTTGAAACCGGAGGAGTCGCCCGCGGTGGAGCCGTCGCCGGCCTGGGCGGCGCCCTTGGGCACCTCACGGACCTGCGGCTTGGCGTCGGACGGGGCCACCGGCTGGGCCTCCTTGCCGGTGGCGTCGCGGGTGAGCGACGGCAGCGGGTTGACGGGGCGGGTGGCGTCCTTCGGCAGCGGGGAGACCGTCGGCTTCGCCGGGGCCGGGCTCGCGGCCGGGGCGGCGGGGGCGGGCGCGCTCGGGGAGGCGGGCGCGGTCGCGACGGTCGGGGCGGCGCTCGGGGTGGCGGCACCGGAGCCGCCGTCGGCCCAGGCCTGCCCGCCCGTGACGGCGGTCAGCAGCGCGGCACCGGTGAGGGCGCAGACGGCCGACAGCCGCAGAACGGCACGGTTCCTGGTCGTACGCGTGGCCATGCGAACTCTCCATTCGTTCGGTGACGCGGGGTCCGGCCGGTGTGGCCGGTGCGTCGAGACCGACGGTAGAAAGCCCGTGTCGCGGTCCCCGGCCGGTCGTGTCACAGCGGCTCATCGGCTGCGTAACGGCCGGCGGGCCGGGTGCTCCGCGCCCCGGGTCCTAGGTCGCCGGGCCGGGAGCGGGCCGAACCGCGGCCGGAGGTCCCGGGGGCGCCCGATCCGTACGGTGGAGGTATGAGCGTCGACCTCGACAAGTACTTCGCGCGGATCGGGTGGGACGGCGGGCGGGCGGCCACGGTGGCCACGCTCCGGGGGTTGCAGCACGCGCACGTGCTGGCGGTCCCGTTCGAGAACATCGACGTGGTGGTGGGCACGGTGCCGTCGCTGGACGTGGCCGACCTGGAGGCCAAGATCGTCACGGGCGCGCGCGGCGGGTACTGCTTCGAGCACAACACGCTGTTCGCCGCCGTGCTGGAGCAGTTGGGCTACGACGTCGCCCGGCACACCGGGCGGGTGCGGGCCGGCGCCCGCCCCGGGGAGGTGCGGCCGCGCACCCATCTGGTGCTGGCCGTGCGGGTGCCCGGGGCGGGCGGGACGCGTCAGCTGGTGGACGTCGGGTTCGGGTCGGTCGACGCGCTGCTGGAGCCGCTGCCGATGATCCCCGGCCTGGCCCGGGAGGGCCGGGGCCGGCGGCACCGGCTGGTCCTGGAGGAGGCGGACGGGACGGTGCCGGTGTGGGTGCTCCAGATCCGGTCGGGCGACGGGTGGCGGGAGTTGGTGTCGTTCACCCGCGACCCGGCGCCCGTGCCCGACATCGGCGTCGCCAACTGGTACGTGGCCACCCACCCGCGTTCGCGGTTCCGCCGCCTCTTCGTGCAGCGGACCCTCCCCGACGGCCACCTCTCCCTCGACGGCACCAGGCTCACCCGCACCGCGCACGACGGCACGGCGACGGTCGAGGAGCTCGACGGCGAGCGCGGCGTCCGGGCGGTGCTGGAGGCGGAGTTCGGCCTCACCCCGCCACCCGGCCTGCGCGCCTGGCGCGAGGACCGACCGGGGCTCAGCAGACGGCCGGCACCGTGACCGTGGCGCTCACCGTCGGCCGGCCCGGCCTGGTGGTGGTGAAGGTGGCGGTGATGCCGACGCCGCACGGGACGGTGCTCGCCACCGGGCCGACCGTGATCCCGCTGGACGACACGACGGCGCCGAGGTCCTCGCGCTCCAGGATGCCGCCGTCGGTGGTGCGGAGCTCCAGCTCGAAGTCGGCCGTCTGCGGGGGCCCGCCGGCCGGTCCCACCCAGCCGGTGGCCGACGCGAGGCGGCCGTCGGTCGTCAGGCAGACCTGGGTCCCGACGCCGTAGCCGCAGGTGGTCGTCGACGGGATCGTGGTCGCGCCCGAGGGCCGGGCTGCGGCCTGGGTGGCGCCCGCGACACCGAGCCCGGACAGTGCGGCACCGGCCGCGAGGACCGCGACGAGACGCTTCATCGGATTTCTCTCCTTCGAGGACAGGAGGGGCTGCAAGGATGTGCCATGTCACGCTTCACATGGCAGATGCTTCCACGCGGCCCGCCCCTCACTCCCGACCGGACCGAAATCCCCTCAGGCGTACCGGATTCGACCCCTCGATGGCGCGAATCCGCGCTCCGCCCCGCCGGATCGCCTCCGGCGGGGCGGAAGCCGGGGTCACTCGGTGCGGTAGGCGTCGTAGACGGTCTGGTCGAGGGTGTTGCCGTCCGTGTCGGTCAGCTCCGCGCGCAGCGAGACGCCGACGCCCGCCGCCGGGTTCCGGACCGTGACGGCGCCGGCCTCGACCGGCAGGCGGGTCCAGGAGGAACCGCCGTCGGTGGACGCCGAGACGGTCAGCGCGCGGACGCGGCCGTCGGCGGCGGCGCCCTGCACGGTGACCGGCACCCGGATCGGGCTTCCGGCCGGCGCGGTGCCGGCCGCGCTCAGCTCGGGCGTGAACCGCACGACGCTCACCGGCACCGGCGCCGGGTCCGCTCCACCGGTCGTGGCCGAAGCGAAGGTCCAGGAGGCGTTCACCCGGCTGGTCGCCCCGCTCGCCGCCTTGCGGGTCACCGTGGCGGCCAGCCGGTACGAGGCCGGCCCCGGGGGCACGGTGAACTCGGCGCGCCCGGCCGCGCTGTCCGCGCCGGACCGGGTGCCGACCAGCACGCCGTCCCGGTACAGCGAGGTGTACGCGGTGTCGAAGGACGGCGCCGACGGCACGTGGCCGTCGCCGTCGGCGAGCAGCGGGAGGTTCACCGTGACCGTGTCGCCGGCGCGCTCGACGCCGGGGCGGTCGGTGAGCGCCGGGCCGAAGAGCGGGTTGTCGAAGGTCCGCGTGGTCACGGTTCCGGACCGGACGGCGATGCGGTTGGCGGAGTAGAAGTTCGTCCGCCCGCCGGGGGTTCCGGGGGCCGCGAAGGTGACGTCCCAGGTGCCGCGCCCGGGCGTGACGTAGAAGGTGGCGGCGCCGGGCACCGTCATGACGAGCGGGGCGCCGACGGTCGGCCCGGCGCCCTGTCCGGGGGTCGGCGACAGCTCGTACGACGCCCTCCCCCCGGCGCCCGGCCTGGCGCCGCCGCGGATCTGCAGGGCGGCCAGCTCCTGCACGGTGTAGTGGTGGGTGAGCCCGGTCAGCACGCGGCTGTCGGAGAAGGTCTGGCCGAGCGCGTAGCCGGCGGTGTCGCCCATCCAGTACGCGTCGAACCACTGCCGCACCGACCCCGCCTCGGCCTCCGGCCCCAGGTGGGCGGTGCGCAGGGTCGGCGTCGCGTTGACGATGCTGGCGCTCCTGGTGGTTCCCTCGTGCGTGACCTCGACGAACATCCCGCTGTTCAGCATGCGCGCGGAGCCGTCGGGCGGCCGCACGTCGACGGGGACGGTGGTCCGGCCGTCGACGGTGACGGTGGTGTCGCGGTCGAGGTCGAGCCGGGGCTGGACGATCCAGTCGGTGCCGTCCGCCGCCCGCTTGGTGTACAGGCTGCTCTCCAGCAGGTAGCGGCCCTTGGGCAGCCGCATGGTGCTGACGCCGGAGGCGTCCTCCCGCTCCACCGCCTCGCGTGTGCCCGCGCCGGCGCCGGAGAGCCCGGCGACGGCGGTGCGGTACTTCTCCGGCGCGTGGCCGGAGCGGTCGACGTGCCGGATGGTGAGGGTGTACGTCTCGGGCTCCGCGGCGAAGGCCGCGCCGCCCCAACCGGGCGTCACACCGCCGACCAGTGCGACGGAGACGGCCAGGGCCCGGAGAACGTTCCGGCGGGGTACAGGAGTAGTGCTCATGCCCTGACCTGCCCGCACGGCTCCCGGGGTTCCTGTGATCCGGGCCACGCCCGGTGCGGGTTCGTCAGGCGCGGTGCCTGGCGGCGGACAGGCCGCGGCCCAGGTCGAGGAGGCTCAGGCCGAACATCACCACGCCCAGCGGCACGTGCGGCGCCGGCTCGTGGGCGACGCCCAGCACCACCTGGACCGAGGCGAGCACCAGGAACCCGGTGGCGTACAGGACCGGGCGGGCCGGGCCGCCGCCCGGGCGCCAGGCCAGGATCGCGGCCAGCAGGTAGAGCATCGAGGCGCCGTACATCACCCGCGCCCCGACGCTGTGCAGCGTCTCGCCGTAGGTGGTGGAGAGCAGCAGGCCGGCGGTGGAGGCCTGGAAGAGGATCGCCAGGGTCTGCAGGGCGACCGTGACCTGGAGGAAGGTGAAGCCGCGGCGCCCGGCGGCGGTCGGTGCGGCGCCCGGTGCCGGGTCCGGTGCCGCGCTGGCTGCGGCGTCCGGTGCGGCACTCGGTTCGGCACTCGTCGGAATGACCATGATGCGGTCCCTCTTCCTGCCTCGCGGCGGTTGGTCGGTAGTGTCCCGGTGATTCGACGACGCAGGCCCGCGAAGTGTGAGGCGGGCGGGCACCAACGGGGGGCGACCGGCATGAGCGGTGAGTACGAGCGTTCCGAACGGCCGCTTGCGGACGCGGCCGTCGGCGAACGGCGCCATCTGATCAACCTCGCCTACCGGATGCTCGGTTCACCGGCCGAGGCCGAGGACGCCGTGCAGGAGGCCTACGCCCGCTGGTACGCGATGCCGCCGGCGCAGCGCCAGGCGGTCGCCGCGCCCGGCGCCTGGCTGACGACGGTGGTCAGCCGGGTCTGCCTGGACGTGCTCGGCTCGGCGCGGGTACGGCGCGAGCGCTACGTCGGCGAGTGGCTGCCCGAGCCGCTGCCCGACCGCACCGAGTGGCTCGGCGGCGCCGGGGGCGGGCCCGCCGACCCGGCCGACCGGATCACCCTGGACGAGTCGGTGGGCATGGCCTTCCTCGTCGTGCTGGAGTCGATGACACCGGCCGAGCGGGTGGTGTTCGTCCTGCACGACGTCTTCCGCTACCCGTTCCCGGAGATCGCCGCGATCGTCGACCGGACGCCCGCGGCCTGCCGCCAGCTGGCCTCCTCGGCCCGCAGACGGGTCCGCGCCGCCCGGGTACCGTCCGCCGGGCAGAGCCAACAGGCTCTTGCGGTACGGCACTTCAGGGAGGCGTGGGAGGCCGGGGACATCGAGGCGCTGGTCGGCCTGCTCGACCCGGCCGCCACGATGGTCGCCGACGGCGGCGGCCTGGTCGGCGCCGCGGTCCGCCCGGTCGAGGGCGGGGCGCGGATCGCCCGGTACCTGGTCCTGATGGCCGGGAAGGCGCCGGGCCTCACCCTCCTGGAGCGCACCGTCAACGGCGCCCCCGGCCTGGTCGCCCAGCGCGACGGCGTCACGGCGACGGTCGCCGCCCTCGACCTCGTGGACGGCCGGATCACCCGCATCTGGGCCGTGCGCAACCCGGAGAAGCTCGGTCGCTGGACGGTTCCCGCCGGCGCCTGAGGAACGGGAACCACCATGGGCGGCCCGGCCGTTGGCCCGTCGGCGGGGGGCGGGCAATTCGGACCTCGGAGGTCGGTATGGCTCGGCAGGGCGCGCTTCGGCGCGGGTTCGGCGTGGTGGCGGTGGCCGCCGCGGTGACCATGGGAACGGTGACGTCGGCCGCGGCGGCCGGCGCCCAGGGCGGGTACGGCGGGCACGGCAGCGGCGGGCACGGTGCCCACGGTGCGACGCGGGCGGCGATGGCGGAGCTCGTCCGGGCCGAGGGGCTGCCCGGGACGATAGCCGGAGTCCACGAGGGCGACGGCAGTTGGTCGGCGGCCGTCGGAGTGGCCGACACCGCGAGCGGACAACCCCGGTCGCCCCGGGAGCGGTTCCGGATCGGGAGCGTGACGAAGACCTTCACCGCGACCGTGGTGCTCCAACTCCGGGCCGAGGGAAGGCTCGACCTGGACGACCCGGTGGAACGGTGGCTGCCCGGCGTGGTCCGGGGCAACGGCAACGACGGGTCGGCGATCACGGTCCGGCAGTTGCTCGGGCACACCAGCGGGCTGTTCTCCTTCGACGAGGACCCGGTGATGATCCAGCGCCTGGCGAGCCCGGCCTTCCTGGTCCACCGCTTCGACACCTACCCGCCCGAGGAACTGGTGCGGACGGCGCTCGCCCATCCGCCGCTGTTCCCGCCGGGCACCTCCCGCTCGTACTCCAACACCAACTACCTCCTGGCCGGGATGATCATCGGCGCGGTGACCGGCCGCCCGTACGCGGAGGCGATCGAGCAGCGGATCGTCCGGCCGCTCGGCCTCTCCGCGACGACCCTGCCCGGCACCGCCGTCGGCCTCCCCCGCCCGCACGCGCTCGGCTACTCCAAGCTGTTCGGCGGCTCTCCGACACCGCTGGAGACCACCGAACTCAACCCCTCGTGGGGCGGGGCGGCCGGCGAGATGATCTCCACGACCGCCGACCTGACCCGCTTCTACTCCGCCCTGGCGCGGGGCCGGCTGCTGCCGCAGGCCGAGCTGGACGAGATGCTCCCCGCCGCCGGCGGCCCCGGGCTGGGCATCAGCAGCGTGCGGCTCGGCTGCGGCGTCACCGTCTGGGGGCACATGGGCACCATCCACGGGTCGTCGACGGTGGCGCTGACCACCCGCGACGGCCGGCACGTGGCGGCGTTCAACACCAACGCCGACTGGGTCGAGGGCGAACGCCGACTGGCGGAGGCCGAGTTCTGCCGCTGAGCGGCGGCGGGGGCCGACGGGGCGGGCGTCACCTGTTCGGCTGACGTGCGGGCGCAGGACGTGTGGGAGCCGGGGGCGCAGGAGATCCCGCAGAGGAGGCCCGCGCCGCCAGGGCAGCAGTCCGTCCGCCGTCGAGGAGCACCACCGCATGCGGATCCTGATCGTCACCGCCGGTTCGCGGGGGGACGTCGCGCCCTTCACCGGCCTGGGGCGGCGCCTGCTGGAGGCGGGCCACCAGGTCACCGTGGCCGCCCACCCGCCGTTCGCCGCACTGATCGGCGGGTGCGGCCTCGGCCACCGGCCGGTGCCGGGCGACCCGCAGGAGCTGGTCCGGGCCCGGACGGCGTCGCCGGAGCAGGCGCGGGAGGCGTCGCGGGCGTACGTGGAAGGGCTCGCCGACGGGGTGGCGCGGGCCGTCGCGGACGGCACCGACCTGGTGCTCACCGCGTTCGGCCCGGCGCCGTTCAGCCGCGCGGCCGGCGAGGCGTTCGGCGTCCCCGTCGTCGGCACCTACCTCGCACCGGCGTTCGCCACCCGGCACTTCGCGCTGCCGGGCGCGCCGGAGACCGGCCCGCCGGGTCCGGAGGACAACCTCGCCGCAGGCCGGGGCGTGCTCAGCCGCGCGGACGGGTTCTTCGCGGACGCCGTGAACCGGCTGCGCGGGGGCCTCGGACTGCCCGTCGGCGCGCCGTCCCCGTCGCCGGCGGACATCCGTCCCGTCTTCCACGGCTTCAGCCCGCTGGTGGTGCCGCGCCCGGCGGACTGGCCGGCCGGGGTCGAGGTGACGGGCTACTGGTGGCCCGCGCGGCCGGAAGGCTGGCGCCCCGCGGCCGAGTTGGCCGACTTCCTCCGGGCCGGCCCGCCCCCGGTGTTCATCGGCTTCGGCAGCATGGCGCCGGGGCAGGGCGAACGGCTCGGCGAGCTGGTGACCGGCGCGGTACGGCGAGCCGGCGTGCGCGCGATCGTCCAGGCGGGGTGGGCCGGACTCGGCGGGCACGGCCCCGACGTCCTGACCGTCGGCGAGCTGCCCCACGACTGGCTCCTCCCCCGCACCGCCGCCGTCGTCCACCACGCCGGAGCGGGCACCACGGCGGCGGGACTACGGGCCGGCGTGCCCGCCGTACCCGTCCCCGTGATGGCCGACCAGCCGTTCTGGGCCTCCCGGCTGCACGAGCTGGGCGTCGCTTCTCGCCCCCTGCCGTTCCAGGACCTCACCGCCGAGAACCTCGGCGACGCCATCACGGCCTGCCTCTCCGAACCGGCCCACCGCCGCAGAGCGGCCGACCTCGCCCACCGCCTCGCCACCGAGGACGGCGCCGCCCCGGTGCTCGCCCACCTCGCGGCGGCGGGCGGCTGATCCACCCAACTCCTTTGTTATATCGGCGAGTTGGATGATTCCAATGGTTCGGTCAGGACCCGTCACGCCCTACCGGGAAGTCCCGAAGCAGGTGGCCGACAGGGGTTGTCCTGGCATGTGCCAGTGGCCCATGATGGCGACGCGGCCGGTTTCGCAGCACTGGCCGCAGGCCTGAGCCTCCGGCATATGCCAACGAAGGGGCGGCCCCGTGTTGCCCGGGCAGGCGTCGAACGCCACCTGATGCCCCGGACGGAACCGTCCTCCCTGCACGGCGTGACCCCCAGGCCCACAGGCCGCCCCCCTCACGCCGCTGCGCCGTCAAACAGTCCGCACGACCTCTCCCTCAAGCCCGCTCGCGCATGCGCGCACGGAGCGCGCCGGCGAGCCGAACACCGCCCATCGGGGCCCCCGTTCCCGGCCCCCACCCTCAGCGAGAGAAGGAATTGTCATGCGCACGATCAGCGCGCGCCGGCTCGCCGCCGCGGCCGGCATAGCCATCGCCCTCGTCACCGCCGTCCCCGCCAGTGCCGTGCCCGGAGCCCTGGACCCCACCTTCGGCACCGGCGGCAAGGTGGTCACCGACTTCGGGGCCACGCCCTCGCTCCCCGACCTCGCCAACGCCCTGGCGATCCAGCCCTCCGACGGGAAGATCGTCACCGCCGGCCGCGACGGACTCAACATCCCGGCCGCCGGTGGCAACGCCCAGTTCGCCCTGGCCCGGTACAACACCAACGGGACCCTGGACACGACCTTCGGGGCCACCAGCCCCGTCCCCGGCACCGTCACCTTCTCGTTCCTCCCCGTGCCCAACACCAACTTCGCCCGGGCCGTGGCGATCCAGCCCTCCGACGGGAAGATCGTCGTCGCGGGCCTCGCCGGCCCGAACGAGCAGACCGCCAACATCGCGATCGCACGCCTGAACACCGACGGGACGCTCGACACCTCCTTCGGCACCGGCGGCAAGGTCCTGCTCAACGTCTCCGGCGGCCTCGGCGACGGCATCCGCGGCCTGGTCGTCCAGCCCGACGGAAAGATCGTCGGCGCGGGCGCGGCCGGGCCCAACGCCCTGCTGGTGCGCCTGAACACCAACGGCTCCCTGGACACCACCTTCGGCGGCGGGCTCGGGCTCACCACCCTGCAGCTCGGCGCCTCCAGCCACTTCTTCGGCCTCGCGCAGCGCAACGACGGCAAGCTAGTCACCGGCGGCTTCAACGTCAACGTCCTCACCGCCAACACCAACTTCCTCGCCGCCAGGTTCAACACCGACGGCAGCCTGGACACCACCTTCGGCACGGCGGGCTCCGCCCACGTCTCCTTCGGCCTGCTGTCCGACCTCGCGTTCGGCATCGCCCTGACCAACGGCGGCAACAACGGCAAGATCGTCCTCGCCGGACTGGCGCAGTCGATCGACCCGTTCAACATCATCGGGGCCGGAGCCTTCGGCCTGACCGAGCTGAACGCCGACGGCAGCCTCAACCTCGCCTTCGGCACCCTCGGGAAGACCACGACCAAGGTCAGCCTGCTCGGCGACGAGGCGCGCGCGGTCACCATCGGCCCCGCCGGCAAGATCTACGCCGTCGGCGAGAGCAACGAGATCTCCCCCTTCCCGCTGGACCCCAACACCGGCGTCCAGACCATCGTCCGGTACACCTCCAACGGCCTCCTCGACACCAGCTGGGGCACGGCCGGCGTCGTCACCACCTCGTTCGGCACCGGCGGCGCCTCGGCCCGCGGCGCCGCGATCGACTCCAGCAACCGCCTGGTCACTGGCGGCGCCGCCACCGTCACCAAGCCCGACCTCCTCCCCGGCTTCGACTTCACGGCCGCGCGGTACCAGACCAACTGACCCTCAGACCGTTCCCGGGGCCCGGAACCGCTTCGGTTCCGGGCCCCGGGTGCGGGCGGCCGTGATCAGAGCTGGGCGGAGGCGAAGCCGCAGAGGAGGACGAGGAAACCGCCGATCTCTCCGAGCACCAGGACGGCCAGCATCCCCTGCATGCTGCGCGGCGGGTTGTGCATCTGGTTCTCGGTCACGCCCTGGAGTCCGAGACGGGTGTAGTTCGCGATGGTCACCAGGAAGAGCAGGACCATGGCGCCGGCGGCGGTCAGGTTGACCGCCGCCGGCCAGTCGGAGAGCTCGACGAAGGCGGCGATGAGGCCGGTGGCGAAGGAGTAGAGCAGGGCCGCACGGTGGGCGGTGTCGATGTAGGGGTGCGCCCTGCCGGTGGGCGAGGTGACCATCTTCTGCCACTTCACCACGCCGAGGAGGAGGGCCGTCATGAAGATGACGCCGGCGGAGAAGAGTATCCAGGCGGTATCGGTGTGGATGGTCAAGTCGGGGGCCTCTCGGGAACGCCTGCGGTGAGGGTGGCTGAGCAAAAATCAGGCAGAGGCTAGCAGCGCCGCCGCAGGCGTTCACCGGGGTCCTACTCGGCGGGGATGCCTCGGAGGAGGAAGGGGAGGTGGGTGCCCCGGGTGAGGGCTTCGAGGGCGTGGGTGGTGCGGCGGTGCTGGTCGGGGGGCATGGCGTCGGGGAGTTGGGCGGGGTGGAGCCAGTGGACGCCGGTGATGGTGTGGGGCGGGCGGTGGCGGGCGACAGTGGTCTCCTGGGCGGGGGTGAGGCGGCCGCCCCAGTAGACGAAGTTGACGCCTTCGGGGAGGGTCTGGGCGTCGACGTAGTCGGTGGCGAGGATGCGGCGCAGGGGGAGGACGAGGCCGGTTTCGGTCTCGACGTGCCGGCGGGCGGCGAGGTGGGGGAGTTCGTTGGCCTCGGCGCTGCCGCCGGGGAGCATGAGGCCGGACTTGTAGGCGGTGGCGACGAGGAGGAGGGCGCCGTCGCGGTTGAGGATGAGGGCCTGGTGGCCGAGGCGTCGGCGGGGCGGGGTGGTGAGGATGGCGGGGAGCTGGTTGAGCATGGCGGGACTCCTGGTCAGGTCTTGTCGGAGGAGATCCAGGTGAAGCAGGCGGGCAGTCCGGCCGAGATTCCGGCGGCCAGGATCAGCCCGAAGATGAGGAGTTGGGGCCCGAGCGGCCCGTCGTGGATCGGCCAGCAGACGAGCGCCGCGGCGAGAGCGGAGAGCATGGGGACGCCGATGGCGGTGGCGACCAGCTTGAGAGCGCGGTTCACGCCACGTCGACGGCGCGGGGCCGGCTGGGGTGCTGGACGGCGATGAAGCGGGGTTCGGCGAGCGCCTGGACGCACTCGGGCTTGGTGGTCCACTCGCAGCCGCCGGATTCGGGGCGGAGGTAGACGACCCCGGCGAGGTTGTCCATGTAGACGGCCTCAATCGGCTTGCCGGCGAAGTCCCGGTGCCCGAGGTCCCGGACAACCTCGCCGACGGTGGGGGTGTAGATGGGCATGCGGGGGCGACTGGGCATGGGGGCTCCTGGAGAGGTTGCTCTGCGCACCGATGGCGCTACTTCCTGTATTCAGGGTGGCCCACATTCCCGTACGATCGCTAGATCCTCAACCTCCCAGCTGCCACAGAGGAATAGGGGGCAACTCCTTGAACCGAAAGAAGCTCGACCCTCAGTCGTCACCTCGGGCGGCCTTCGGCCTACGTCTCCGCACGTCACGCGAGTCCATGGGACTGACGCAAGGTCAACTCGGCTCGCTGATCGGCTACTCGGACACTCATATCTCAGCAGTGGAAACAGCCTTGAAATCCCCCACCCTTGAGTTCGCACGTAAATGCGACGAGGCGCTTGGGCTGGAGGGAACACTGGAGACGATGTGGTGGGGCCTCAAGGCGACAGCTCTGCTGGATGGCTTCCCGGAGCACGCCGCCCAGGAATCGCGAGCTGCGAGCATCAGAGTCTTCGAATCGAACATCATCCCTGGCCTGCTTCAAACACCGTCGTATGCGGCAGCTCTGGCAGCGGCCGCAGTCCGACGTGGTCGCATCACGGAGGCGCAGGCCGGTGAGCGGTTGAGGTTCCTCACCAACCGGCAGCGGCTGCTCGCCAGACCGGAGCCGCCTCTGCTGCATGCCGTGGTGGACGAGAGCTGCATCCGTCGGCCGATAGGCGGATCAGATGTGATGGCCGAGCAACTCGCTCACCTTGAGACTGTGTCCGCAAGCCCGAGGATCATCCTTCAGGTCTCTCCGTTCGACCTTGCCGAGGAGGCTCCATTCCGAGTCTCGATGACCTTGCTGTCATTCGCGGACCGGACGGTGGTCGGCTACTCGGAGTCGCTTGAGCGCGGCTACGTCGTGCGCACTCCGGGCACCGTCGCCGCTTGGGAGGAGGACTACCATCGGTTGCAGGTGGAAGCACTGTCCAAGCGGGCTTCCCAAGCGATGATCCGCACGGCACGAGAGGACCTGACTCCATGACGCGACGACTCGAAGACCTGTCTCGTGCCTCCTGGTTCAAATCGACGTACAGCGACAACGGGGGCACGTGTGTCGAGGTCGCCCCGGACTTCCCCGGCCTGGTCCCCGTCCGTGACTCCAAGGACCCGTCCGGCCCCGCACTCGTCTTCCCCACCGACGCGTGGCGATCCTTCGTCACCGCCGTCCAGGCCGGCGAGTTCGGCGCCATCTGACGCAAGCGCATTGGGCAGCCCCCGACCGGACGCTGCGGTCGGGGGCCGCCGACGCACCTGCGCAGTGCGGCCTTCAAGCGGCGGAGACGACACCTGCACAGCGCCAGGGACCGTACAGTCCTCGCCATGAGCGACGTCACCGCCGCATCATGGCGCGAGATCGAACGCAGCACCGTCTTCTCGAAGTTCGGCCGGGCCGTCGACCGCGTCGACTTCGCACTCCCCGACGGCAGCAGGGAGGAGTTCTACCTGAAGCGCGAGCGCCCGGCCGCTACGGTGCTCGCCCTCACCTCCGACCAGCGCGTCATCCTCGCCCGCCAGTACCGGCCGGGTCCCGACCGCGTGCTGTACGAGCTGCCCGGCGGCTTCATCGAACCCGATGAAGAAGCACGCGACGCCATCGCCCGGGAACTCCTGGAGGAAACCGGCTACCAGGGGGAGCTCCACGCAGCCGGAGCGTACTGGCACGACGCCTACTCCAACGCCCGCCGCTTCGCCTTCGTCGCCACCGGCTGCGCCAAGGTCGCCGAACCGCGGCCGGAGCGCACCGAGTTCATCGAGGTGGTCACCCTCGGCCTTCACGAGTTCCGCACC
Organism: Kitasatospora sp. NPDC008115; assembly: GCF_042957205.1. NCBI lineage: Bacteria > Bacillati > Actinomycetota > Actinomycetes > Kitasatosporales > Streptomycetaceae > Kitasatospora > Kitasatospora sp. NPDC008115. The sequence goes on along the minus strand of NZ_JBIBHU010000028.1, from coordinate 20,111 downwards.
CGCGTACTCCGCACGGGCGAGATGACCGACACCGCCGCCGCCTACCTCGCCCTCGACACGCTCAACCTCCTGTAGTCCGGGCAAGGGCGGGTCCTCACCCCGCCCCCGCGCGGACCGCCTGGTTCACCCGTGTGGGGGCAGCCGCCTCAATCCACGAAGTATCAGGCGACGGCCCCGGAACACCGGGGGCGGGCCGACCGCTTCGGCGGCCCCCGACCGGACTCGCCGGTCGGGGGCCGCAAAAAGACAGCGCGGGTCAGGCGTCGCCGGAGTGCTCAGGCCGCCTTCCAGCCGTGGGCGTACTGGATGTGCACCTGGCTCGGGCCGCCGCGTGGCGGCCACTCGCCGGAGCTCTGGTCGGGCTCCAGGGTGACGCACTCGTGCGAGCCCGGGTACTCCAGGGTGCGGGCCGGGCCGTCGGTGGTCAGGGAGTGGAGCAGTGCTCCGGAGAGCCGGAAGGCCGTGGCGCTTCCGGTCAGGAACAGGGTGTGCGCCGCGAGGTCGAAGCGCAGTTCGTCGCGCCAGCCCGCGAACAGCCTGCGATGGTGGTCGAAGTGCTCCTCCCTGGAGAACTCGTTCTCCGGGATCTCCACCGTGTGCGGCCTCCCCGGGCCCAGCCGGCCCCGGACGGCCTTCCACCGTGAGGGCGGGAAGCCCAGGCTGTGGTGCGCCAGGACGAGGTCCAGCGCGACCGGTGACCGGTGCCAGTCGTCGAGCGACTTCGGTCCCTCGCGGCCCGCCTTCAGGGGCACGTACACCAGCGTTCGCCGTGACCGCGCCGCCAACCCCCACGCCACCGCGAGGCTCGCCGCCGCCTGGCGGTCGACGTACATGTCCAGCGACCATTCATTGTCGTACATCACGGCGCGGCCCGATCGCGGGCCCGCCTTCACGACCCGGTACTCCTCGCCGCCGTGCCGGACGCGGTGGACTGTGGTGCTCAACTTCACCGGGCAGTCCTATCCCACCCGGAGGCGCCCTGTCCTCCGGGTTTCCGACCGCCTACCGTGGACCGGAGCCTACGGAAGGAGTCCGACGACCATGTCCGTCGACCTCACGGGAGCGGTCGAAGTCGCCGACGGCCACCCCGGCCTCGTGCCCGTCCGGGACTCCAAGGACCCCGCCGGGGGCGCCCTCCTCTTCTCCGCCCACGCCTGGCACGACTTCATCGCCGCCGTGAAGGCCGACGAGTTCGACCTCCTCTGATATCGGCGGTCCCGTCGCGTCCGGCTGACCTGGGGGGCCGTCGGCTGCTTCCATGGGCGGATGCCCCAGACACCCCCGCCGCCCCTGCCGCCGCCCGCCGAGGTGCTCGGTGTGCGCCGCGTCCGGCTCGTCGAAGTGCCCGCGCCCCGACTGACCGCCGAGGAGCGGCGTGCCCGGGACCGCGTCTGGGCGGAGATGGTCCTGGCCAATCCCGCGCTCTTCGACGGTCCGGTGGTGGCGTGCGCGGGCACCTCGTGGCCCCGACCAGGCGAGATCCACGTCTTCTGGTCGCGCGTGACGTACCGGCACTACGCGCTCCGCCGCGTCACCACGTCCGCCGCCCCGACCGCCTCGCTCTCCGTGAGCGTCCTCCAACCCACCGACGACGGGCGGGTGCTGGTCGGCCGGATGTCCCCGTCCACGTCCGCCCCCGGACGCTGGCAACCCCCCGGCGGCGCCGTCGAACCCCCGCCCGACGGCGAGCGACTCGACCTCGCCGCGCTGCGGCGCAACGCCGTCCGGGAGCTGGCCGAGGAGACCGGAGTGGCCGCCGAGGTAGGCGAGTTGACGCTCTGGGCGGTCACCCGGGGCCGGTACGGCAGCGTCGGCGCGCTGTTCATCGCCCCGCCCCGGCCCGAGCCGGTGCTGCGCGAACGCTTCGCCGCCCTCGCACCGCCCGAGCGGGAACTGGTCGAGCTGGCCTTCGCCCGCTCCCCCGCCGACCTGCCGGGCCTTCCCGGCCCGCACGCCGACTACCTGGCGCCCGTCCTGCGCCGCTTCGCCCGGCAGCGGCAGGGTGCCGCCGGTGGCGGCAGCCTGTAGAACGGAGCCATGGAACGCCTCCCGCTGCCCGCTCAAATCCCCTGGCACGAAACGGAATCGAACGTCTTCCCGCATGCCGCCCGGGTCGACGGCCGGTGGTGGGTCCTGCGGCTCAACGACTTTCCCGAGCATCCGCTCCACACCCTGTTCGTCGACGCCGTGGCCGACCGCGACCTCGACGACCTCCCGGCCGCCTGGCTGTCGCCGAACCGGGCCGCCCGCCCGGTCCTCGGCGCACCGGAGCGCGCGGAGGTGCTCCGCCTCATGGCCGGCCTCGGTCCGTACGACGCCGAGGCCGGCACCCCGTGCACGGGCGACTGGTGCACCTGCGGCATCCTCACCGACGAGTACGCCGCCCGGAAACCGGTCGACCCGGGCGGGTGCGTCGCCTAGGTTGGGACGCCCACCGAGCGAGGAGTCGGCGATGCCCCCTGTCGGAGTGCCGGACCGGACGCGGCTGGCCGGCTACACGGCCGTGGCGACCCGGCTCGCCCTGCTGAGCGACCGGCGGCTCGGGGAGGTCGTGGCCTCCGCAGACCCGCTCGGGATCGGCGTCGGGGGCACCTGTGCGGTCCTGGAGGTCGACGGGAGGCGGGTGTTCGTCAAGCAGGTGCCGCTGACCGAACTGGAGGCCAGACCGGAGAACGTCCGCTCCACCGCGAACCTCTTCGGCCTGCCCGGCTTCTACCAGTACGGCATCGGCTCGGCCGGGTTCGGCGCCTGGCGGGAGCTGGCCGTCCACACCATGACCACCCACTGGGTGCTGGGCGGGGAGCACGACGGTTTCCCGCTGATGTACCACTGGCGGGTGCTGCCCGGCAGCGCGTCCGAGGGCTTCATGGACTTCCTCGGCGGCGTGGACGGCGCCGTCGCCCACTGGGAGGGCTCGCCGGCCGTGCGCGGGCGGCTGGAGGCGATCGGGCGGGCCGAGCAGAGCCTGGTGCTCTTCCTGGAGCACGTGCCGCACACGCTCGGCGCGTGGCTGCACGAGCACCGGGACGCGGCCCCGTACGGCTGGGCGGACGAGGCCGTGGCGCGGGGCGCGGCGTTCATGCGCTCGCGCGGGCTCGTGCACTTCGACGCGCACTTCGACAACCTCCTCACCGACGGCCGGCGGGTCTACTTCGCGGACTTCGGGCTCGCCCTGAGCCGCGACTTCGAACTCTCGGCGGAGGAACGGCGGTTCCTCGCCCACCACCGCGACTACGACCGTGACCACACCGCGGCCCATCTGCTCCTCCACCACCTCCTCGGCCGCTACCGGGGCGACACCGAGCCCGCCGACTTCCTGGAGCGGTGGCTGGCCGGCGCCCGCCCCGACGGCGTCCCGCCGGAGACCGCGGCGATCATCGACCGGCACGCCCGCACCGCCGTCGTCCTGCGCGGCTTCCAGCGCCGACTCCTCAAGGAGAGCAAGCGCACGCCGTACCCGGCCGCCGAACTCGCGGCCGTGGCGGCGGTGCGGTCCGGCGGCACGGAGTAGGAAGTCGGATCCGCCGACTTCCTGCTCCGCGGCCCCGGCGGCCTCGTCCACCGGTACGGAGCCACTGGTACGGAGCCACCGGTACGGAGCCACCGGTACGGAGCGGAAAATGCCGGGCCCCGCAGGCACGGGCGGGGGCAGAATCGGCAGCATGGTGGACATGGAGGCGTTCCGGGAGGCGGTCACCGCATGGGCGGCCGGCGGGCCCGGCGAGCCGGCGGGTGAGGTCACGCGGCGGCTGGGTGTGCGCACGGCGGTCCTGGTGGAGGGGCCGAGCGACCTCGCGGCCGTCGAGACGCTGGCCGCGCGCCGGGGGCGGGACCTGGCCGCCGAGGGGGTGTGCGTGGTCTCGATGGGCGGGGCGATGAACATCGGCCGCTACGCGGGCCTGCTCGGGCCGCCGGGGCTGGGGCTGCGGCTGGCCGGGCTCTGCGACGAGAACGAACAGGGCTTCTACCGGCGCGGGTTGGATCGGGCGGGCGCGCCGGGCGAGGGGTTCTTCGTCTGCGTGGCGGACCTGGAGGAGGAGCTGATCCGCGCGCTGGGCGTGGCGCGGGTGGAGGAGATCGTCGGAGCCGAGGGCGACCTCGCGGCCTGGCACACCTTCGTCCGCCAGCCCGCCCACCAGGGCGGACGCCCGGAGCGGCAGCTGCGGCGCTTCATGGGGACCAAGTCGGGGCGGAAGATCCGCTACGGGCACCTGCTGGTGGAGGCGCTGGGCAGCGGGCAGGCGCCGGATCCGCTGCGCGAGTTGCTCGCAGCGCTGTGACGGTGACGGTGACGGTCCACCGGCGGGCCACGGGTGCGGGTCAGAACTCGACGGCGTCCAGGTGGTAGGTGGTGTCGATGACGAAGCCGCCGGCGTTCGCCTTGACGGAGAGCACGTACTGGCCGGGCGCCAGCGGGTCGAGGGCGCACCACAGGCCCCAGGCGACGCGCGGGACGCCGGTGGCCAGGAAGCGCTTCGAGGCGAACTCGTGCACCTTGAGCGGGACTCCGTTGAGCGTCGCCTCGGCCTGGGAGGCCTCGACCCGCCACGGGGCGGCGGACAGGCCGAGGGCGACGCGCTGGGTGTTGAAGACCGGGAAGAAGACCGGCGTCCCGGCGGCGATCGGGCAGCGGCGCACGACGCGGCCGCCGTAGGTGCCGGCCAGGAACCAGACGTCGGAGGGCTGGCGCCAGCCGGCGAACTCGCCGGTGGTGTCGGCGACCGGGCTGCGCTCCACCGGGGCGGACAGCGCCCACTTCCACCAGCGTGCCGCGAGCTCCGCGCCCCGGCGGGGGTCCACGGTGTCGGCACCGGTCTCGGGGGAGACGGCCTCGCCCACGTCAGCTCCTTCGGGTCCACGCGCGCACCGCACATCGGTTCGCGCAGCGACCCTATCCGGTGGTGGCCGGGCCCTCCCGGGCGGGAGGGCCCGGGGTCTCAGGCCTCCAGGCGGCGGACGGTGACCTCGTACTGGTCGACCGCGCCCTCCCAGCTGATGACGACGGTGTCGTCCTCGTCGTCCTCGATCTCGTCGTCCGCGCCGTACAGGGCCAGGGCGAGGTCGTGGGACTCGGGGTCGCAGAAGGCGGCCAGGTAGTCGCGCAGCACCGGGTCGGCGACGTCGGCGACGTGCTCGTGGGCCTCGTCGTCCACCGCGTCCGCGGAATCGCCGAGGCCGGGCGGCATCAGCTCGGGCGAGGTGGCGGCGGACAGGCCGGTGGCGGCGAGCAGGGCGTCGAGCAGGGTGTCCCCGCCGGCCAGCCGGGCCTCCCAGAGCGTCCACAGGTTTCCGGGCAGCCCGGGCGAGGCGAGGTCGACGCCGTGCCGCTCCGCCATCCGCCCGAGGTCCGCACCCAGCAGGGCACCGTCCCACGGCCCTGCCTCGGACTCCTCGACGGCGGCGGCGAGTTCGGCGCCGAACGGCGCGAGTTCGGCGGGCAGCCCCCGCGGTTCGACGAAGAACAGCGAACGGCTCGCGTCGAAGACCAGCTCCGTCTCCTGGAGATCGCCGGGCGGGGTGAGCAGCAGGTCCGGGGCGAGCACCTCCTCCCCCGCGAGCGCGCCCCGCCCGACCCAGAGCGGACTGCGGTCCAACTCGATCTCCGCGAGGAAGTTGCCGCTGTAGTAGGCCCCGTACCGGGCCGCCCCGTCGTACTCGTCGAGCGGCCGGCCCAGTACCACCCCGAAGGCCTGGGCGAGCGCGGCCTCCCACTCCCGGGAGCGGACGGCCGGCGTGTTGTCATCAAGCGTCATGCCGGGAGTACAGCATGCCCAACCGACAGTCCCCGCCCCCGGGTTGCGCGAGCCGCCAGGTGAATCAGCCGGTGGCGCGGACGTAGATGTCGGCGGCGCCGGGGAGGCCGGCGGGGTCGGGCGCGATGTAGACGCGGCGGGCGGGGACCGGCGTCGGCGTGGGCGTCGGGACGGGGAGCGGGGTGACGGTGGGCGCGGGGTCGGCGGTGGGGGTGTCGGCCGGGGCCGGGGCGGGCGAGAGGGTCTCCTCCGGGATGGGGGCGGACTCGGGGTCGGGCTCCGCCTCGGAGGCCGGGGCGATGTGCTCGGCGGGCTCCGGGAGGTCGGTCTCGGGTTCCGTGGTGGGATCCGGGGCCGTGGTGGGATCCGGGGTTGCGGTGGGCGTCTCCTCGGGGGCGGCGGTCACCGTCGGAGTCGGGGAGGCGGTCGGGGAGGCGATCGGAGAAGCGGTCGGGGGCACGGTCGGGGAGGCGGTCGGAGAAGCGGTCGGCGCGGCGAACAGGGAGCCGGACGGCGCCGGGGCGCCGACCTCGTGGGCCTGGGCCGGCTCGTCGCCGCCGAGGGCCTCGGCCAGGTCCGCGGGCAGCGGGGCGAGGCCCCCGGGAGCGGCCAGGTCGTAGGTGCGCAGGAAGTCGCCGACGCCGACCTCGCGCCCGCCGACCAGCCGGTAGTGCAGGTAGGCGACCGGCTGGCCGTCCGGGGTGTGCGTGTAGACGGCGCCGACCGGCACGTAGTAGCGGCCGGCGCCCGGGTGCTGGGAGGGGTGGAGCCCGGCCAGCAGTTCGGCGCGGTCGCGGTCGGTCTCGATGGCGCCGCGGCCTATGGTGAGCGCGTTGACGCCCCGGACGGCCAGCGCGGCCAGCACCGACACGAAGATCACCAGCCCGATCGCGACCGTACGGCGCAGCACGGGCCTGCCGTGCAGCGCCGGCCACGAGTCGCTGGGCACGCGTTCCGGCGACAGCCCGCGGTCGGGCCCTCGTTGACTCACTCTTCCTGCTCCCCCGGTCCGTCGTCGTGGCGGCCCGGCACGGGGCACGGCCACTCGTCATGCTCGACGAGGACCCTACGCTCCGAGTTCCGCACGGGACCACCCGACCTGATCACCCCGCTCCCCGCGTGCGCCCCGGGCGCCCCCGTCAGCCCAGGTACGCCGGGGCCACCGCCGCGTCGAGCAGCCGCCGGGCGGAGCCGGTGCCGTCGGCGGGGACGGTCCACAGGTCGGCGCCGAAGTCCCCCGGCATGGAGTACAGCAGGGTGTGGTCGTCGGCCCAGAGGGCCTGGTCGTCGATGCTGCGCTGCTCGGCGGTGGCGGTCTCGGCCATGGTGGCGAGGTCCAGCACGTACAGCCGCCAGGGGGCGTCCTCGGAGGCGCCGGGGACGCGCTTCTTGTAGGCGACCCGGGTGCCGTCCGGGGAGAGCGAAGGGCACTCGACGTTCTGGTGGAGGGTGGTGAGGGTGCGGGCGCCGAGGTCGCCGCGGACCAGCTGGGTCCGGCCGCCGGTGGCGAGGGTGGCGTAGAAGGCGTTGTCGTCGGCGAAGGTCACGCCCCAGATGTTGACGTCGGGCGCGCGGTACGGCTTGCCGTCCTTGATCACGTCGAACTCCTCCAGGTTCCCCCGGAGGTTCCAGTCCCGGACGTCGACGATCGAGGTGCGGGTGGAGAAGTCGGTGCCCGCGTAGGAGTCGCCGCTGACGAAGACGGTCCAGGCGGCGAGGTGGCCGGAGGGCGAGACCCGGGAGCGGGTGGGGATGCCGGCGGCCGGGAAGGAGCGCAGCTCGCGCAGGTGGTCGTCGAGGACGACGGCCCGGAAGGTGTCCTGGACGGCGCCGCGGTCGGCCTGGAGGCAGACGCCGGTGCCGACGGCGGCGTGGAAGCGCAGGCACTGGACGCCGGAGGAGGTGCGCGGGCCGTCGGGGCGGTCGGCGGGGACGGTGACGATCTCGTCGCGGTGCGGGCCCCAGGCCATGTTGCGGAAGAGCAACTGCCGGGCGGCGGGGACCTTGAGGGTGACCTCGCCGCGGGTGACGACGGGGCCGCCGGCCTGGACGCGGTCGCGTTCGGCGGAGCGGTCGGCGGCCCACAGGACGGCGCCGGTGCCGATCGCGCCGAGCAGGACGACGGCGACCAGCAGGATCAGCACCCGGGTGCGGTTGCGGAGGGGGGCGGTGGTCACGAGGGCACCTCGGCGTCGGCGGGGTCTTCGGGGGCGGGGTCGTCCGGGACGGCGGCGGGCTCGCGCAGCACGAACGCCGCGCCGGTGACGCAGCCGGCCAGCGCCAGCGCCGACCAGGTCAGCGCGGAGGTGCCGCCGACGGCGCTCCACAGCGCGCCGAACGCCAGCGAGCAGGCGAACCGGGCGAGCGCCTGTCCGGTGCCGACCAGGGCGAGTCCGGCGCCGCGCTGCGCGGCGGGGACGGTGTCGGCCGCGGCGGCGGCGAGCACGCCGTCGGTGGCCGCGTAGAAGGCGCCCTGCAGCAGGAGCACGCAGACCACCACCGGAAGCCCGCCGAGCGGGGAGAGCAGCAGCCCGTAGGCGAGCAGCAGGAGGCCGTGCCCGGCGAGGAAGAGCCGGCGGCGGCCGATCCGGTCGGCGAGCGCGCCGAACGGGACGGCGAGCAGCAGGAAGGCGCCCGCGGTGCCGAGCGGCAGCAGCGGGAAGTACTCGACGGCGAGGCCGAGCCGGCGCTGTACGAGCAGGTAGAGGAAGGAGTCGCTGACGGTGGTGAGGCCGAGCAGCACGGCGCAGACGGTGAGCCGGCGCAGCCCGGGGATGCGCAGCAGGGCGAGTCCGTCACGCAGGCGAGGCTGCCCGGTCGACGGCTGCCCGGTCGACGGCGCGTCGGCTTCGAGCCGGTTCGGCACGAAGAGCAGGAGGACGAGCACACCGAGCACCGCGACGCAGGCGCTGACCGCGAACACCGCGTGGTAGCCCTGCTGTTGGCCGCCGTCGGCGAGCAGATGGCCGCCGGCCGTGCGCAGCACCAGGAAGGCGGCGAGCGGGCCGAGCAGTGCGCCGGCCGTGTCCATCGCCCGGTGGACGCCGAACGCCCTTCCGCGGTGGGCGGGTTCGGTGGCGAGCGAGATCATCGCGTCGCGCGGGGCGGTGCGCAGGCCCTTGCCGGTGCGGTCGACGGCGAGCACGGCGCCGATCAGCGGCACGGTGCCCACCACCAGCAGCAGCGGCTTGCAGAGCGCGGAGAGGCCGTAGCCGACGGCGGCGACGGCCTTGTGCCGGGGTGCGCCGTCGCGCCCGCGCCGGTCGGCGAGGTGGCCGCCGGCCAGCCGGACGACGGCGCTGAAGCCGTTCTGGATGCCGTCGAGCAGGCCGAAGCCGAGCGGGGAGAGGCCGAGGCCGGTGAGCAGGTAGAGCGGCAGGACGGCGCTGACCATCTCGGCGGAGACGTCGGTGACCAGGCTGACCACGCCCAGGGCCACCACGGTGCCGGGGACGGCCGCCCGGGCGACGCGTCCGGCGCTGTCGGCACCGGGGCCGCCGGTACCGGTGCTGCCGTCGGCGGCCTCCCGCCGCCCCGGCCGGGTGGCGGCCGGGGCGGCGGGGGCCTTGGAGCTGCGGGAGTCCGCGACGTACACGGGCGTCAGTTCCAGATGCCCGTGATGGTGGCGGCGGTGGCGGCATTGCCCGCGTGGGTGGTCAGCCCCGCGAGATCCTCCAGGGTGCGCAGCACGTTGTAGTGGTTGTAGGTGGTGGCGGTGGTGGAGCCCGGGGTGACGTGGGCGCCGTAGAACACGGTGGGGATGCGGTTGCCGGAGAGCCTGTTGTCCTCGTCGAAGGTGACCACGAGGATGCTGTTGTTGTCCTTGGCCCAGGTGGCGTAGGCGCCCAGCTTGTTCTTGATCCACGTGTCGCCGGTGGAGACCGAGCAGTCGTGCATGTCGTTGCAGAGGTCCGGGACCACGAAGGAGACCTTCGGCAGGTTCGCGAAGTTGGTCGGGAACTGCGTCATGGTGAACGCGCTGCTGGTCGGCACGTTGCCGAAGCCGAACCACGGGTTGTGCTTCTGCGCGTACTTGCCGCTGGAGCAGACGGTCGAACCCTGGCTCGGCAGGCCCTCGTTGTAGCTGGCCCAGGTCTTGCCGGCGGCGATCAGCTCGGAGGCGAGGTTCGGCTTGTTGATCGAGCCGACCGGGACGCAGCTGTCGTCGGTGCGGCCCTGGTTGGAGCCGGAGAACAGCTGGTAGTAGTTGGGCTCGCTGGGGTGGGTGAGCCCGAACGACTGGGTGAGGGTGGCGCCGCCGGCCTTCAGCGTGTTGTTGATGTACGGCGCGCTGGAGGAGCCGATCACCTGGGTGTAGGCGTGGTTCTCCAGGACGACGACCACCACGTGGTCGGGGGTCGGCAGGGCGGCGGCCCGGGCGGTGGTGCCGGTGGCGGCCCAGAGGCCGAGCGAGCCGGCGACCAGACCGAGGCCGGCGGCGGAGGCGGTGAGGGTGCGGCGGCGGGGGCGACGCGTGGCGGCGCCCCCGGCGACGGGGGTCGTGGCGCTCATGTCAACAGTCTCCGGGGTTTCGGGCATGGTGTCCTCCGTGCGTCGGGGGGCGGCCGGGTCGGGGGAGGCGGCCCGGCCGCGCGGGAACTGCCGGATGGGAGAGGACCGCCGATCGGTGGACCGGCGGTTTCGGAGCGCCGCAAACAGTAGGAGCGGCGCGGTGGCGGCGGCCTCGGCGGGCACATGAAGAAAGGGCGAACAGCGGTCTCCGGCCGAGGATCGCCGTCGGACGCATGTCACAGCCGTCGCGATTGACCCGTCCGTCACGGGCGTGGTGGTATTTCGGCGGTCCTCGGCGCCCGGTACCGGCCTGACCTGGGCGTTCCGGTCGGCGGGAACCGACGGGTTTCGGCCGCCCCGGGAGGGTGCCGGCCACGGGCGGTCGGCGTGCGGCCCCGGACAGGTGTCGGGCGGGTGACGTGGAGAATCGGGACGTGAGCAGGGCGTGAGAGCGGCGTGAGAGGACCGGACGGGAACGGTTCGGGCGGGATCGGATCCGGCGCGTTGGGCGGTTCGGGTGACGGCAGGGGCACCGGGGGCACCGGGCATGCCGGGGACGCCTCAGGTCCGCTCGTCGTCGGGGTGGGCGTGCGCGGCTCGGCGACGGAGGCGGAACTGCTGGAGCTGATCCGGCGCGCCCTCGCCTCGGCCGGGCTGCCGTCCGGCGCCGTCGGCGCGCTCGCCACCCTCACCGGCAAGGGCGGCCACCCCGCCGTCCGCTCGGCCTCGGCGGCGCTCGGTGTGCCGGTGGCCGAGTACCCGGCCGCGGCACTGGCCGCCGTCCCCGTACCGAACCCGTCCGGCGCCGTCGGCGAGGCGGTCGGCACGGTCAGCGTGGCCGAGGCGGCCGCGCTGGCGGGGGCCGGCGGCGGGCGCGCCGAGCTCGTCGTCCCCAAACGGAAGTCGGCGGCCGCGACGGTGGCCGTCGCCCGCGCGCCCCGCCGTCCGCACGCCCGACCGAACCCAGGAGAGCAGCCGTGACCCCCCACTCCCCCACCGGACATGCCTCCGCCGAACCCGATCTGCGCCACCACGGGGACGCCGAGGTGCGCGCCGACGGCGCCGGTCTGGTCGACCTCGCCGTCAACGTCCGCACCGGCACGCCCCCGGCGTGGCTGCGCGAACGCCTCACCGCCAGCCTCGCCGACCTCGCCGCCTACCCCGACGGAACCGCCGCCCGGGCCGCCGTCGCCGAGCGGCACGGGCGGCCGGTGGAGGAGGTGCTGCTCACCTCGGGCGCCGCCGAGGCCTTCGTGCTGCTCGCACGAACTCTGACGTCACGTCACATAGCCGTCGTCCACCCGCAGTTCACCGAGCCGGAAGCCGCCCTGCGGGACGCCGGACACCCGGTGCGGCGGGTGCTGCTCACCCCGGAGGACGGCTTCCGGCTGACCGGGGGCGCGGTGCCGGAGGAGGCCGACCTGGTGGTTCTCGGCAACCCCACCAACCCCACCTCCGTCCTCCACCCGGCCGCCGCCGTCGCCGCCCTGGCCCGGCCCGGCCGCACCCTGGTGATCGACGAGGCGTTCATGGACGCCGTGCCCGGCGAGAGCGAGTCCCTCGCCTCGGCAAGGGACCTGCCGGGCCAGGTGGTCGTACTGCGCAGCCTCACCAAGACCTGGGGGCTGGCCGGCCTGCGGATCGGCTACGTGCTCGGCCCGGCGCCGCTGATCGCCGCCCTGGCCGCCGCCCAGCCGCTCTGGCCGGTCTCCACTCCGGCGCTGGTCGCCGCCGAGGCCTGCTCCGCGCCGCCCGCGCTCGCCGAGGCGGAGCAGGCCGCGCACGAACTCGCCCTCCGGCGCGAATACTTGGTGAAGAGCCTGGCCGCCTTCCCGGCGGTCCGGATGCACGGCGAGCCGGCCGCGTCCTTCGTCCTCGTCGAACTGCCCGGCGCCGACGCCGTCCGCGCCCGGCTGCGCACGCTCGGCTTCGCCGTCCGCCGGGGCGACACCTTCCCCGGCCTCGGCCCGGACTGGCTGCGCGTCGCCGTCCGGGACGAGGCCACCACGGACCGCTTCCTGACCGCCCTGGCGCAGGCGCTCGCAGCCGCCCCCGACGCCGGCTACTCACAGATCCCCGGCTCGGCGGCCGGCTCCAGCAGCACCGGGCCGGCCAGGTAACCCGGAGCGTCGAAGCGGAGCCGGCCGTCGGCGGTGAGGGTCGCCCACCCCGGCAGGACGCGCGGCGCGGAGCCGGGGCCCCACACGCCGGGGAGCCCGGGCGGCAGCACCGGCGGCCGGTCGGTCCACCACGAGTGCCCAGCGAAGCGCAGGTGGGTCGTCTCGCAGTGGGTGTTCCAGTCGAACGCGTAGGGGACGCCGACGGCGGCGGCGGGGCCGGGGTCGGCCGGGGTCAGGCCGGGCCGCACCTCGCGGCGCGGCGGCGGCAGGGTGACGGTGCCCGCCGGGGCCACCGTTGCCGTGGTCACCGTTGCCGTGGTCACCGCCGTGGTGGTCACCACCGCCCCCACCGTCGCCGTGGCCCGCACCGTGACGGGGGCCGGCCGGCCTCCGTCGGCCTCCGTGGTCGCCAGCACCACGGCCAGCGCCGCCCCGGCGGCCGCCACCACCGACCAGCGGGCCGCCCAGGCCCACCGGCTCTCCGCCGCCCCGCTCTCCCCGTCACCGAGCCCCTGGTTCCCACGCATCGCCGTCGCCCTCCTCGGAGCCTCGTCCTGGTGGCGATGGGACCCTCGGGACGGTCAACCGGTTCCCCGCACGTCAGACCCCCGGCCCGGCCGTCCCGCCCGCGACGCCCAACTCCGTGCGCGCCCAGGCCCGCAGGGTGGCGAAGTCCTCGGTCCGCAGGCCGATCCGGGGGTTGATCCGGAAGGTCGCCGCCGGTCCGGGGTGGTGGGCCGCTATCCACTCGGTGTCCTGCGGCCCCAGCTCGTCGTCCACCCAGACGAACGGCCGCCCGGCCGCCCACGCGACCAGGGGGCGGGTCTTCCAGTGGAGTCCGTCGGGCTCCTCGTGGTGCATCCGCGACCAGGCGATGTGCGGGAGTGCGGGCAGGCCGACGTGCGGGGCGATCCAGGTGTTGGCCTCGTCCTGCCAGGTCGTCGCCCAGACCAACTCGAATGGCAGGGATAGGAGTTCGCGCCCGTGGTCGGGGTTGAGCCAGAGCCGGAGCGGCTCGACCTCCTCGGCCGGGCGGCCGGGGAAGCGGGCCAGCCAGAACTCCGGCCGGATGTGGTGCGTGCGGTAGCCGGGGGGCTGTTCCTGCGGCTCGGCGGCGTACGGGTTCAGCGGGCCGTCGACGTCGAGGAGGAGCAACGGGAGTGCGGTCATGGGGGCGATCGTCCCGCGCGGCAGGGGCCCTGACCATCCCTTGACGGCGCCGCGGTCTGCGACAGGATCGGGATATTTCCCGCACCGGGCCGTGAACGGTCCCGTCGTACGGTCGTGGTGCGCCGGTGAGGAACACCGGCGGTCACGATCCTGGGGGACCCCGCATGCGTTCGCGCCGCCTCGCTCTCACCGCCGTCGCCGTCGCGGCGCTCGCCGTCACCGCCACCGCGTGCGGGCCGGAGAACAGCGACACCGCCGCCCCCGCGGCGAGCGCCACCGCCACCTCCGCCGCCACCGCGAAGCCGTCGGCCCCCACCGCCTCCGCCACCGCCACGCCCTCCCCCACCACCAAGCCCGCCGACGCCCCGCCCGCAGGCACCTGCGGCGCCAAGGACCTCGTCCTCACCGCCAGGACGGAGTCCCAGGCCGGCGGCTACATCCTGATCGCCGCCAAGGCCAAGCCGGGCGTCACCTGCACCCTCCCGCCCCGGCCCCCGGTCATCGCCTTCGGCTCGGGCGGCATCGAGGCGTCCAAGGCCGAGCAGGGCGCCAGCCGGCCGATCAGGCTCAGCGGCGCGGACACCGCGTACGCGGGCGTCATGTCGAAGACCACCAAGGACAACCAGGCCGTCGAGTTCAACGACGTCATCGTGGGCATCGGCAGCCCGGACCCCGACCCGGTCAGCCTGCCGGTCGGCCCGACCAAGGTCGACCGCCCGATCGTCACCAACTGGCACGACCTGCCGGAGAACGCCGTGCCCGTCCGCTGAGAAAGCCACTGGTCAGCGGGCCTGCTTCGGTGCTTGGATCGGGTCATGACCAGTGACACCGCCCTGCCGGACGGCTACCGGATCTCCACCGACCCCGCGCTCCTCGACGCCGGGCTGATCCACCGCTGGCTGTCCCAGGACGCCTACTGGGCGATCGGCCGCAGCCGCGAGAAGCAGGACCGGGCGATCGCCGGATCACTCAACTTCGGCCTCTACGAGCAGGCTTCGGGCGACCAGGTCGGCTACGCGCGAGTGGTCACCGACCACGCCACCTTCGCCTGGCTGTGCGACGTCTACATCGCCCCGGCCGCCCGTGGCCGGGGCCTGGGAACCGCCCTGGCCGCCGCCGTCCGCGACGAGCTCGCCGAGGACGGCCTGCGCCGCATCCTGCTCGCCACCGCCGACGCCCACGGCGTCTACGCCAAGGTGGGCTTCGACGCGGTGGCGAAGCCGGAGAAGTGGATGGTCCTCGGCGAGCAGTAGCCCCCCGGTCGCCGGCCCGCCGCGACGTGCCCTCCCGCACGGATCACACCGGCCGGCGCCACAACCCGCGGGCGGCCAGCACGGGCAGCACGCCCTCGCCGAACCAGTACGCCTCCTCCAGGTGCGGCATCCCGCTGAGCACGAACTCGTCGACGCCCAGCTCGTGGTACTCGGTCACCAGGTCGGCCACCTCCCGGTGGCTGCCCACCAGCGCCGTCCCGGCCCCGCCGCGCAGCAGGCCGACGCCCGCCCACAGCCCGGGGTACACCTCCAGCCGCTCCGCCGAGCCGCCGTGCAGCGCGAGCATCCGGCGCTGCCCCACCGACTCGCTGCGGGCCAGCGCCCGTTGGGTCTCCCGGACGCGCTGCGGGTCCATCCCCGCCAGCAGCCGCTCCGTCTCCGCCCACGCCTGCGCCGAGGTGTCCCGGGTGATCACGTGCAGCCGGATCCCGAACCGCACCACCCGGCCTTCGCGCGCCGCGAGGTCGCGGATCCAGGCGATCTTCTCCCGCACCTGCGCGGGCGGCTCGCCCCAGGTGAGGTAGACGTCCGCGAACCGGGCGGCGACCCCGCCCGCCGCCGGGGACGACCCGCCGAAGTACACCGACGGCACCGGGTCCGGCAGCCGGTTCAACCGGGCCCCCTCGACCCGCAGATGGGGACCGTCGTGGTCCACCGTCTCCCCCGCCCAGAGCCGCCGCACGACCGACAGGAACTCCCCGGTGCGGGCGTAACGCGCGTCCTTGTGCAGGAAGTCCCCGTACGCGCGCTGCTCCGCCGACTCCCCACCGGTCACCACGTTCAGCAACAGCCGCCCACCGGACTGCCGTTGGTACGTCGCCGCCATCTGCGCCGCCAGCGTCGGCGCGATCTGCCCGGGCCGGAACGCCACCAGGTACTTGAGCCGCTCGGTCACCTGGGTGAGCATCGCCGTCGTCAGCCACGCGTCCTCGCACCACGCCCCGGCCGGCGTCAGCGCCCCCTCGAACCCCAACTGCTCGGCGCTACGGGCGATCTGCCCCAGATACCCCAGCGACGGCGGCCGGTCACCCCCGGCCGCCCCGGGCGTCGACCCGTGGCCACCCCCGACGACATGCCGGCTGTCACCGTTGGTGGGCAGGAACCAGTGGAACGTCAGGGTCATGAACACACACTCCGCTACCGGAAGAGCCGCCTGGGAAAACGCCGGGAACCCTCACCGACGCCAACAGGCATCCGCCCACACCCGCCCCAGGTCCACGTGCAACCGTCGCACGAGGCCCGCGGAAACAGCGGCAGCGCATTCGTCCATACCCGCCATTCTCCGCCCCACCCCCAGCACGATCAAGAGCCCCTGCCATGAGCGCCGGAACGCCCGCAGGGCCTCCCCGGTGAGGTGGGGAGGCCCTGCGGGCGTCGGTGCGCGGGGCTGTCGGCGGTGGGCCGGGATCAGACCAGGCCGGCCTTCTCCAGGGCGGCGCAGCAGGTGTTGATCAGCAGGCGGGTGACGACGTAGGGGTCGACGTTGGCGTTCGGGCGGCGGTCCTCGATGTAGCCCTTCTGCTCGACCTCGACCTGCCACGGGATGCGGACCGAGGCGCCGCGGTCGGAGACGCCGTAGGAGTAGACGTTCCACGGGGCGGTCTCGTGCTTGCCGGTCAGGCGGGACTCGATGTCGGCGCCGTACTGGGTGACGTGCTCCAGGACCTTCTCCTGGGAGGTGCCCAGCGACTCGCAGGCGGTGATGATCGCGTCGTAGTTCTCGCGCATCGCCTTGGTGGAGAAGTTGGTGTGCGCGCCGGCGCCGTTCCAGTCGCCGCGGACCGGCTTCGGGTCGAGGGTGGCGTCGATGCCGAACTCCTCGGCGGTGCGGTAGAGCAGGTAGCGGGCGATCCACATGTCGTCGGAGACGGTCAGGGCGTCGACCGGGCCGATCTGGAACTCCCACTGGCCGGGCATGACCTCGGCGTTGATGCCGCAGATGGCCAGGCCGGCCTCCATGCAGCGGTCGAGGTGCAGCTCGACGATCTCGCGGCCGAAGACCTCCTCGGCGCCGACGCCGCAGTAGTAGCCGCCCTGCGGGGCCGGGTAGCCGCCCTCGGGGAAGCCGAGCGGGCGGGAGCCCTTGAAGAAGGTGTACTCCTGCTCGATGCCGAAGATCGACTCCTGCGCCGCGTACTGCTCGGCGACGCCGCGCAGCAGGGCGCGGGCGTTGGACTCGTGCGGGGTGCCGTCGGTCTCGTTGACCTCGCAGAGGACCAGGATGTGGTCGCCGCCGCGGATCGGGTCCGGGGTGACGCGCACCGGCGTCAGCACGCGGTCCGAGGCGTGGCCCTCGGCCTGGCTGGTCGAGGAGCCGTCGAAGCCCCAGGTGGGGATCTTGTCCGCGTTCGGCAGGACACGAGTCTTGGAGCGGAGCTTGGCGGTCGGCTTGGTGCCGTCGATCCAGATGTACTCGGCCTTGATTGCCACGGCGGTGTCCCTCGCAAACTGAGTGGTGGGTGCCCGCGTAGCGTTGCAAGCCGCCGTTTCCCGGTTGTTCCTCTTATGTAACGCGCATGTGAACCAACCGTCCGCATTGGCACGGTTACGGTGCGGGAGTGCCGCGGGTGGCACTCCCGCACCCGTGGGGGAGGCGGGGGTCAGCGCCGGCGGGCGTGGGCCGGGGCGGCGGCGCGGCGGCGGCGGGTGGCCCAGAGGGCGCAGGCGCCTCCGGCGACCAGGGCGGCGGCGCCGGCGGCGAGTGGGGACGCGGCGCCGTTGCCTCCGGTGGCGGCGAGGGCGTCGGGCGCGGCGGCGGGGCCGGAGGAGGGGGTTGCGGAGGGGGACGCGGTCCGGCGGGCGGTGGCGGTAGCGGCGGCGGCCGTGGCGGACGGGGTGGTGTCCGAGGCGGGCTGGGCCGCCGGGGTGGGCGTCGCGGTGGCCGTCGCGGTGGCCGTAGGGGCAGTGGACGGCGCCGGGCCGGCCGGAACGGGCTTCTCACAGCTCACCGAGGCGACCGTGATGGTCCCGGTCACCTTCGCGACGTTGAGGTTGAGCGGGTCCACCGCCACCCGGACCTCCAGGGCGGAGGCGGCGGCCGTCGTGGAGGTGGTGGTCTTCTTGGAGAACTCCACCTCCACGCTGCCGACCAGCGGCACGTCCACCTTGGTCGGCCCGTACAGGCTGACGGTGACCGGCTTGCCGAGGACGGTGAGCCCGACGGGCGCGACCACGTCGGCGGCGGGCTTCCCGTCGACGGGGCAGGTGGCGGTGGCGCTGAGCGCCTCCAGGCCGAGCAGGGTGGTCGCGGGCAGGCCGGGGGCGTGCACATCGGCGTCGGCGAGCGTGACGGAGGCGGTGGCACCCTCGGCGTCGACCTTGGTGACGGACCTACCGACGTCCGCCTTGACCAGGGTGACCGGGCCGGCCTGGTCGACGCCGGCGACCTCGGCGGTGAGGACGGTGCCCTCGCGCTGGGCCGGGGACTCGACCTTGTTGAGCGCGACGTCGACCGGGACGTCCACGGCATCGTTCAACAGCCGGACGTCCAGGTCGAGTTCGACGGTGACGGCGCGCGCCTTGCCCGGAGCGCCGGCGGGCGCGGGCTCGGCGGCCCCGGCGGGCGGAAGAGTGAGAACGGTGCAGGCCAGAGCGGCACTGGCTGCGGAAACGATTCGTCGAGAAGACATGGCGATACCCCCACGGCTGATGGCTGAGCCGCCAGTCTTCTCAAACGATCCGTCACATGAGATGCACAGAGCGTCATTTCACCCATTGGGGTGAAGTTGACGCTCTGCGCTGACGCACGTCTGCTACGGCAGTCCGAAAGCCCGGGCGCCACCGCATCATCCGCACGGTGGGACCCCGACCCGGCTCCACGGATCGATCCGTGGAGCCGGGTCGGGGTCTTCCCAAGGCCACCGCCGGTTCGTGTCGGCTGTGGCCGCCGTCGGTCTACCCCTACTCGGTGCCGGCGGGGAGGATCGCGTTCTCGGCGAGCTTCCGGAGCTTCGCCTCGACGAGGGGCCCGATCTCCCGGAACATGTGCGGCGTCGTGATGGTCTGGTGGGTGCAATCCACCTCGTGGTGGGCGACCTCGCCGTCCACGTACATGCTCCAGGCATCCGCCGGAATGACGTAGCCGGAGCGGTGGCGAGTGGCCGCGAAGATCATCGCGTCCGTCGAGACCTGCTGGTGGCGGTATTTGCTCATCAGCATGATGTTGTTCTTGATGACGCTCATCAGGGTGACGAAGCGGCTCTCCTCAAGGCTGCCGAGGATCGTGTTCGTCCCGCGTGCGAGCTTGGCGAAATCCTCGAACGTCGGCATCCCATTGGCCAGTTGTTCGGTGTTGACTCCGAGCGCCTCCAGGATCGCGCCGTACATCAACTGCATCTCGTCCTGCCGGTCGAACAGCTCCTCGGGAATCGGCTTGGCGGGATCGGAGTCCAGGAAGACCAGGAGGTCGACCCGCTCGCCGCGTTCCGCGAGCCTCCCCGCGATGGCGTGGGCCAGGATTCCGCCGAACGAATGCCCCATCAGGTGGTAGGGCCCTTCAGGCTGCACCTTCAGCATCTGCTCGATGCAGTCGTCCGCCACCTCCTCGACGCTGTTGCGGAGCTCATCCGGATGAGCCAGCCCGTGGGCCTGGAGCCCGTAGACCGGGAAGTCCGGGCTGAGGTACGGCAGGAGACCGGCGTACGACCAGCACATGCCCGCTCCCTGGTGCACGACGAACAGCGGAGCGTTCCGCCCCTGCTTCCGAAGTGGCAGCAGGACCTCGAAGGCACTGCCGGGTGTGCCGGCTTCGAGGCTCGCGGAGATCTCGGCGACGGTCGGCGCCTCGAAGAGCGTCTGGAGGGGCATCTCGGTGCCGAGGGTGGTCCGGATCCTGCTCGTGAGCTGGGTCGCCAGCAGGGAGTGGCCGCCGAGCGCGAAGAAGTTGTCATCGATCCCGACGCCGGGCAGACCGAGGATCTCGGCGAACAGGGTGCAGAGGATCTCCTCCTGCGGGGTGCGCGGTGCGCGGCCGCCGGCGGTGGACGTGTACTCCGGTGCGGGGAGGGCCTTGCGGTCGATCTTGCCGTTCGGGGTCAGCGGAATGCGGTCCAGGGTGACGATCGCCGACGGGACCATGTACTCCGGCAGCTGCGCCTGAAGCATCTGCCGCAGCGCCGTCACCAGCGCCCCACTGGTCCGCGCCCGCGCTGGCGAGTTGGTCAGAACGACACCGCCCCCGGAGGACCGGTACACACCGGTCACCGCCCGGGCGTCGGCCGCGTCCAGCAGGACCGCGTCGAACCCGCCCGGCAGGTCGGCACTCCACGTGACCACCGCCCGAA
>NZ_JBIBHU010000027.1:0-119218 GCF_042957205.1 Kitasatospora sp. NPDC008115 | reverse complement strand
CTTTAACATCCGGCGGGGGCCGGCCCCCCCCGGGGGTGGCGCGTGGGGGCGGGCGGGCCCTCTAGAGGGGGCGCCCGGGGGCGGGGGGGGGGGGGGGGCCCCCCCCCGCCCCCCGGGCCGCCCCGCCCGGAGTACCGTCCCTACGCCGTCGGCAGGTCGAGGACGTCCTCCACCGGCCGGCGCGGGGTGGCGGCACCGGGCGGGCCGTAGCCCACCCGCAGCACCAGTTGGACGTGGCCGGGCCCCTCGGCGGGGTCGCGCAGGCGCCAGCGCAGGTCCGGCCACTCGACCGCCTGGTGCCACACCGTCAGCCGCAGCCCGTGCACGGTGGCCAGCAGCCAGACCCGCTCCAGTGCCTGCCCGGTGCGCAGCCAGTCCGCCGGGCCGTCCCCGGCGGTCGCCAGCGTGCACAGCTGGGGCAGCGCCTCGAAGCGCTGGGACGGCTGCGGCGGCCCCTCGTGGTGCGGCGGGCGCCCGGCGAACTCGCGCATCGGCACCCGGGCGTCGTGGTCCTGCGGGCCGAGCGCGGCGTACGGCAGGCCGTCGCCGGCGGCCCCGCCCTCGTCCGGCCGCAGCCAGGAGCGGGTCTCGGCCTGCCGGGCCGGGTCGTGGGCGATCCGGTCCTCGGCCTCGGCGGTGACCTCCAGCACCCGCCGCACCCCCGCCTCCTCCAGCACCGCGAGCGCCACGCCCTCGTCCCGTGCGGCCGCGATCAGCTCCGCCACGACCGCCTCGGGGACGTCCCGGTTGGTGAACGGCAAGCGGCTGGAGTGGCGCTCGGCGATCGCCGGGTAGAGGTCCCGGCCGAACGGACCGTCGGCCGTGGCGCCACCTGCGGCGGGGCCGGAGAGGTCGAGGACCGCCAGCAGACGCGGGTCGGCCGGGTCCGGCAGCAGCCGGACGGCGGTCTCCCGGCCGAGCCGGGCGGCGGCGACCCGGAGGTTGAACAGCGCGGCGCCCGCCGCGATGTGCAGGGCGGCGCCACTGGCGTCCGCGAGCGGCACGGACCGGTCCGGATCGGCCAGCACTTCGACACCGCCCCCGTCCGGGGTGGGCCGGAAGCGCCACGGCTGGCTGTTGTGCAGCGAGGGCGCCGCGCCGCCGGCGGCGGCGAGCAGGCGCAGGTCGGCCGGAGTGAGGGCTGACTGGGTCATGGTGATCCTCTCCTTGCCTCGGCGCTCCGGAGCCGGTCCCACGGACGGCGCGGACACGAGTCCCGGTACTCCCGAGAGTGCGCCGGGCCGGGCGGCGGGGACAGGGTCCAACGGCCCGGATGCCACGGCCGGCCGGCCCGCCCGCGCGGACCTCGGCGGACCGGACCGCCGTGCGGCGACCGCGCGGCTACTCTTCGGGCATGCCGTACGAACTCAACGCCGTCATCGGCGGTTTCGACCTCCTCAGGAGCCGGACCGCCGGCCTCGGGGAGGCGGTCGTCGCCCCGCTCCGGCAGCGCCTGGGGCTGGTGCCCGTCACCGAACGGCTCCTGGGGGCGCCGGCCGGCCCGTCCCCGGCCTTCGAGCGGACCCTGGGCGCCTGGTCCCGGGGCGGGCCGGTCGCCCACGTGACGGCGGAGTTCCACGGCGGGGACGGGTACCAGGCCGCTGCCGTGTGGCGGGCCGGCGCGCGGGTGTGGGGTCCGGCCCGGACCCGGGACTTCACCGGACCGCGGGAGGCCTGGCCGGTCAACGCCGCGCTCGCCCTGCTCGGGGTCGTGGCGAGCGGCTCCGGACGGGCGGACCACCACGACCTCTTCCTGGCGGCCGGGCTCGGCGGGGAACAGGACATGGACGGCTGGCGGTCGGCCGGCCGGAGCGCCCGGTGGGCGGCGACCTACGACGCGTGGCTCGCGGCCCGGCTTGCGGAGCAGGACCGAACGGCGCGTGCCGCCGCCGAGGCTGAGCGGCACCGCAGGCTCCCGGACGTCCCGGTGGCCCTGGACGGCAAGGCGATCATGGACCTGCTCGGCCTGCCGCCGGGCCCGCTGATCGGTGCGGCCACGCGCCATCTGCAGGATCTGCACCTCGAACGCGGCCCGCTCTCCCGGGAGGAGGCCGTGGCCCGGCTGCGGAGCTGGGCCACGGAGCACCCGGGCCGCTGAACGGGACCGACCCGGGGTCAGTCGTGCGGGACGACCGCCACCGGCGCCTGGGCGTGGTGCAGCACGGCGTGGGCGATGCGGCCCAGGCGGGGTCCGATGTCATGGGGGCGGCGACGGCGGCCGACCACGACCAGGGCGGCGCCGG
This sequence comes from Kitasatospora sp. NPDC008115, assembly GCF_042957205.1. Taxonomy (NCBI): domain Bacteria; kingdom Bacillati; phylum Actinomycetota; class Actinomycetes; order Kitasatosporales; family Streptomycetaceae; genus Kitasatospora; species Kitasatospora sp. NPDC008115. The sequence continues at coordinate 116,975 of NZ_JBIBHU010000027.1, read as the reverse complement.
CGGAGTCCTCGACCAGGGTGCGGGCGGCACCCAGGCGGGCCTCCTCGACGACCTCGGTCTCCGGGTGGCGCCGGCGGTGGGCGGCGAGGGCGTCGGCCAGGGCCTTCTCCTCCACCGCCTGGAGCTGGGCCATCTCGGAGCCGGACGGCAGGAAGCCGACGACGGCGAAGGCGGGCGGCAGGTCCCAGCCGTGGACGGCGCGGACCCGGGCACCGCGCAGGGCGGCCGCGCGGAAGGCGAAGTCGAGCACCGCGTCGTCGGGCGCGGCGGCGTCCACGCCGACCACCACCTCGGGCACCGCCGGCTCGCCCGCCCGCTCCCCGGCGGGCTCCTCGGCCCGGTCCGTCGGCCGGACGACCACCACGGGCACGGCCGCCCGCCCGGCGACCGCCATGCTCACCGAGCCGAGGAGCAGCCCCGTGAAGCCGCCCAGCCCGCGCGAGCCGAGGACCAGCAGGGCGGCGTCCTCGGCGGCGGCGACCAGGCCGTCCACGGCGGCGTCCAGCACCACGTCGGTCTGGACGGTCAGGCCGGGGTGGCGGGCCTGGACGTCCTCGGCCGTCAGGGTCAGCATCCGCTGGGCGGCGGCCGGCAGGTCCTCGGGGTCGGCGAAGGAGGCACGGCCGTCGGTGAGCCACGGCCAGGCGTGCAGCAGCCGCAGCGGGACCCCGCGCCGCAGCGCCTCCTCGGCGGCCCAGTGGGCGGCGGCGGTGCTCTGGGGCGATCCGTCGACTGCGGCCAGGACTGCGGGCGTCATGGGAGGTTCCTTCCGCTGCGAGGGCCGCCGCACGGGGCGGGCCTTCCGGGGTGGTTGGTGCAGGTGGCCGGGGTGCTGCGCTGACGCACCGTCGGCCCCTGTGAACCACCCTGGCCCCGGCCCGGCGCGCCCCGCCAGAGGCCGCAGGGCCCTTCGGCCAGGGCCGTAGGTCCCGCGGGCCCGTCCGCGGCAATGGCGCGAACAGCGTGCGACCGGCGCGCGTGTGGCCGATCGCACCCCGTCCGGCGCGTTCATGACCGACCCCGGCGTTCCGCGCACATGCCTGCGGCACTAACGTGAATCCGACAATCCGACCGGTCGGCCGACCGAGCGCGGAGCCGGACCAGCAGCACGGGAACACGAGGAGGACGCCGGTGGGCGGCGCGGAGGAGACGCGGGCGGGCACCGGCGGGGACCAGGGCGGACGGACGGACGACGCCCCGCCGCCCGGCTGTCCGGCGCACGCGGGCGCGGCACGTCCGGGAACCGCACCGGCCCGCCCCGCGGGCGTGCCCACGGCCCCGCCCGCGTCCGCCGTCGGCGGCCAGCGGATACCGCAGCTGCGCCTGGACGAGCTGCTGGAGGAGCTCCAGTGGCGGATCGACGCGGCGCGCGGCACCCGCGACCGGGTGCACAGCCTGCTGGAGGCGGTGCTGGCGGTCGGCCGCGAGCTGGACCTCTCCCAGGCGCTGCACCGCATCGTCGAGGCCGCCGCCGACCTGGTCGACGCCCGCTACGCGGCGCTCGGCGTGATCGGCGCGGACGGCTACACGCTCTCGCAGTTCCTGACCGTCGGCCTCACCCAGGAGGAGATCGACGCGATCGGCCCGCCGCCGACCGGCCGCGGCATCCTCGGCGAGCTGATCCGCGACCCGCAGCCGCTGCGCTGCCCGGTGCTCTCCGAGCACCCGGCCTCGGTGGGCTTCCCGGCGAACCACCCGCCGATGCACACCTTCCTCGGGGTGCCGGTGCGGGTGCGCGGCGAGGTGTTCGGCAACCTCTACCTGACCGACAAACGCGGCGGCCTGGACTTCGACGCGGACGACGAGGCGGTGATCTCGACGCTGGCGGTGGCCGCCGGGGTGGCGATCGACAACGCCCGGCTCTACGAGGAAGCGCACCGTCAGCAGCGCTGGCTGCGGGCGAGCGCCGAGATCACCCGCAGCCTGCTGTCGGGCGCGCCCCGGCTGGAGGTCGTGGAACTGATCGCGCACCGGGCCCGGGAGATCGCGGGCGCCGAGCTGGCCGACGTCTCGGTGGCGCTGGCCGACCCGGGCGAGCGGGCGGGCGAGCTGACCGTGGAGGTGGCGCTCGGCGGGCGGTCCGAGGCCCGGCTCGGGGTGACGGTGCCGGTGGACGGCACGCTGTCCGGCGCCGCGTACGCCTCGGGCTCGCCGGCGACCAGTGACGAGCTGGAGCAGGACGACCGCTTCCCGGCCGGGCCGCCCGGGCGGTTCACCGGGCTGGGGCCGGCCGTGGCGGTGCCGCTGGGCACCGGCGAGGGGTTCGGGCGCGGTGTGCTGCTGCTGGCCCGGGAGAGCGGGCGGCCGCCGTTCACGGCCGAGGAGACGGGCCCGCTGCTGGGCTTCGCCGACCAGGCCGCGCTCGCCCTGGAGCTGGCCGAACGCCGCCGGGACGCCGAGCAGTTGACGCTTCTGGAGGACCGCGACCGGATCGCCAGGGACCTGCACGACCTGGCCATCCAGCGGCTGTTCGCGACCGGGATGACGCTGCAGAGCGCGGGCCGGCTGATCGAGAGCCAGAGCGCGGCCGACCGGGTGAGCCGGGCGGTGGCGGACCTGGACGAGACCATCAAGATCATCCGCTCGACCATCTTCGGGCTGCGCGCCCACAGCGAGCCGGACCGGGGGCTGCGGGCCCGCGCCACCCGCGCCGTCGGCGAGGCGCAGGCCACGCTCGGCTTCGCGCCGCGGCTCAGCATGGAGGGCCTGCTGGACACCGACGTGCCGCAGGAGCTGGCCGAGCACGTGATGGCCGTGCTCGGCGAGGCGCTCAGCAACGCCGCCCGGCACGCCCGCGCCAACCGCGTGGAGGTGGCCCTGCGCGCGGCCGGCGGGACGGTGACGCTCACCGTGACCGACGACGGCGTGGGCGTCCCCGCCGGCGGCCGCCGCAGCGGCCTGCGCAACCTCGCCGAGCGCGCCGAGCGGGCGGGCGGCACCTTCGAGCTGCTCCCGGCCGACGGCGGCGGCACCCGCCTGGTCTGGCAGGCCCCGCTGGGCGTCTGAACCCGCACCCCACCGGCCTCGGCCCCGCACGCCGTCGGCGTGCGGGGCCGAGGCCTCAGGACGGGTCGGGCGTCAGATGGCGGCCGACGACCAGCTCGGGGGCGATCCGGATCTCCGTGCGGTCCGCGGAGACCGGGGAGGGCCGGCGGACCTCGGCGCGGCCGAGGACGGTGACGCACCAGCCGGTGCCGTCGGTGCCGTCCACCTCGTCGGCCTCGAAGGCGATCACCGCGCCGTCCACGGCGCGCGCCAGCTCCGAGCCGGGCGCCGTGGAGAGCAGGACGCCGCCGAGGGCGTCCAGCCGGAAGCGGACCGGGAGGACGGCGGGCAGGGCGCCGACGGTGTAGACCACCCGGCCCACGCCGGTGCGGCCCAGCAGCTCCAGGGCCCTGGTCTCGTCGAGTTCCCGCGGATGGCGGGGCAGCGGCCGGACCCGTGGCTCGACCTGCACGGGCGCGGCTTCAGGATCGGCGTTCATGGCACCGATCGTCGCCCGCCGGGCCGGGACGGGGCGAGGGCCGATGGTCCCGCCGAGGGTCCCGCCCGGCCTACGGCGAACGTCCCGGTGCCGCAGGGGGGATGAGGGCGGCGGACGGCGAACGGCCCCGGTCACCTCAGGCGGGCGGGCGACCGGGGCCGGGCGGGGGGCGGCGGCGTCAGCCGCGGGAGCCGTAGCCGTGGACGCGCGGGTGGTGCGCGGACCGGTCGGCGGCCGACTGGCGCAGCTCGGTGGCGATCAGCGCCGCCTGCACCCGCCGCTCGACGCCGAGCTTGGCCAGCAGCCGGGAGACGTGGTTCTTGACCGTCTTCTCGGCGAGGAAGAGCCGTTCGCCGATCTGCCGGTTGGTCAGCCCCTCGCCGATCAGCGCGAGCACCTCCTGCTCGCGCGCGGTCAGCTCCGGGCCGCCGGCGGACGGCTGCTCCGGCTCGGCCTCGCTGCGCAGGCGGTTGAGCAGGCGGGTGGCGGCGCCGGGGTCGAGCATCGAGCGGCCGGAGGCGACCGTCCGCACGGCGGCGATCAGGTCGGTGCCGCTGATCTGCTTGAGCACATAGCCGGCGGCGCCCGCCATCACGGCGTCGAGCAGCGCCTCCTCGTCGTCGAAGGAGGTGAGCATCAGGCAGGCGAGATCGGGCATCCGGGAGCGCAGCTCGCGGCAGACGGCCACGCCGTCGCCGTCACCGAGGCGCACGTCCAGGACGGCGACGTCCGGGCGCAGCGCCGGGATGCGGACCAGGGCCTGCTCGGCGGTGCCGGCCTCGCCGACCACCTCCAGGTCCGGCTCGCCGTCCAGCAGGTCGTGCACGCCGCGGCGCACCACCTCGTGGTCGTCCAGCAGGAACACCCTGACCGGTGCCGGCGTCTCGGTCCCGGTCGTCTCGCTCGCCATGTCGCGGCTCCACCCTCTCCGTGCCCGGCACACCACACGCCGGGTCCATCGCATCATGCCCCACCACCCGCGCGGCGCCCAGGGCCGAACGGCCCCAATCCGGCCGCGCCCGCCCGGGAGCGCTACTCCCCCAGGAGGGAGGTGAGCACCCGCTCGACCGCGCCGAAGGCCAGGGCGCTGTCGAGCGGGTTGGAGTAGGTCCGCGACCAGGTGATCAGCCCGCCCCGCACCCGCGCGAACATCACCATGTCGAGGGCGAAGCGCTTGCCGGTGGCCAGGACCTCGCCGTGCAGGCGGTACTCGGCCACGGCCAGTTCGGGGTCGTCGGTGCCGTGCACGGCGACCCGGTCCACGGCGTCGAAGCGCTGCACCGCCGCGCCGCGCCGCAGGTGCTCGACGAAGGCCTCGCGGCCGGGCCGCTGCGGGGGCACGCCGGGCAGCAGGTAGGGCAGTTCGAAGACGGCGTCGGTGGTGACCAGGTCGGCCACCGCCTCGTCGGGGCCCTTTCCCATGAGCTGGACGAACTGCCGGAGCACTTCGCTCGGCGCGGCGGTGGCGGTCATCGGACGCTCCTCTCGGCGGGCCGGAGCGGCGGCGCCCCGGTCGCCTGATTGATATCCGGCCCGGCTGCGGCTCAGCAAGGGTGCAGCAAATGATATTTGACGAACAGTCAGCGATGGTCAGGCGCGCCGGCGGCGGGCGTTGCCGAGACCGATGAGCAGGAAGGCGGTGGAGACCGCGACGGCGCTGCCCGCGGCGGTGGCCAGCCGCGGGGCGAGCGGTCCGCCGCCGGAGAGCAGGATGGACGCGGCGCCGAGCGAGGCGACCGCCAGGCCGACGAGCAGCCAGCCGGACAGGGCCCGCGGCGAGGGGCGCACCGGCACGGGCACGGGGTTCGGGTCGATCAGGGCCCAGCGCACGGCCTGCTCGCGCCGTTCGGCGCGGCTCTGGAGGTGGGCGCGGACCCGCAGCAGGACGCCGGCGACCAGGCCGGCGAGCGCGATCTCGGCGGCGGGCTGCCAGGCGGGGACGGCCAGCAGCAGGCCGCCGGCCAGGGCCAGGCAGGCCCACCAGGTCACGCAGGCGGCCGCGGCGGTGCGGGACGATCGGGGGCGGTCGTCGCCGGACTGGAGGTCGGCGATGGCGGGCAGGTACCAGACGCAGCCGGACGCGGTGATCGCGGCGGTGCCGATGGCCAGGACGATGTGGGACATGGTGCCGTGCACTCCTCAAGCCTCGGGCGGTTCGGAGAGGGGGCCGCTCCCGCCCGCCCGGGGGCTGTGCGCGGGCGGGAGCGGCGTTCTGGGGGTCTGGGCCGTCAGGGCCCGTCAGCCGTCGTCGCCGGTACGGCCGGACGCGGCGCCGCCGCCGAGCGCGCGGGCGCGGCGCGGCGCGGGCTCGTCGTACGCGGCGGGGGCGACCCCGGCGAGGTGCTTGGCGGGCACGCCGTTGTGGTCCAGGTAGTCGCGGGCGGCGATCTCCGGGTGGTGCAGGTCGAACGCCGGCGATTCGGTGCGGATCCGGGGCAGCGAGGTGAAGTTGTGCCGCGGCGGCGGACAGGAGGTGGCCCACTCCAGGGAGCGGCCCCAGCCCCACGGGTCGTCGACGGTGACCTTCTCGCCGTACTTGGCGGTCTTCCAGACGTTGTAGAGGAACGGCAGGAGCGACAGGCCCAGCAGGAAGGAGCCGATGGTGGACACCGTGTTGAGCGTGGTGAACCCGTCGGCGGCCAGGTAGTCGGCGTAGCGGCGGGGCATGCCCTCGGCGCCGAGCCAGTGCTGGACGAGGAAGGTGGTGTGGAAGCCGATGGTCAGTGTCCAGAAGCAGATCCGGCCGAGCCGCTCGTCGAGCATCCTGCCGGTCATCTTGGGCCACCAGAAGTGGAAGCCGGCGAACATCGCGTAGACCACGGTGCCGAACAGCGTGTAGTGGAAGTGCGCGACGACGAAGTAGGAGTCGGAGACGTGGAAGTCGATCGGCGGGGCCGCGAGCAGCACGCCGGTCAGGCCGCCGAACAGGAAGGTGACCAGGAAGCCGACGGTCCACAGCATCGGCGTCTCGAAGCTCAGTGAGCCCTTCCACATGGTGCCCACCCAGTTGAAGAACTTCACGCCGGTGGGCACCGCGATCAGGAAGGTCATGAACGAGAAGAACGGCAGCAGCACTTGCCCGGTGACGTACATGTGGTGCGCCCACACCGTGACCGAGAGGCCGGCGATGGCGACGGTCGCGGCGATCAGGCCGCCGTAGCCGAACATCGGCTTGCGGCTGAAGACCGGGATGACCTCGGAGACGATGCCGAAGAACGGCAGCGCCAGGATGTACACCTCGGGATGGCCGAAGAACCAGAACAGGTGCTGCCAGAGCATGGCCCCGCCCGAGGACGGGTCGAAGACGTGCGAGCCGAACTTGCGGTCGCACTCCAGGGCGAGCAGCGCGGCCGCCAGCACCGGGAAGACCAGCAGCACCAGGACGGAGGTGAGCAGCACGTTCCAGCAGAAGATGGACATCCGGAACATGGTCATGCCCGGGGCCCGCATGCAGATGATCGTGGTGATGAAGTTGACCGCGCCGAGGATGGAGCCGAAGCCGGAGAGCGCGACGCCCATGATCCACATGTCGGCGCCGACGCCGGGCGAGTGGATGGCGTCGGACAGCGGCGCGTAGAGGAACCAGCCGAAGTCGGCGGCGCCCTGCGGGGTGGCGAAGCCGGCGGCCGCGATCAGCGAGCCGAACATGAACAGCCAGTAGGCCAGCATGTTCAGTCGCGGGAAGGCGACGTCGGGTGCGCCGATCTGCAGCGGCATGATCCAGTTGGCGAACCCGGTGAACAGCGGCATGGCGAAGAGCAGCAGCATCACCGAGCCGTGCATGGTGAAGGCCTGGTTGAACTGCTCGTTGGAGAGGATCTGCGTCCCCGGCCGGGCGAGCTCGGCGCGCATGACCAGGGCGAGGATGCCGCCGATCAGGAAGAAACCGAACGACGACACCAGGTACATGGTGCCGATCGTCTTGTGGTCGGTGGTCGTCAGCAGCCGGACCAGGGACGAGCCGGGTCGTTTGACCCGCGCCTCTCCCGGTCGGGCGGCCGACGGCGGCAGCGCGCTGTCGCCCTGTGCCTCGATGGCGCTCAAGGACGCACTCCTTCGAAAACTTCTGCGGATGGATGGCGATCCATGATCGGAACGCACCACCCGTGCGCCCTAGGGCCGTTGGACCCAGCGGGCCGGGGCCGGTGGGCCTCGGATCGGGGCCCCCGGCCGGGACCACCGTCCGCCCGTCCGCCCGTGCCGGCCCGACGCCCCCGGGTACGACGAAAGACCGGCGCGGCCGGGAGAGTTGACGTTCTCCCGGCCGCGTCGGCGGGGCGCGGAAACGTTCTTCCGCGCCCGGGTCCTCAGCGTGTCGGACGCCCAGTCCGGGGAGGGGGGCGTCAGACGCGTCCGGGGACCCGGGTCGGGGCCCGCGAGGGGCGGGTTCGCGGGCCCGTGGTCCAGGAGGCGGCGGCCCCGGTCAGGAGGCGGCGGCCTTACCCGCGATCAGCCGGTAGCCGGCCACCAGGTCGGGCTGGATGGCCACCGTGTGGTCCATCGAGGCGTTCACCCAGGGGCTCAACAGGGCGCGGTAGCGGGCCAGCAGGGCGGGGTCGGTGACCGGCCGGGCGAAGCCGGTGACCACCACGCTCCAGCCGAGCCTGGTCACCGGGTCGATCGCGTCGGCCTCGTAGGCGACCACCACTCCGGTCTCCTCGCTGCCCGCCGTGACCGCGGTCAGCGCGGCGCCGTCGTGGGTGCGGATCACGATCGTGTCGTCCACCAGGAGGTGGTTGACCGGGCGGATCGCGGGAAGTGCCCGCACCGTGAACACGATCCGCCCGAACGGCGCGCCGGCCAGCAGCCGTAGCGCCTCGGCCCGTTCGAGCGGCACCAGTTCGCGCGGCGGCGCGTCGGCGGGCGGCCGGGGCCGCACCACCGGTCCGGGGTGGCCGGCCGGCGGCCTCGGGCCCGCGGCGCGGCGCCGCGCGCGCAGCCGGCGGCGGCCGGACCCGCCGCTCACGAGGCGGCCGCGATCAGGCCGAGGCCGCCGTCGAAGCGCCGGTAGAGCACCCGGCCGCGCCCCGAACCGGGCTGGGCGAAGAACAGGTAGGGCAGTTCGGCGGCGGTCAGCCGGTCGACCGCCTGATCCTCCGTCAGTTCCGGTGCGCCGCACGGGCTGAGGGTCATCGGGACGGCCGGGCGGGTGGGTGGCCCGGCGGCCACGGTGCGGGCCAGCCGGTAGCCGGTCGGGCCGACCCGGTAGACCACCGCGTCGGTCTCGGTGGCCGGGTCGGTGAACAGGTGGATGTCGTAGTCCATCGCGTCCATGGTGCGGGCGGCGGCGTCCGGCGAGCACCACACCAGCTGCGCCCGCTTGCGCCGGACGATGCGCTGCGGCCCTGCCGGGTACGGGAGTCCGGCGCGCGCCGCGGCGGCCTCGGCGAGGGCGGCCGCCGGGGCGGCCGGTGCCTCGGGCCCGGCGTCCGTCAGCAGCGCGCGGGTGCGGGTCCGGCGCGGCCACGGGCGGGGCGCCCAGCCCGAGGTGACGGCGGCCATCCGGGCGCGCAGCCCCTCGGTGAGCCGGTCCATCGCCTCGCCGAGGTCGGCGGCGGCCTCCTGGACGCGGATCCGCCGGCCGTCCACCTCGGCGTTGACCTGGGTCAGCACGCCCGCCCCGGCGGGGGAGCCCGCCGCGCCGATCGTCCCGACCCGCACCCGCAGCGACTCCACCAGGGCGTCCGCTCCGCCCACCACGGCGGCGACCCGGGCCCTCGCATCGGCCGCGAAGCCCCGCGAAATCCCCTCGCACATCCGCACCGTGACCAACTCGCCCACCTCAGGCCTCTTCCCGTTCCGCCACACTCTGGTCCTTCCGCGCCGACCCGCCCCCCGGGCGGCCCCGCACTGCGGCGCGGCGATCACGATCCCGCCCCGGCACCACGCTCACAAGGGCCGAACGGCCCCATCGGCCCGCGCCCACCGGCCCCTTCGCCCCCGGAAGACCCCGGCCGCACCCGGCCCGCACCTCTCCCGCACCTCTCCCGCACCCCGGCCGCACCCCGGCCGCGCGGCGCCCGTTCACCCGTGGCATCATCGGCCCATGTCGGTCCCAGACGACCAGTCCGCGTACGGGAACTCCACCGGAACCACCAGGACCTTCGGCCACCCCCCGCACACCGCCTGGACGGCCCGCCTCACCAGGGACGCCGCCCTGCCCGACCACGGCTGCGGGTACGGCAGGCTCGCCGGCGAACTCGCCGCGCCGGGCTTCACCGACGTCGAGGGCGTGGACGTGGCGCCCGAACAGGTCGCCCGCGCCCGCGCCGAACAGCAGGCCGCCCGCTTCACGTGCCCGCCGACCCGCCGCGGATCGAACGCCCGGACGGCGCCTGCGACGCGGCCGTCCTGTTCGCCGTGCTCACCCGCGTCCCCGACGACGCGGCGCAGCGGGCCCTGGTCGCCGAACTGCACCGGGTGCTGCGCCCCGGCGGCCTGCTCCAGGCCGGCGACCACCCGCTCCGGCCGGACGAGCGCAGCCGGGAGCGCTACCGGCGGTTCGAGGCCCGCCACGGCCACGGGGTGTTCGAGACCGGCGACGGCGCGGTCTGCCGCCATCACACCCGGGAGGGGCCGGACGCGCTGTTCGCCGCCTTCGAGCCGGCCGGCGAACGCGAACCCGCGGTGCTCACCATGAACGGCCGTCCGGCGGTGGCGACCCGGTTGCCGCTCACCCGGAGGTAGCGCGACCGCCCCCGCCGATGGACGGGGGCGGGCGGATCGTGCGGGCCGCGCGCCGGAAAGATGGGGGCCACTCCCCCATGCCCCGACGGCCACCGCGGCGACAGGATCAGCAGCGAGGGCGGCGCCTTCGACGGCAGCGCGGCCCTCTCCCGGCATCGGAGGTGCGGTGGTGGCAGAGGTGGACGCCGTGCGCAGCACGCGCCTCGACGGGGGCGCAGGACCGGTTCAGGGCCCGGTCGCGGCGGCGGTCCCCTCGGCCACACCGTTCCCGCACACTCCGATGCCCGGCGACTTTGCCGCGCAGACTCCCCGCTCCCACCCCGGTCGGCTCCGGTCCCCCCGTGCCGGTGGCCCCCCGTGGTGGGAGCGGGGCCTCACCCCGGGCCGGCCCTTCCCGGCCGCCCGCCCGGACTGGGCCGCCTTCACCGAGGCCGCCGTCGCCGCCGCCCCGGTGCGCCCGGTGGTGCCGCGCGCCGCCTACCCCGGTCTGAGCGGCTTCGCGCTGGTCCTGCAGCCCTTCGCCGACCGCGCGCAGGTGCGGCTGCTGACCTCGCTCTCCCCCGCCGTGCGCGCCGCCGACCAACTGGGCCGGATCGACCTGGCCGCCCTGCGCGCCGAGTTCACCGCGCGGCTGACCGAACGGCTGGCCAGGACCGCCGCGCGCACCCTCGTCCTGGAGCTCCACACGGCCCGCGGCGCCGGGCGGCTGGCGGGCGGCACCCCGCAGGAACGGTTCCGCTCGTTCCTCGCGCTCACCGCCCGCCGGGAGGGCCTGGCGGCGCTGCTGCGCGACTACCCGGTGCTGGCCCGGCTGCTCGCCCGCGCCTGTCTGGACGCCGCCGACGCCCACGCCGAACTGCTCGACCGGTTCACCGCCGACCGGGCCCTGCTGGTCGCCGGGCTGCTGCGCGGCCGCGACCCCGGCGCGCTGATCGGCGTCTCCGGCACGGGCGACCGCCACCGGCGCGGGCGGGCCGTCTCCGTCCTGCACTTCGCCAACGGCGCCGCCGTCGTCCACCGGCCCCGGCCGCCCGCCGCGCACCGGCAGTTCAACGCGCTGCTCGGCTGGTACAGCGGGCGCCCCGGGGTGCCCCGGCTGCACGCGCTCGGCCTGCTCGACCGGGGCTCGCACGGCTGGACCGAGTACGCCGAGTCCCGCCCCTGCCTGACCCGCTACGACGTCGAGCGCTTCTACCGGCGCCAGGGCGCGCTGCTCGCCCTGCTGCACGTGCTGGACGGCACCGACCTGCACTTCGAGAACCTGGTCGCCTGCGGGGACCAGCCGGTGCTGGTGGACGTCGAGACGCTGTTCCACCCGCCGGCCGGCGGCCCCCTGCCCGCCGAGGACCCGGCCGCCCACGCGCTCGGCGAATCCGTCCACCGGGTCGGCCTGCTGCCGCAGTTGCTGATCGGCGACGACGGCGCGGTGGACGTCTCCGGCATCGGCGGCGGCTGTCCCGGACGGCGGCCGTCCCCCGTCGACGGCGTGGACTGGGCGGCGGCCGGCACCGACGAGATGCGCCTGGTGCGCCGCCCCCGCCCGTTCGGCGAGGCGCACAACCGGCCCCGGCTGGGCGGCGCGACCGTCGAACCCGCCGAGCACACCGAGGAACTGGTGGCCGGCTTCCGCGCCGGGTACGCCGCGCTCGCCGACGGCCGGGGTGAACTCGTCGGCCCGCGCGGCCTGCTGCGCTCCTTCGCGGACGCCGAGGTGCGGGTGGTGCCGCGCGCCACCCGCGTCTACGCCCGGCTGCTCGACGAGTCCACCCACCCGGACGTGCTGCGCGAGGCGGGCGCCCGGCAGGCCGTGCTCGACCTGCTGCGCACCGACGCGGTGGACGACCCCGGCCGTCCCGGGCTGGCCGACCACGAGGTCGCCGACCTGTGGAGCGGCGACGTCCCGCTGTTCACCGCCCGCCCCGGCTCGCGCGACCTGTGGACCTCCGACGGCCGCCGGCTGCCCGGCGAGCTGTTCGAGACGGGGCTGGCCCGGGCCGAGGCCAAGCTCGCCGCGCTCGGCGCCGTCGACCGCAAGGACCAGGAGTGGATCGTCCGCGCGGCCATGGCGGGCGCCGCCGGCACCCCCGCGCACCGGCCGGGCCGCCCGGTGCCGGAGAACGTCTGGGCCACCGCCCCCGAGCCCGAACAGCTGCTGGCCGCCGCCCGCGGCCTCGGCGACCAGCTGGTGGCGGCCGCCTACCAGGGCCGCTCGCGCACCAACTGGCTCGGGCTGGAACTGCTAGCCGACCGCTACTGGCGGGTGCGGCCGCTCGGCGCGGACCTCGCCGGCGGCTACACCGGCACCGCGCTGTTCCTCGCCCAGCTCGCCGCGCTCACCGGGACCGACCGCTACGCCGAGGTGGCCCGCCGGGCCGTCGCGCCCGTACCCGGGCTGTTCGACGCGCTGGCCGCCCACCCCGACCACCCGGCCGCCGTGGGCTCCGGCGCCTTCGCCGGACTCGGCGGCATCGCCTACGCGCTGGCCGAACTCGCCCGGCTGCTCGACGACCCGCTGGTCTCCGCGTGGATCGGCCCCGCGGTCGCGCTCACGGCGGCCGCCGCCGAACGCGAGGAGGACCCCGGCGTGCACAGCGGCACCGCCGGCGGGCTCGCCGCACTGCTCGCCGTGCACGCGGCGGGCACGGCGGGCCCGCTGACCGGGGACGCCGCGCTGGCCGCCGCCGCCCGCTGCGCCGGACGGCTCACCACCCGCCCCGGTCCCGCCGCGGCCGGGTTCGCGCACGGCTCGGCCGGGACCGGCTGGGCCCTGCTGCGCTTCGCCGAGGCCGTCGGCGAGCCCCCGGAGGGCCCGCACCACCGGGCCGGCCTGGCCGCCCTGCACGCCGCCACCGCCGTCCGCTCCCGCGAGGGTTCCTGGTGCCGGGGCCGGCCCGGCGTCGCGCTCGCCGTGGTGGACAGCCCGCTCGCGCTCGCCGACCGCGGCCTCGCCGACTGGGCCCAGCGCGCCGTGCGCAACACCGCCCGCGCCGCACCGCTCGGCGACCACAGCCTCTGCCACGGCGAGCTGGGCGTGCTCGAACTGCTCGGCCGGCACGGCCCCGCCGCCGGCCGCACCCCGTGGGTGCGCCGGGCGGGGGCGCTGCTGGCCGCCGTCGACCAGGACGGCCCGCGCTCGGGCACCCCCGACCACGTCCCCCACCCCGGGCTGCTCACCGGCCTGGCCGGGATCGGCCACGGACTGCTCCGCCTCGGCTTCCCCGACCGGGTGCCGCCCGCCCTGCTGCTGCGCCCGAGAGTGCCGGCGGCCTGCCGCTCCGCGCCCGCCGCGTTCGGCTGACCGCTCCCGGCCGCTCCTCACCCGGCCCGCGCGCCCCCACGCGTGTGCGCGCCCTCGTGCGCGCACACACGGCCCGCACCACCCGTCCCGGCCCTCCCTACCGAACCGGCGCCACCCCCGCGACGTCCTCCCCACCGGACGCCGGCACCATCCGGACCATCCACCGCGACCCGAACGGAGCTCCGAACCATGCACGACCACGATGAGCGGCTCACCCCGCCGCACTCCGCCGCCCGCCCCGGCGAGACGGCCGATCACCCGGCCGGCGAGATCCGCCTGCGCCCGGGGAGCGGCCTGGGCCTGCGTTCCCGCCTGCTGGCCGGCACCGGCGGCGCCATCCCGCCGATCGTCGAGTTCCCGACCATGACCACGCCCTTCTGAGCGACGCCCGTACCGCGGGTCGTCGCACCGCCCGCAGCACCGCTCCACCCCCGGCCCTGACCGGCCGGACCGTCCGCCGCCGAGGAACGGGCAGCCCCTCGGCGGCGGACCCGACGAACCGTCAACCCCCGCCCCGGCCCGGCCCCGGGCGGTCGCGGTCACTACAGGACCGCCCGCCCCAGGACGCCCCTGAGGGCAGAGCAGGTTTCGCAATCACGTCACCACCAGGCCGAAGCCCGGTGCACCGCGGCTTGCTCCGGTAGCCTGCGGCCATGCGGACCACGTCGTCGATCACCGTCGGCCGCGCCCCCGAGCTGGCGATGCTCGGCGACGCGCTGGCCACCGCCCGCCAACAGGGCGGCGGCGCGGTCTTCCTGCTCGGCGAGGCCGGCATCGGCAAGTCCCGGCTGGCCGGCGAATGCGCCTACCAGGCGTACGGGCTGGGCCTGCCGGTGCTGCGCGGGCGGGGCAGCTCGACCGGCACGGTGACGCCGTTCCGGCCGCTGATCGAGGCGCTCTCCTCCCGGTTCCGGGCCGCCGGACCACCCACCGACCCCGAACTCGCCCCCTACCGCCCGGCGCTGGCCCGGCTGATCCCGGAGTGGCGGGAGAACGCGGCCGGCCCCGGCGCCTACCCGGAGACCGTCGTCGAACTCGCCGAGGCGCTGCTGCGGCTGCTCGCGGTGCTCGGCCGCGACCAGGGCTGCGTGCTGCTCCTGGAGGACCTGCACGACACCGACGCGGAGACAGTCGCCGTCCTGGAGTACCTGGTCGACAACCTGAGCGGGCTGCCGGTGCTGCTGCTCGCCACGCTGCGCGCCGAACCGGGCCCCGCCCTGGACCTGGTGCGCGCCGCCGAACGCCGCCGCGCCGCCACCGTCACCGAACTGCGGCCGCTGCCGCCCGCCGAGGTGGCCGTGCTGGCCGCCGCGATCCTGGAGGGCGAGCGCGCCGACCTGCCGGCCGCGCTGGTCGAGCACCTCACCGAACGCGGCGACGGCTGCCCCTACCTGGTCGAGGAGTTGCTCGCCGACCTGCTGGACTCCGGTGCGCTGCACCGGGCCGAGGACGGCCGCTGGGCGCTCGCCGACGGCTCGCGCCCCGGAGTGCCCAGCACCATCGTCCGCAGCTGGGGCCGGCGGATCGACCAGCTCGACCCGCAGGTGCGGGACCTGCTGCTGACGGCGGCCACCCTCGGCAGCCGCTTCTCGGTCACCACCGTGCAGCTGATCACCGGCTACGACGACCGCACCCTGTTCAGCCATCTGCGCTCGGCCTCCGAGGCCAATGTGATCGTGCCGGACGGCGCCGCCCCCGACCGCTACGCCTTCCGGCACGCGCTCACCGCCGACGCGGTGACGGCCGCCCTGGCCCCCGCCGAACGCGCCGCGCTGGCCCGCCGGGCGGCCCACGCCATCCTCCGCACCGATCCCGAACTCGCCGAGGAACGCCGCCAGTTGGTCGCCTCACTGCTGCTGGCCGGCGGCGACCGGGCGGGTGCGGCGGTGCATTTCGCGGAGGCCGGCCGGCGGGTGCTGGCGGCGGGCGCGGCGGGGTCCGCGGTGGTGCTGCTGGAGCGCGCGCACGAACTCGCCGGGGACGCCGAACGGGCCGGCATCACCGAGCGGCTGCTGCCCGCGCTGGCCGAGTCCGGGCAGCTGGACCGGGCCTTCGAACTGGTCCGCACCCTGCCGCCGGTGCCGCCCGCCCCGGCCGCACCCGCCGCGCCGGGCGTCGGCGCCGTCCCCGCCGTCGAGCGCCGGATCGAACTGCACACCCGGCTCGCCTGGGCGGCGGTGATGGCCGAGCGCGGCGCCGACGCGGTCGCCCAGGTGGCCGCCGTGCGCGCGCTCACCGCCGGGCGCCCGCGCCCCGAGCAGGACGCCGCGCTGGCCGTCGTCGAGGGCCACCTCGCGCTGCTGCCGGACCACGCGCCACCGGCCCCGGACAGCGCCCCTGACGGCGCGGCGGACGGAGCGGCGGACGGTGCCCAGGGCCGTTCCCCGGGCTGCACCGCGGTGGCCGGCGCCCGCCTCGCCGAGGCCGAGCGCCGCGCCCGCCGGGCCGCCGAGGTGGCCGAGCGCTCCGGCCTGCCGGTGGTCGCCTGCCAGGCCTGGCAACTGCTCGCCCTGCTCGCCCGCGAACGCGGCTTCGACGCCGCCGACGCCTGCCTGGAGCGGATGCTGGCCGTCGCCGAGGCGAACGCCCTGCCGGTCTGGCGGGTCGAGGCGATGCTGCGGCTGGGCGCCAACGCCTTCATGCGCACCGGTGACGGCACCCGCCTGGAGCGCGCCCGGGAGGCCGCCGCCGGGCTGGGCGCGATCGTGCTGACCCAGACCCTCGACGGCCTGCTCGCGATGAACGCGGTGATGCGCGGCGAGTGGCAGACCGCCCGCAGCACCGTCGACCGCTGCCTCGACGCCACCGCCCGGCTGCACAACCTCGCCGCCCACCGCTATCTGCTGCTCTCCTCCGCCACCCTCGCCGCCCACCTCGGCCGCACCCGGGAGATGGAGCGCGAACTGGCCCGCTTCCGGCAGGCCGGCGGCGAGGAGTCCTTCCTGACGCCGCTGCGCTACGGGCTCTGCCGGGCGGTCGGCGCGCTGCTCGCCGAGGACCGCGCCGCGGCCCGGGCCGAACTGGACGCGGGCCTGGCCTGGGAGGAGGAGCACCCCAGCGTGTTCTACCTGGCCGGCCGGCACGGCCTGCACCCGCTGCTGGCGGTAATCGAGGGCCGCTGGGGCCGCGCCGAACTCGACCGGGCCGCCGCCGCGCCCGCCGCCGAACTGGCCTGGAACCGCCAGTTCCTGCGCTTCGCCGACGCGGTGGTGCTGGGCCGCGACGGCCACCCCGAGCGGGCCGCCCGCGCCTTCGCCGAGGCCGGCCCGGCCGCCGCGGACTTCCCGCTCGCGCACCACCTGGCACTGCGGCTCACGGCCGAAGCCGCGCTCACCGACGGCTGGGGCGAGCCGGTGGCCTGGCTGCGCACCGCCGAGGAGTACTTCCACCAGTTGGAGGTCCAGCCGGTGGCCGCCGCCTGCCGCACCCTGCTGCGGCGGGCGGGCGCGAGCGTCGCCCAGCACCGCGGCGGCCGCGACGCCGTCCCGGCGGGCCTGCGCACCTGCGGGGTGACGGTCCGCGAGTACGAGGTGCTGGTGCTGCTCGCCGACCGCCCGGGCAACCAGGAACTGGCCCGCAAGCTGTCCATCTCCCCGCGCACGGTGGAGAAGCACCTGGCGAACCTGCTCGCCAAGACCGGCCGCCCCGACCGCGCCGCCCTCTGCGCCCTCGCCACCGACCTCTGCACCACCCCCTGAGCCGCCCACCCGCCACCGACGGGCCGAGGGCGTGTCCGACCATTCGCGTCGGCTCAGCGTGCGGCGTCCGGGTGCGTGCATCGCAAGGCGGAGGTGGAGGCACCTCCCGGCCGCCAGGCCGGGCGCCGTCGGCGGCCGACGACAACGCGGCGAGGTGCGTGCCCTCGCGTCGCGCGCCCGGCGGAAGTTGCTCAGACGCGCCCTACGGCTCCAGCCGGACGATCTCGCCGATCTCCAGCGCCGCGTACACCGCGCCGTCCGGGGTGACGGTGATGCCGTGCGGTTCGGCGCCCTCGACCGGGAGCGGGTAGCCGGTGTAGCCGCCGTCGGGGGCGAGGGAGCCGATCCGGCCGGCCGCCCACTCGGTGAACCAGAGCCGGCCGTCGGGCCCGGCCGCGACGGCATGCGGGCGGGCGGCGCGGTCCGGCAGCGGATGCTCCGTCACCTCGCCGTCCACGCCGATCCGGCCGACCTGGCCGGCGCCGATCTCGACGAACCAGAGCGCCTCGCCGCCGCGGGCGATGCCGACCGGCGCGGCGCCCCCGGTGGGCAGCGGGTGCAGGGTGATGTCGCCGTCGACGGTGATCCGCCCGATCGCGTGGGCCTGGTTGAGGGTGAACCAGAGGGCGCCGTCCGGTCCGGCCGTGATCATCGACGGGAAGCCGCCGGTGACCGGAAGCGGGTACTCGCTCACCTCGCCGTCCACGGTGATCCGCCCGATCCGGTCGGCGTTCAGCTGGGTGAACCAGAGCGCGCCGTCGGGGTCCGCCGCGATCCCGTACGGCCCGCAGTCCCCGGTGGGCAGGGCGTGGCAGCGGGCCTCGCCGTCGACGGTGATCCGGCCGATCCGGTGGTCGCGCATCCGGGTGAACCAGAGCGCGCCGTCGGGGCCGGCTGTGATCACCGAGGGCCCGCAGCCGGGCGCGCCGAGCCCGTACCGGGTGACGGTCCCGTCGGCCGCCAGCCGTCCGACCTCCCCGGCGTGCACCAGGGTGAACCAGAGCGCCCCGTCCGGCCCCGCGGTGATCCCGTACGGCCCGGCCGCCCCGTCAGCCACCACGATCCGTTCCATCGTCATATCCTGTCCCGCCCTTCTCCGCCGCCCCTCCGGCAATCACCGGCCGCACCCGGAGCACTCTCCCCCACCGGCCCCGCACGGGCAACCGACATCCGGGACGACGCGTTGTCGGTGGGGTCGTCTAGCGTCCTGGGCATGGGTGTCTATCTGGTGAGCGTCGAGGCCGACGACTGGCTCGACGACGAGGAGGGGTTCGGGCCGGTCGCCCGGGCGGTCGACACGGCGCTGGCGGAACGCGGGCTGCCGCCGTTCGTCTGTCCGCCGGTGACGGAGTTCCGGGCCGGGTCGGGGCGGCACTTCGAGGAGAAGCTGTACCGCCCGATCTCCGGCTTCGAGCGGTTCTGCAGCGAGTTGGCCGACGGCACGGTGGACGCGCTGCTCGGCTGGGACGTGCTGCTGCCCGTGGAACTGGAGGCGCCGCTGGTGCTGCCGGTGGAGTGCAGCTACAACGATGTGACGGCGGTCTGGGACGCGCCGCGGGTGCTGGCCGCCGCCCGGCGGGTGGCCGAACTGCTCGCGCTGCCGCCCGGGATACCCGAGCACTGCGACAACCTGGAGATCGGCATCTGGTTCGACCGGCGCGCGGAGGCCGCGGCGGCCTCCTCCCCGGGCCGGTGGACGGAGGACCTGGACGTCGCCTTCCACGCGGCGCTCTTCCTGCGCGCCGCCGAGTACTCCCTGCGGAGCGGCCGTCCGCTCGCCTACTCCTGAGCCGCCTTCGCCGGCGCCCCGGCCTCGGCCCCGCCGCCGTTGCCGCCGTTGCGGCGCCGGCGGCCGGGGTCGCCGCGCAGCACGGAGACGACCCCGAGCCCGGCGGCGCAGACCGGCACGGCCAGCAGGGCGCCGATGATGCCGGCGATCCCGGAGCCGGCCACCACGGCGACCATGATGGTGGCCGGGTGGAGTTCGACCGTCCGGCTCTGGATCAGCGGCTGGAGGATGTTGCCCTCGACGACCTGCACGGCGACCACCACGCCGAGCGCCCAGAGCGCCGTGCCCAGGCCGCCGTCGGCGAGGGCGACCAGGACGGCGACGGTGCCGGAGAGGAAGGCGCCGACGAACGGGATGTAGGCGCCCATGAACACCAGCGCGCCGAGGCCCGGCGCGCCGGGGACGCTGAGCACGAGCAGGCCGACGGTGATGAAGAAGGCGTCGATCAGGGCGATCAGGGTGGTGCCGCGCATGAAGCCGGCCATCGCCTCGAAGGCCCGCTCGCCGCAGGCCACCACCGTCTCGGCGGTGCGGTCGGGCAGGTAGGAGCGGATGGCGTCGCCGGTGCGGTGGCCGTCGCGCAGGAAGAAGAAGACGAGGGCGAGCGCGAGCACCGCGCCGGTGGCGATCTGGGTGGCGAGGCCGAGCCCGGAGAGCACGCTGTCGGTGAGCGTCGTGACGAGGGTGTTGGTCTCGCCCTGGGCGTTGTCCAGCACGTGCCGGATCTTCTCGCCGAAGGGGCCTAGCCATTCGGCGAGGCGGTCACCGGCCTCCTGGAGCGCCGAGGCGATCTGCGGGGCGCTGTGCACCAGGGAGTTGACCAGCAGGGCGAGGACCAGGCCGACGGCGGCCACCAGCACGGCGCAGGTGAGCCCGGCGGCGATGGAGCGGCTGACGCCGCGTCGGACCATCCACGGCATCACGGGCTGGAGCAGCGAGGTGCCGAGCAGGGCCAGGATCACCGGGACGGTGGCGGCCCGCAGTTCGACCAGGGCGAAGACGATGAGCGAGGCGACGGTGATCAGCAGCACGAGCGCGGCGGACCAGGCGGCGGCGGCCCTGACCGGGGCGGGCAGCATCAGGTAGGGGCGCCGGTGGTCGGCGGGTCGCCGTTCGGGCGGAGTCTGCCCCGGCATCCGTTCCTCCGTCCGGTCGATCGGTCCAGGTCTGCCCCATCTCAGCAGATGATCCGATCATATGCCTGCTTTGTTCCCATTCGGCGCGCCCGCCCCGCGGTCACGGCACCACCGGGGCGGGCGCGCCGCCGTTCACTCGTGGGCCTGGAACAGCCATGCCTGCCGCTGGTCCTGAACCTCCAGCGGCCGCAGCGCGGTGCGCTGCGGGAAGATGTCCAGCACGCTCAGGTCCAGCGCCAGCTCCTGGCCCTCGACCGGGCCCCCGGGCAGCACGACATGGAAGGAGAACCGCTCGGCGGCCTGGTACAGCGCCCATTCGAACGCCTCGGCGGTGCCCCGGACCTGCTGGTTCACCTCCGGCGGACCGTCCAGGCCGACGTAGGAGCCGTGCCGCAGGTTCCTGATGACGACGTTCCCGTTGTCGCGGCCGGTCACCTCCCACTCCTGCTCCCCGGGCTCGCCGGTCGGGGGCAGGACCACCACGAACTCCCCCGGGGTCTGAAGGGTGAGCAGTTGCTCGTCGGGCTTGGCGATCGCATAGACGCCATCGTTCACAGGGGCCACGGCCGGCTCCACTTCGCTAGGGTGGGTCCGATTCAAGCCACCCGGGCCGGTTCGGGCGCAGAGCACCGCCGTCGGGCCACTCCAACGAGTCACGGCGCCCGCACATCCGTCCGGGCGCCGAACGCGCTAGCCAGCCTCCTCGAAGCGGACCTCGCCCTCGCCGCCCGCGAAGGCGAGCACCCGTTCGGCCTCGGCCAGCGCGGCCCGCCGGTCGGCCCGGCCGAGCGGCGCGAACGGGCGCACCGTCACGGACCATGCCCCGGCGCCCGCCTCGGCCAGCTGCCAGCTCCCGGCGACCAGGCCGTCCACCAGCAGGCTGCCGAGCACGATGCCGTTCTGGGTCATCACCCGCGGCCGGTACTCCTCCGGCAGCACCCGGGTGCGGTCGGCGTGCGAGAGCAGCAGGTTGTCGAACGGCGCGACCAGCCGGACCGGCGCCGGGGTGTCCGGGTCGGGCCGGGGCGCGTCGGGCAGGTCGTACAGCAGGCGGCCCTGCTCGTCGCGGAAGGTGACCAGCCCCGGGGCGAGCCGCTTCAGCACCGGGGCGAGCCGACTGAGACCGCACCACTTCTGCAGGTCGGCGGCGGTGGCCGGGCCGAAGGCGGCGAGGTAGCGCAGCGCGAGGCCGTCGGGCGGGGGCACCGGGTCCAGCGGCCGGCCCAGCCAGGCCTCGGCGGTGGTGTGCGCGGCGGGGCCGCCGCGCCCCCACAGGCCGCGCGGCGGGACCTGCACCAGCGGCAGCACGCAGCGCGCCGCCTGGGCGAGCGCGGCCGGGTCGCGGTCCGGGCGGGTGGCGGCCAGTTCGGCGCCCAGCCGCTGGAAGGTGAGCGGCTCCGCCTCGACCAGGACGCGGGCCTCGGCGGCGAGCGCGTCGAGGTCGAGGCCGGCCAGCCGCTTGCCGTAGGTGGTGCGCAACTGCTGGTCCAGCAGCGGCTGCACCAGGGGGCGCAGGCCCAGGCAGTCCTCGGCGGTGACCAGGTGGATGGTGCCGCGCTGGAGGGCGATCCGCACCACCCGACGGGTCTCGATCAGCCCGGTGAGCGCGTCGGGGGTGAAGCCGTCGAGCCGGGCGAGCAGGCCGAGGTAGGGCGGCTGCGGGGCGGCCTGGGCCTGGAGGCCGCCGAGGTGCCCGATCATCGCGGCCGGGGTGAGGCCGGCGCGCTCCAGCAGGTGCTGACGGGCCAGCAGCGCGCGGCCGAGCGCCCGTGGGCCCAGGACCCCGCCGTCCTCCCCCGGCGGGCGTCCGGTCACCGGCGGCCGTCCAGGACGGCGCGCAGCAGGGCGATCCGGTTGCTGGTGATCGAGTCGACGCCGGCCTCGTGCAGCTTGCGCATGGTGCGGCGCAGGTCAGCGGTCCAGGTGGAGACGGCCAGGCCTGCCTGGTGGGCGGCGGCGGTGAAGGCGGGGGTGGCCAGGCCGAACGGCGGGTTGACGTAGCGCGGGCGCAGGTCGTCGAGCAGGGCGCGCACGGGCAGCCGGGGCTGCTTCCAGGTGAGCGCGATCTCGGCGTCGGGGCTGAGGGCGCGCACGGCGAGCATGGCGGCGGTGGGGCCGCAGAAGGCGACCCGCTGCTCGGCGCCCAGGCCGGTGACGACCTCCCAGGTGGCGGCGGCCGGGCCGGCGTCGTCGAGGTCGATGAGCAGCCTGGCGCCGGGCGCGGCGGCGGCGGTGGCCTTGAGCGCCTCGGCGAGGGTGGGGACGCGGTGGCGGCCGTCGTCGAAGGCGTCGAGCTGCTCGGCGGTGAGCCGGGAGAGCGGGCGCGGGTCGCCCCAGAGGCGTTCCAGGGTGGCGTCGTGCAGCAGGACCGGGACCCGGTCGCGGGTCAGCCGGACGTCCACCTCGACGGCGTCGGCACCGGCGGCGAACGCGGACTCGACGGAGGGCAGGGTGTTCTCGCGGTGGCGGTACGGGTCGCCGCGGTGGGCGACGGCGAGGACGGGGCGGCGGGCGGCGGACGCGGTCATCGGTCCGTTCATCAGTCCGTTCATCGGTCCGTTCATCGGTCCGTTCATCGGGTCGTCGGAGCGGCGGTGTTCGCGGGCGGCCGGGGTCAGCGGAGCTTCCCGGCCAGCCACGGGGTCAGGGTGTACAGGGTGACGGCCTCACGGTAGCTCCGCTCGCCCGGCACGGTGACGATCATGGTGCAGGAGGGCGGGAAGACCCGCTGCTTGAGGTGGACCAGGCCGGTCCACACCGAGTTCAGGAAGGCCGGGACGCTGTCGCGCGGCACGTCGAAGGCGATCAGGTCGACGGTGACCACGGCGTCGTCGTGGACGAAGAGGCGGACGGTGACCTCGGGGACGCCGGCGATCTCGATCAGCGCCTCGTGGGGTATCGCGGCCAGTTCGTCCGTACCGCCGCCGTCGGCGCCGACCAGGCCGGCGAAGGTCTGGTCGCGGCCGATGTCGTGGCCTGTCCGCACCGGGCGGCCGTGCCGGGCGGCCATCGCCTCGACGGCGAGGACGGCGGCCTGGGTGGACGGCAGCGGGTCGTGGGGCATCGGCGATCCTCTCGTCGGCGCTCGATCACCGGGCGCTCGATCACTCGGCGCCCGGTGCGTCGGCGCTCAGCGTCGTTCGATCATCACATTGGTGGACTTGATGACGGCCGTGGCGGGTGCCCCGGGCACCAGTTCCAGCTCCTCCGCCGACTCCCGGCTGATCAGCGAGACCACCCGGAACGGCCCGGCCTGGATCTCCACCTGGGCGGCGACGTCGCCGAGCACGACGTCGGTGACGATGCCCGGGAAGCGGTTGCGGGCCGAGGAGGGACGGCCCTCGGCGGCGGCGGTCTCGGGGCGGGCCAGTTCGCGCGCGAAGGCGGCCAGCTCGGCGCCGGCGATGATCCGGTGGCCGTGCTCGTCGCGCTCGGCGGCGATCCGGCCGGCGTCCACCCAGCGCCGCATGGTGTCGGCGCTCACGCCGAGCAGCGCCGCGGCCTCGCCGATGCGGTAGGGGTTGGCCGGTGCCCCGGGCTGGCCCATGGTTGCGACTCCTGACGGTGGTGCGGACGATCGGCCGGGGTACGTCGGGCCTTGGCTCGCCCCCGCCCGGTCCCGGCCCCGCGGCCCATCCTGCCGTACCGGCCGGCCCGGCCGGAGCGCAGGCCCCAGGGTCCGTCCTCGAACCCCCGTCGTCCGCCCGCAGGGCGGGCCCGGCGGCGTCCGGATGCGTGCATCGCAAGGCGGAGGTGGGGGCACCTCCCGATCGAAGGGCGGGGGCGGAGTCCATGCGGTGGGGGCACCTCCCGGCCGCCAGGCCGGGGGCCATCGGCGACCGACGACAACACGGCGAGGTGCGCGCCCTGGGGCACCTCCCGGCCGAAGGGCGGGGCGCGTCGCCCGGCAGGCGGGGGTCCCTAGGGTTCGCCGAAGAGGTCCCGGCGGACGGCGTCGCCCGCGGTGAGCACGGCGCCGCCGAGCACCGCGCCGCCGCCCGCCTCGCCGGGGCGGACCTCGGTGCGCAGCGGGGAGAGCGCGACGAGCCGCTGTTCGACCCGGCTGGCGAGTTCGGCGCCGCCCGCCCGGCCGATCTCCCCGCCGAGGACGACGCAGCCGGGGTCGAGGACGACGCAGACCGCGGAGACGCCGAGGGCGATCCGCTCGGCGAGCTCGTCCAGGAACGGCCCGCCGGGCCGCCCCTCCCCGAGGGCGTCCAGGGCGGCGCGGACGGCGGCCTCGGCGGCCGGGGCGTCGTCGGCCGGGCCGGCGGGCAGGCCGTGGGCGCGGGCCAGCGCGCAGACGGCGGCGCTGCCGGCCAGGCTGTGGAAGCCGCCCTCGCAACTGGTCGCGGAGGGCGGGCTGACGGTGCCGGGGACGGGCAGGAAGCAGATCTCGCCGGTGCCGCCGCGGGCGCCGCGGCGCAGCCTGCCGTCCAGGACGACGGCGGCGCCGACGCTGTGGCCGAGCCAGACCAGCACGAAGTCGTCGCGGCCCCGGGCGGCGCCGATCCGGTGCTCGGCGCGCCCGGCGAGGTTGACCTCGTTCTCCAGGATCACGTCGGTGCCGGGCAGTTCGTGCAGGGCGGAGAGGAGTGCGGCGTGCCAGGAGGGCAGTTCGCCGGTGGACTGGAGCCGGCCGGTGGCGGGGTCGACCAGGCCGGGGGCGCCGACGGCGACGGTGTGCAGGTGCTCGACGCCGGCCCGGCGGGCGGTGTCGAGCAGGGTGTGGACGATCCGGCCGGCGGCGGCGCGGTGGGCGGCGGCGTCCTCGCCGGGCTCGGCGACGGCGATCTCGGCGGCGCCCAGGGTCTGCCCGGCGAGGTCGGCGACGACCAGGGTGACGCCGCCCGAGCGGACGTCGATCGCGCCGAGGTGGGCGCGGGAGGCGACCAGGGCGTAGAGCCGGGCGTTGGGGCCGCGCCGCTGTTCGCCGCGTTCGCCGACGACGGCGACCAGGCCGGTCCGCTGCAGCCGGTCGAGCAGGTCGGCGACCGTGGGCCTGGAGAGGCCGGTGAGGTCGCGAAGCTCGGTCGCGGTGAGTGGTCCCTGGTCGAGCAGCAGGTTGAGCGCCAACCGGTCGTTGATCGCCCGGGCGGTGCTCGGCGTGGCCGTACGCACGGTGGTCATGGCCGGACATCCTTCCAGAGTGTTTCTATCAGGGTCCCTTCCTGATAATTTATCGAACCGTCGCCGCACTGCCACGTCGACGGGTACCACGCACCCACCACACCACCCCCAGAGCACCGCCGCGCCGCGCGCGACGGGGAGGGAAGAGCCGATGACCACCAGCCTGACCGCAGCAGGACCCCCCTTCGGCGGCACGGGCGCCGCCCGCCGCGCGAGGGTCGCGATCTCCCTCACCTTCGCGGTGCACGGCGCCGTCGGCGGCACCTTCGTCAGCCGGATCCCGTGGATCAAGGACCACCTCCACCTCTCCGCGGGCCAGCTCGGCCTGGCCCTGGTGATGCCGGCGATCGGCTCCTCCCTCGCGATGCCGCTGGCCGGCCGGGTCGTGCACCGCTACGGCGGGCGGGCGTCGATCGCCGGACTGCTGTCGCTCTGCTGCCTGGGCCTGGCCCTGCCCGTGCTCGCCCCCTCGCTGCCGGTGCTCTGCCTGTTCCTGCTGGCCTACGGCGCGATCGCGGGCATGTCGGACGTGGCGATGAACGCCCAGGGCGTGGAGATCGAGCAGCGGCTCGGCCGCTCGATCATGTCCGGCCTGCACGGCATGTGGAGCGCGGGCGGGCTGGTGGCCGCCGGCCTCGGCATCCTGGCCGCCCACCAGGACTTCGACCCCCGGGTGCAGGTCGGCGTCACCGCCCTCGTGCTGCTCGCCCTCACCCAGCCGGTCTGCGGCGCACTGCCGGACCTGCGCGCCCCCGAGCACGCCGAGGCGCCGCCGCGGTTCGCGCTGCCGCCGCGCAGTTCGCTGGTGATCGGACTGGTCGGCTTCTGCGCGGTGTTCGCCGAGGGTGCCTCGATGGACTGGAGCGGCGTCTACCTGCGCGACGTCACCGGCGCCTCGCCCACCGCGGCGGCGGCCGCCTACACCGCGTTCTCGCTCACCATGGCGGTCAGCCGACTGGCCGGCGACGCGGCGATCCGCCGACTGGGCGCCGTCCGGGCCGCCCGGCTGAGCGGCGCGATCGCCACCACCGGCGGGCTGCTGGTGGTCGTGGCCGACCGCCCGGCGCTCGCCATCCCCGGGTTCGCGCTGATCGGGGTCGGCGTCGCCGTGGTGGTCCCGCTGGCCTTCGCCGCGGCCGGCCGGATCGGCAGCAACCCCAGCCAGGCCATCGCCGGCGTCGCCACCGTCACCTACACCTCGGGGCTGGTCGCCCCCGCGATCGTCGGCGGCCTCGCCCAGGCCACCTCGCTCACCGTCTCCTTCGGTGTGGTCACCGCGCTCGCCGCGGCCCTGCTGCTGAGCGCCGGCGCTCTGCGCCGGGCCGAGCCGGACCGCACCGACCCCGGGAATGTGACCACTTCGGAATCGAATAGGTCTTTCGAAAAAAATACCCCTGCGATATGATGGGAAATTCCTCGGGGAATTCTCGCTAGCATTCCGGACCGCCGGGCGCGCACACCGCGTGCCCGGCGGTTCCGCTGTCGCGAAGGATTTCCCGTGTGCTACGAGGCCGATGCCGCCCCGCCCGTCTTCACTCCCGCCACCCACGCCCTCGCCGAGGCCGCCGACCTCACCCTGACCTCGGCCGACGGCACCATGTTCGGCGCCTTCCTGGCCCGCCCGGAGCACCCCGCCGGGCCCGGCGTGCTCGTCCTTCCGGACAACAAGGGCCTTTCCGCCTTCTATCGGCAGACCGCCGTCCGGCTCGCCGGACAGGGATTCCCGGCCCTCGCCCTCGACTATTACGGCCGCACCGCCGGCGCCGATCCGGAGGACCGCGCACCGGAATTCGGCGAGCTGCCGAACCTGTTGCCGCACCTGCTCGCCCTCACTCCCGAGGGCCTGGACGCCGACCTCACTTCCGGCATCCGCCGGCTGCGCGCGCTCGGCTCCGCCGAGGTGGTCGCGCTCGGCTTCTGCTTCGGCGGACGGCAGGCCTTCCGCGCCGCCGCGCCGCGCTTCGGCCTGGCCGGAGCGGCCGGCTTCTACGGCTACCCCGACACCCTCAACGGCACCCCCGGGCCGACCCAGCTGGCCGCCGGCCTCACCGCGCCGATCCTCGCCTTCTGGGGCGGCGCCGACGAGCACATCCCGCCGAGCGCCGTCGCCGCCTTCGACGCCGCGCTCACCGAAGCGGGATGTGAACACGAGTTCATGACTTTTCCGCAGGCTCCGCACAACTATTTCGAACTCACGGCGGTCCAACACCGCGAAGCCGCAAGGGAGTCGTGGCTCCGACTCCTCGGCTTCCTGTCCGAGCGCACCACCCGTCGCACCTCAGGAGGACACCCGTGACCACCACCACTCCCGCCCGAAGACGACGTCTCGGCGCCGCCCTCGGCGCACTCGTCGCCGCGACGGCGGCCGTCCTGACGGCGCCCGGCACGGCCCATGCCGGGTACGTCATCGCCTACACGCCCGCCTTCGAACTCCGCAACGCCGCCACGGGCAAGTGCCTGGAGGTCGCCGACTGGCGCACCGACGTCGGCGCCCCCGTCCGGCAGTGGACCTGCACCGGCGGCGCCAACCAGCAGTGGAAGGCCAGCAACAGCGGCTTCGTGGTCAACCAGCACAGCCAGCTGTGCCTGGACGTCCCCGGCGGCGACAGGACCTGGGGCACCCAGCCGATCCAGTACACCTGCAGCACCAGGCTGGACGAAAACCAGCGGTGGCGGGTGCCCGGCGCCAGCAGGCCCTCGACCGGCCCCATGACCAGCTTCCTCGGGACGGTCCTCGACGTGTACGGCTTCGACCCCTCCGACGGCGCTCCGGTCGTCACCTGGGGCGCCAACGGCGGCGACAACCAGATCTGGACCGGGCCCGTCCCCCTGGTCTCCCTCCCCCCCTTCTGACCGTGCCTCCCGGTGCCGGGACGCCCGCCGTCCCGGCACCGGGCTCCGAGCGCCCACGAGGAGTCCGATGTCCATCCGCCCCGCCGCCACGCTGTTCGCCCTCACCGCCGGACTCGCGCTCGCCGCGCCGTCGGCGCAGGCCCGCACCACCGGCCCCGCCCCGGTCTCCCCGCCCTTCAGCATCACCAACCTCGGCTCCGAGAAGTGCCTGGAGGTCGCCGACTGGCGCACCGACGACGGCGCCCCTGTCCGCCAGTGGACCTGCCACGGCGGCGACAACCAGCGGTGGTACTGGACCGCCGACCGCGCCCTGGTGAACGTCCACAGCGGGACGTGCCTGGACGTCCCCGGATACAGCACCGAGCCCGGCACCCGGCCCGTGGTGTGGCCCTGCAACCGCGGCACCAACCAGCAGTGGACCGAGCAGCCGATGCACTCCGGGAGCCGCCGCTACGCCAACGTGCACAGCGGGCTCGTCCTCGACGTCGCCTTCGGCAGCACTGCCGACGGCGCGCCCGTCATTCAGTGGAACCCGATCGAGACGCCCGTCGCCTACAACCAGATCTGGTTCCCCTCGGACTTCACCCCGGGCCCGGCCTCCTGATCCCCCGTTCCCGGCCCGGCCACCGCACACGAGCGCACCCACCGATCCCGAAGGAGGACCCATGAGCACACCCCGCCGCACCACCGCCGCCCGCCTCGGCGCCGCCACCGCGGCGCCAGGGTCGTCCAGTGGGCCTGGAACGGCGGAGACAACCAGAAGTGGTACTGGACCGACGCCCACGAGCTGGTCGGCGTCGGAAGCGGCAAGTGCCTGGACATCCCCTTCGGCAGCACCGAGGAGGGGGTGCAGGCCATCATCTGGCCGTGCCACGGCGGCGACAACCAGAAGTGGACCACCGAACTGGTGCACCACGCCGGGCTGTACACCCTGGCCAACGTCAACAGCGGGCTCGTGCTGGACGTCCGCGGCAAGGACCCGACGCCCGGCACCCCGGTGATCCAGTGGCACGCGAACCACGGGTTCAACCAGTGGTGGCAGTACTCCTCCAGGCCGGCCGGCCTCTAGCGACCCCGGAGGTCCATGTGTTCGCCCATCGCACCACCCCGCGCCTCGTGAGCGCGGCCGCCGCCGTGCTCACGGCCGCCGCCCTCGTCCTCGTCCCGGTCCCAGGCGCCCACGCCGACGGCGCCCCGCGCGCGATCCACAGCTACCTCGACTACACCAAGTGCCTGGAGGTCGCCGACTGGCGGACCGACGACGGCGCCCCCGTCCGGATCTGGACCTGCCACGGCGGCGCCAACCAGCAGTGGATCCGCACCGACAACGAAGAGTTCGTCAACGTGAACAGCGGCAAGTGCCTGGACGTCCCGAACTACAGCACCGAGCCGGGCACCCCGATCGTCCAGTGGACCTGCAACCGCGGCCTCAACCAGGCGTGGCAGATGATGCGCTACACCTGGCACACCGAGTGGTTCGGGGTGAACGTGAACAGCCGGCTCAACATGGACGTGTTCGAGGCCAACCCGGCCGACGGCACTCCGGTGATCCAGTGGCCGGGGTACTCCGGCTACAACCAGCGCTGGTCCTGAGCCTAACCGGGCGCCCGGTCCGCCCGGCACCCGTGTGCCGGGTGGGCCGGGGCCCCGGTTAGGCTCGGGCCGTGCCCGAACCCGTGACCTCCCCGCCTGCGCCCGCTCCCGTCGCGGACGGCCGGCCGGCGCGTTCGCCGTGGCCGCGGTTCGCCCTGCTGGTGGCGATCCTCGCCGCGGTGAGCGGCGCGCTGCTGCTGTGGAGCCCGACCGCGCTGCTCGACGGCGGGCTGTCCGACGGGACGCCCTGGTACTGGCGCGTTCCGCTGTTCACCGCGGTGTACGCGCTCGGCACGGTGGCCTTCTTCCCCCGGCCCGCCCTGAACGCGGCCGCCGGGCTGCTGCTGGGCGTTCAGCAGGGGCTCGCGCTGGCCGTGCTGGGCACCACGCTCGGGGCGGCGATCGCCTTCTGGCTGGCACGCCGGCTCGGCCGGGACGCGCTGCGGCGCCTCCTGCGCGGGCGGCTGCTGCTGGCCATGGACCGGCACTTCACCGAGCAGGGCTTCCGCAGCATCCTGCTGCTGCGCCTGCTGCCGGGCCTGCCGTTCCAGGCGGCCACCTACGGCGCGGCCGTCTCCGGGGTCCGGTTCCCGCCGTTCATCCTCGCCACCGCGCTCGGGGTGGTCCCGGTGACCGCGGTCTACGTCGCGGCGGCCGCGACCGCGCGCGAGCCCGGGTCGACGGGGTTCCTGATCTCGGCCGGTCTGATCGGGCTGATCGGCCTGCTGACCATGGTCCCGGTGGTGCGGGCGGCCCTCCGCCGACGGCGCGCGGTCCAGGCCTGAGCGCCGGGCGCCCGAACGGCGCGCCGGGCGCGGGACACGCCGACGCGCTCGGCCGGGCGGGGCAGTTGTCGGTGCCGTGTGAAATCGTTCCCGCATTGTTGACAGAAGGTCAATTGCACGGCGGCCGCGACCGATATCGTCTACGCGCGCAACCGTACGTCCCTCTCCTGCGTCGCTTCCAGTGCCCGGGTCCGCCCCGGCCACCGGCGCGGCGCGACCCGTACGGACGGCGCGAGCGGGCACGAGACCGGTGATCAGTGCGATACTCGGACAGTTCCGACGAGTGGATGACGTGTCAAAAGGGCACGCGCACCGGGGGACCTGTACGGAACAGAGGCAGGGAGGCGCGGCATGGGAGCACTTCGCGACGAGCACCACAACGGGTGGCTGATGCCCTCCGGGAGCTACCCGGCCGCGGTGTACGAGGACGAGTGGGTCGATCAGGAGACGGTACCGTCCTCCCCCGCCCCGGCGAAGATCGTCTCCCTGCGGCCGACCGGATTCGAGGCGGCCCGCACGGTCGGCGAGCACATCCGGGCGAGCACCCCGGTGGTCATGGACCTCACCGAGATGGAGGAGGCCGAGGCCAAGCGCATGGTCGACTTCGCCTCCGGTCTGATCTTCGGCACCCGCGGCGGCATCGAGCGGATCGCCCGCCGGGTGTTCCTACTCACTCCGGCGGACGTCGAGGTGATGGTGATCGACCGCCCGCTCGACGACACCGGCTTCTACAACCAGAGCTGACCGGCCACGACGGACCGGCACGAGAACCGGGGACGGCACCCGCCGTCCCCGGTTCTTTGTCGTCCGGACACCGTACGGCCGTGCCTCGAACGAGACGGCCGGATTAATTCTGAGACATCCACGTCTCATTCGACGTACACTCGTTCCATGGCCACAGATCGTGACTCCGTGCTGGAGGCCGCCGTCGGCGTGCTCTCCCGCCGCCCGACCGCGCACCTCGACGAGATCGCCCGCGCCGCGGGCATCAGCCGCGCCACCCTGCACCGGCTCTTCCCGGGCCGGGACGCGCTGATCCGCGAGGTCGGCATGCTCGCGCTGCAACGCCTGGCCGCCGCGCTGGACACCGCCGGGGTCGACGAGGGCGACGCGCACGCCGCGCTGCGCCGGCTGGTCGACGAGATCGTCCCGGACGCCATGCTCTGCGCCTACCTGACCGGCGAGAGCCAGCTCTACGACGACGAGGCGGTCAACGACCTCTGGGAGGCCCAGATCGCCCGGCTGAACGCGCTCTTCCTGCGCGGGCAGCAGCAGGGGGTCTTCCGGATCGAGCTCTCCGCGGCCTGGCTCAGCGAGGCGTTCTTCGACCTGCTCGCCGGGATCGGCTGGGCCGTCCAGGACGGCCGGCTGGCCCCGCGCGACGCCACCTTCTCACTCGCCGAGCTGTTCCTCGGCGGCGCCCTGCGCACCCCGCGACCGCACTGATCCCCCAATCCACCGCACCTCGGACCGGAAACCGGACACCGATACCCATGAGCAGCACCGTCCACCTCCAGCCCCGCCAGCGCTGGACCGGCCTCGCCGTCCTCGTCCTGGCCGTCACCCTGGTCGCCGTCGACGCGACCGTCCTGTCCCTGGCGATCCCCTCGATCAGCGAGACCCTGCGCCCCAGCGGCACCCAGCTGCTGTGGATCGGCGACGCCTACTCCTTCGTGCTGGCCGGTCTGCTGGTCTCGATGGGCTCGCTCAGCGACCGGATCGGCCGCAAGAAGCTGCTGCTCGCCGGTGCCACCGCGTTCGGCGCCGCCTCCCTGATGGCCGCGTACGCGCCCGGCGCCGGCTGGCTGATCCTGGCCCGGGTGCTGCTCGGCGTGGCCGGCGCGACCATCATGCCCTCCACCCTCTCGCTGATCCGCACGCTGTTCCCGGACGACCGTGAGCGGGCCACCGCGATCGGCATCTGGGGCGCCGCCGCGTCCGCCGGCGCCGCGCTCGGCCCGGTGGTCGGCGGGGTGCTGCTGGAGCACTTCTGGTGGGGCTCGGTGTTCCTGCTGAACATCCCGGTGCTGGTGCTGCTGCTGGTCTTCGGTGCCTGGCTGCTGCCGGAGTCCAAGGACCCGAAGCCCGGCCGCTGGGACGTGCTGAGCGTGCTGCTGTCGCTGGCCGGGGTGATCGGCGTGGTCTACGCGATCAAGGAGGCCGCGGCGCACGGCGTCGCCCGCTGGGACGTGCCGGTCGCGGGCGTGCTGGGCGCGCTGGCGCTGGTCGTCTTCGTCCGCCGCCAGCTGCGGCTGGAGACGCCGCTGCTGGACGTCCGGCTCTTCGGCGACCGGCGTTTCACGGCGGCCGTGCTGGCCTCGCTGATCGCGCTGATCGGGCTCTCCGGCATCGTCTTCGTGACCTCGCAGTACCTCCAGCTGGTCCGTGGCTACCCGCCGCTGAAGGCCGGGCTGGCCGAGCTGCCGGCCTTCGCCGGCGCGATCGCCGGCGGTCTGCTGACCGCCCGGCTGGTGCGCCGCACCGGTGCCCGGGCGGCGCTCACCTTCGGGCTGCTGGCGATGGGCGCCGGGATCGGCCTGCTGGGCTGGATCCAGCAGGACACCACCTATCTGCTGCTGGCCGCCGCCTTCCTGCTGGTCGGCACGGCCGAGGGCGTGGTCTACACGCTCGGCGCGGACCTGGTGCTGGGCGCCGCTCCGGCCGACAAGGCCGGCGCCGCCTCGGCGGTCTCCGAGACGGCGTACGAGCTGGGCACCGCGCTCGGCATCGCCCTGGTCGGCTCGGTGGTCGGCGCGCTCTACGTGGACCGGCTGGCCGTCCCGGCCGGGACCGACCCGGCGGCCGCCCAGCAGGCCGGCGAGTCGCTCGGCGGCGCGGTGGAAGTCGCGCACGGGCTGCCGGACACGCTGGCCGGGCCACTGCTGGCGAGCGCCAAGGAGGCGTTCGTGCACGGCGTGAACGTGGCCGGGATGCTGGCGGGCGCGCTGCTGCTGGGTGCGGCGGTGCTGGCCTGGCGGCTGCTGCGGGGAGGCGACGCCGGGGCTGAGCAGCCGGGGCAGCCGGAGCAGTCCGAGCAGTCGGGACAGTCGGGACAGGAGCGCACGCCCGAGAAGGCCAACGCCTGACCCGACGGAAGACACGACGGTTCCCCGCCACCCCTCGCCGGGGGGCGGGGAACCGTCGTGTACAGCGGTCCCGCGCGGTCAGACGGTGCCGAAGGGAAGCTCCAGCTCCGCCCAGACCACCTTGCCGTCCCTGGTCAGCCGGCTGCCCCAGCGCTGGGCGAGTTCGTTGACCAGGAACATCCCCCGGCCGCCCTCGTCCTGCTCGGCGAAGGGGCGCAGCTGGGGCGTCTGGCCGCCGGCGTCGGAGACCTCGACGGTGAGCACCCGGTCGCGGAAGAGCCGCAGCCGGCGCGGGGCGTCGGCGTGCAGCAGGGCGTTCGTGACCAGCTCGCTGACCAGCAGCTCGGCGTAGTCGGAGAGCGCGCTCAGGCCCCAGCCGTCGAGGGTGGCGCGGGTGAAGCGGCGGGCCTTGCCGGGCAGCCGGCCGCCGCCGGTGAGCGGCAGGGTGGCGACCCGGTCGGCGGGCAGCGGCAGCACCCGGGCCATGATCATCGCGATGTCGTCGTCGCTGCCGCCGCTGACCAGCGCGCCGAGGACGGCGTCGCAGCTCTCCTCCAGGGTCCGGCCGGGGCCCGACAGGGTACGGGCGAGCAGGTCGATGCCCTCGTCGAGGTCCTGGCCGCGCCGTTCGACCAGGCCGTCGGTGTAGAGGGCGACCATGCCGCCCTCCGGCAGGGCGAACTCCACCGACTCGAAGGCCACCCCGCCGACACCGAGCGGGACGCCGGGCGGCATCTCGACCCGGCGGGGCGTGCCGTCCGGGGCGACCCAGACGGGGGGCAGGTGTCCGGCCGAGGCGACCTGGAGGGTGTGCTCCAGCGGGTCGTAGACGGCGCAGATACAGGTGGCGAACTGGCCCTCGCCGATCCCGGAGGCGGTCTCGTCGAGCCGGGTGAGCACCTGCTCGGGCGGCATGTCGAGGGTGGCCAGGGTGCGGGCGACGGTGCGCAGCTGGCCCATGGTGGCGGCGGCCCTGATGCCGTGGCCCATGACGTCGCCGACGACCAGCGCGACCCGGCCGCAGGAGAGCGGCACGACGTCGAACCAGTCGCCGCCGACCTCGCTGGTGACGCTGGAGGGCAGGTAGCGGTAGGCGATCTCCAGGCCGAGGGTGCGGTGGATCTCCTGGGGCAGCAGGCTGCGCTGGAGGGTGAGCGCGGTCTCCCGCTCGCGCCGGTAGAGCCGGGCGTTGTCGATGGCGAGGGCGGTGCGGGCGACGAGTTCCTCGGCGAGCGCGACATCGGCGGCGGTGAACGGCTCGGGGTTGCGCATCCGGATGAACTCGGCGCCGCCGAGGACCATGCCCCGGGCGGTGACCGGCAGCATCAGATAGGAGTGGATGCCGGCCGCGAGGCCGGGGGCGACCCGGTCGGGGGTGGCGACCAGTCCGCGCAGCACCTCGGCGTCGACATGGGAGCGCAGCAGCGGGCGTCCGCTGCGCAGGCACTCGTTGTAGCTGCGTTCCGGGGAGTACTCGGAGACCTCGCCGACGACGTCGACGGCGTGCGCGAGCCCGGTCTCGTAGGCCTCGCCGACGGCGAGGGCGCGCAGCTGGACGGGCCGGTCCGCCGGGACGGGGGTGGGTTCGGCGCCGCGCAGCACGGTTTCCAGCAGGTCGACGGTGGCGAAGTCGGCGAACCGCGGGACGACGGCCTCGATCAGCTCCTCGGCGGTGCGCTGGAGGTCGAGGGTGGTGCCGATCCGGGCGGTGGCCTCGGCGATGGTGGCGAGGCGTTCCTGGGCGCGGGCCGCACGGGCCTCGGCCTGGAAGCGCTCGGTGACGTCGATGATCGAGGAGCAGACGCCGAAGACCCGGCCGGTGGAGTCCTCCAGCCGGAAGTAGGAGGCGGACCAGGCCCGGTCCCGGCGCGGGTCGCCGGGGACGCGTCCGTGCGAGCGGGCGTCGACCACGGGCCGGCCGGTGGCCAGCACCTGCTTCATGAGCTGTTCTATCTCGGTGCTGTTGATGCCGGGCAGGATGCTGCTGATCCGCCGGCCGAGGTGCTCGGCGACGGGCAGGCCGTTCATCCGGGCCAGTGACTCGTTGAGCCGGACGTACCGCAGTTCGGTGTCGTAGACGGCCATGCCGATCGGGGACTGGCCGAAGATGCCGTCGAGGACGGCGAGGTCCGCCTCGACGCGGTGCAGGGCGGCGGTGTCGGAGGCGGTGGCGAGCAGCAGCAGGGTGCCGCCGGGGCCGGCGATCGGGTAGGTGCGGAACTCCAGGTCGACGGTGTGGCCGTCGCGGTGGCGGACCGGGACGACGCCGGACCAGCCCTTGCCGCCGAGGATGCGGTCGAAGAGTTCGAGGATCTCGGGGCGGTCGCTGTCGTCGGTGAGCAGCCGGGCGGCGTGGTTGCCGACGGCCTCCTCCGCGGTCCAGCCGAGCAGGGCCTCGGCGTCCTCACTCCAGTGCAGGATCAGCCCGTCGTCCTGGAGCAGGGCGGTGGCGAGCGGGACGAGGCGATGGCCGTCCAGGCGTGCGGGGCTGGCGCCGGCTCCGGGGCCGGTGGCGTTGGTGGCGTCCCACTCGTCTCTCCGCATGATCAGGCTGTACCCCGGTTCGGCTCGTGCCCGGCCGGGCGGTCCTCGTGGTTCCCTGCGGCCGGGGTTCTTCTCCAGACTGCACGGACATCGGCCGCCCGGCGACCCCTTGGTGAGGGGCACCGGTCGTCCAGGTGTACGGGCGTCATGGGCCTACCGGCCGCAGCGTACTCTCCAGAAGGCCCGCCCACTGCCGGATCACCCGGGATCGTCGGGCGCTGTCGTCGGTGAGCAGGTTGGCGAGGCCCAGTCCGCGGGCCATGTCGAGGGTGGCCTGCACGGTTTCGCGCACGCCGGGGCGGGTCTCGTCGGCGCCGAGGAACTCGACGGCGGCGCGGTGCGCCTCGCGGCCGACCCGGCCCTCCAGCCCGGTGATCCGCTCGCGCAGCTGCTCCTCGGTGGCGGCGGCGACCCACAGGTGGAGGGCGGCGCGGAACAGCGGGCCGGTGTAGAGCCGGACGATCATGCCGACCACGGCCTCGGTGCGGGCGGGGCCGGCCTGCGGCAGCGTGCCGGCGTCCGCCCGGACGGCGGCCAGCCGCTCGGCGGTGACGTGCTCGACGGCCGCGGTGAAGAGGTCCTCGCGGGTCGGAAAGTGGTGCTGGGCGGCGCCCCGGGAGACGCCGGCCCGTTCGGCGACGACGGCGACGGTGGAGCCGTTCCAGCCCAGCTCCGCGAGACAGTCGACGGCCGCCGCCAGCAGCCGGGCCCGGGTGGCGCGGCTGCGGTCCTGCTGGGGGGTGCGGGCGGCCGGGTGGGTGCTCATCTGCGGCGGCGGTCCTGTCCGTGGGGGCTGGCGGCTGGTCGATCCTCGCAGACGGCGGTGGGTGCGGTGCGGCGGCCGGTGGCTGCGGTGCGGCCGGTGGGGGACGGCCGCACCGTGGACGGCTCGCGGCCGGTTCAGCGGGCGGCGGCGGCCTCGCGCTCGCGCAGCTCGCGGCGGAGGATCTTGCCGGCCGGGGACTTCGGCACGGCGTCCAGGAACTCCACCGCGCGCACCTTCTTGTACGGCGCGACCTGGCCGGCCACGAAGGCGGCGACCTCCTGTTCGGTGAGCGCGCTGCCGGGGGCCCGGACCACGAAGGCCTTGGGGCACTCGGTGCCCTCGGCGTCGCACACCCCGATCACGGCGGCGTCGGCGATCTGCGGGTGGCTGAGCAGCAGGGCCTCCAGTTCGGCGGGGGCGACCTGGTAGCCCTTGTACTTGATCAGCTCCTTGACCCGGTCGACGATGTGCAGGTAGCCGCGCTCGTCGACGAAGCCGATGTCGCCGGTGTGCAGCCAGCCCTCGGCGTCGACGGTGGCGGCGGTGTCGGAGGGGCGCCCGAAGTAGCCCTTCATCACCTGCGGGCCGCGGATCAGCAGCTCGCCGCACTCGCCGGTGCCGAGGTCGGCGCCGGTGCCGTCGAGCGCGGTGACCCGCAGCTCGGTGGAGGGCACCATCCGGCCGACCGATCCCGGGGAGGGGTCCGGGTCCCTCGGGTCCATCACGTGGCAGACCGGGGAGAGCTCGGTCATGCCGTAGCCCTGGAGGATGTGCGTCAGGCCGAGGCGGCGGGCGCAGGCCTCGGCGAGTTCGCCGTCCAGCGGGGCGGCGGCGCACAGCAGGTACTCCACCGAGGAGAGGTCGTACTGCTCGACGACCGGGTGCTTGGCGAGGGCGAGGACGATCGGCGGGGCGGCGAGCACGGACTGCACGCGCTGGTCCTGGACGGTGCGGCAGAACTGTTCGAGGTCGAAGCGGGGCAGTACGACGACGGTGGCGCCGCAGCGCAGCGGCTGGTGGAGCAGGGCGGCGAGGCCGTAGATGTGGAAGAACGGCAGCACGGCGAGCAGCCGCTCGCCGGGCTCGGGGCGGAAGACTGCGTCGGTCTGGGCGAGGTTGGTGGCGATCGAGCGGTGGGTGAGCATCACGCCCTTGGGCAGGCCGGTGGTGCCGCTGGAGTAGGGCAGGACGGCGACGGCCTCGGCCGGGTCGAGGGTGATCTCGGGCTCGGGGCCGGTGGAGGCGAGCAGGTCGGCGAGCGAGAGGTGGCCCTCGGCGCCGTCCAGGACGATCGTGCCGGTCAGCGGGCGGCCCTCGGCGGCGAGCTTCCCGGCGGCGGCGCGGGCGGTGGGCAGGAAGGGTGAGACGGTGATCAGCCAGCGGGCGCCGCTGTCGGAGAGCTGGTTGGCGAGGTCGGCGGGCGTGGTGAGCGAGGAGACGGGGGTGACGGTGGCACCGGCCCGGGTGGCGCCGAAGAAGGCCATCGGGTAGCGGATGCTGTTGGGGCTGAGCAGGGCCACCACGTCGCCCTGGCGGACCCCCGCTTCGGCGAGTCCGGCGGCCACCCGCCTCACGGCGTGGGCGAGTTGCGCGTAGCTGACGGTCTCGCCGGTGATCCCGTCGATGAGGGCGGGCCGGTCGCCGTGGCGCTCGGCCTCGCCGAGCACGGCGTCGTGCAGGGCGAGGTCGACGATGCCGACGTCCGGGAACTCGCTGTGGAACACCAAGGCGTGCCTCCTGTGCGGTAGTTGGCGCGGGGCGGTACGGCCGGCTGGAGGTCGTGGGCGACCGGCCGCGCGGCGTGCGGGACAGGAGCATACGGACAGTGGGCGCCCGGTGCGCCCCAGTGACGGACGTTTGGCGGAGCGCGCGGGGCGCAGGGGTGGCGCGGAACGGCGAATGTCGAGGTCGGGAAGGGTCGGCGGGGTACCCGGTCGGGGGACCCGGTCAGATATCAGAACGATGATGCGACGATCCGTTCGAAGCCTCGGCGGTGCCGGTCGCGGAGGACCCGCCCGCCCGTCCGCCGGCCGGCCCGTCAGTAGGACTTCGGCAGGCCGAGGGTGTGCTGGGCCACGTAGTTGAGGACCATCTCCCGGCTGACCGGGGCGACCCGGCCGACCCGGGTGGCGGTGAGCAGCGCGGCGAGCCCGTACTCCTGGGTGAGGCCGTTGCCGCCCAGGGTCTGCACCGCCTGGTCGACGGTCCTGGCGGCGGCCTCGCCGGCCGCGTACTTGGCCATGTTGGCGGCCTCGCCGGCCGCCGCGTCCTCGCCCGCGTCGTACAGCAGCGCGGCCTTCTGGGTCATCAGCCGGGCGAGTTCGACCTCCACCGCGCACCGGGCGAGCGGGTGCGCGATGCCCTGGTGGGCGCCGATCGGCGCGGACCAGACGGTGCGGGTGCGCGCGTACTCGACGGCCTTGCCGAGCGCCTGGCGGGCGAGGCCGAGGGAGAACGCGGCGGTCATGATCCGCTCGGGGTTGAGGCCGGCGAACAACTGGAGCAGTCCGGCGTCCTCGTCGCCGACCAGTGCCGAGGCGGGCAGCCGGACGTCGTCCAGGAAGACCTGGAACTGCCGTTCGGGGGCGACGAGTTCCATCGGGATCGGGCGGTAGTCGAAGCCGGGCGTGTCGCGCGGTACGACGAACAGCGCGGGCTTCAGCCGCCCGGTGCGGGCGTCCTCGGTGCGGGCGACGAACAGCACGGCGTCGCAGTGGTCGATGCCGGAGACGAACACCTTGCGGCCGGTCAGCAGCCAGTCCCCGCCGTCGCGGCGGGCGACGGTGGAGATCCGGTGGGAGTTGGATCCGGCGTCCGGTTCGGTGATGCCGAAGGCCATCCGGCGGCTGCCGTCGGCGAGGCCGGGCAGCCAGTGGCGCTTCTGCTCCCCGGTGCCGTAGCGGGCG
This sequence comes from Kitasatospora sp. NPDC008115, assembly GCF_042957205.1. Taxonomy (NCBI): domain Bacteria; kingdom Bacillati; phylum Actinomycetota; class Actinomycetes; order Kitasatosporales; family Streptomycetaceae; genus Kitasatospora; species Kitasatospora sp. NPDC008115. The sequence continues at coordinate 77,220 of NZ_JBIBHU010000027.1, read as the reverse complement.
ATCACGGTGCCGCAGATCGCCGGGGAGACGATCAGCAGCAGCAACGGGCAGCCGGCGGTGCCGAGTTCCTCCAGCACGATGGCGAGGTCGGCGATCCCGCCGCCGCCCCCGCCGTACTCGGCGGGCAGGTTGACGCCGAGGTAGCCGGCCTTGCCGGCCTCGGCCCAGAGCTCGTCGGCGGGCCGGTGCTCCCGGGCGCGGGCGAGGTAGTAGGCGGAGCCGTAGCGGGCGCCGAGGCCGGCGACGGCAGAACGCAGGGCGCGGCGTTCGGGGGTTTCGAGGAGCTGGCTGCCGATGGCGGACATGCGCGGTCCTTCCTCAGACCTCGGGGGACTTCACGACGGCGAGCACGGCCCCGGTCTCCACCTGCTCGCCCGGCGCGGCGCGGAGTTCGACGAGGATCCCGTCGGCCGGGGCGGTGATGCGGTGTTCCATCTTCATCGCCTCCAGCACCAGCAGCGGCCGGCCGGCGCTGACGGTGTCGCCGACGGCGGCGGTGACCCGTACGACGGTGCCGGGCATCGGGGCGAGCAGCGCGCCGGGGTCGGTGCGCACCCGGGCCTCGGGGAAGCGCGGCAGGGCGGTGAGCGCGGTGGCGCCGAGCGGGGAGTCGACGTGCACCCGGTCCCCGTAGCGGGCGACGCGGTAGGCGCGGCGCAGTCCGTCCTCGCGCAGCACGACCAGGCCGGGCGCGGCCTCGACCAGGCCGACGTCCGGGTGGTCCTCGGCCCGCAGGCCGGTGCGGGTGAGCCGGTAGCGGACCTCCAGTTCGGCGCCGTCGTCCGTGCGGTAGCGCTTGAGCTGCGGCTGGGAGGGCAGGTTGCGCCAGCCGGAGGGCAGCGCGGTGCGGCGGGCGGCGGCGTCGGCGAGGGCGGCGGCCAGGGCGGCGCGCGCCGTCCGCCGGGCGTCGGGCGGGGCGGTCAGGGCGTCGGCGTGTTCGGCCAGGAAGCCGGTGTGCAGCCGTCCGGCCAGGAACGCCGGGTGGCGCAGCGTGCGGACCAGCAACTCCCGGTCGGTGGCGGGTCCGTGGATCCGGGCACGGGCGAGCGCGTCCGCCAGCCGGCGGGCGGCGGCCTCCCGGGTCGGCGCCCAGGCGATCACCTTGGCGAGCATCGCGTCGTAGTGCGGGGTGATCTCGGTGCCGTCCCCGACCCCGGAGTCCAGGCGCACTCCCCGGCCGGTGAACTCCTGGTGGCCTACGGTGAGTTCGAGGCGGTGCAGGGTGCCGGTGGCGGGCCGCCAGTCGTGCGCCGGGTCCTCGGCGTAGAGCCTGGCCTCGATCGCGTGGCCGGTCGGCGGCGGGGCGGCGGGGCCGGGCAGGGGCCGTCCCTCGGCGACGGCGAGCTGGAGGGCGACCAGGTCGAGGCCGGTGACCGCCTCGGTGACCGGGTGCTCGACCTGGAGGCGGGTGTTCATCTCCAGGAACCAGCACCGGCCGTCCGCCGTGAGCAGGAACTCGGCCGTCCCGGCGCCGGTGTAGCCGATCGCCTCGGCGGCGGTCACCGCGGCCTCGTGCAGGGCGGCGCGCACCGCCGGGTCGAGCCCGGGCGCGGGGGCCTCCTCGACGACCTTCTGGTGGCGGCGCTGGAGCGAGCAGTCCCGGTCGCCGACCGCCCAGACGGTGCCGTGCGTATCGGCGAGCAGTTGCACCTCGACGTGCCGGCCGGCGGGCAGGTAGCGCTCGCAGAACACCTCGTCGGAGCCGAAGGCCTTGGCGGCCTCGGCGCGGGCGGCGGCGAGCGCGGCCGGCAGCCCGGCCAGGGCGCGCACCACCCGCATGCCGCGTCCGCCGCCGCCGGCCGCCGCTTTGACCAGCAGGGGCAGGTCGGCCTCGGTGGGCGCGTCGAGCGCGTCGAGGACGGGTACCCCGGCGGCGGCGAGCAGGCGTTTGGCGGCGGTCTTGGAGCCCATCGCCTCGATCGCCTCCGGCGGCGGGCCGACCCAGCGCAGCCCGGCCGCCCGGACGGCGCGGGCGAAGCCGGCGTCCTCGGAGAGGAAGCCGTAGCCCGGGTGGACGGCGTCGGCGCCGGCGGCCAGCGCGGCCTCGACGATCAGCGCGCCGCGCAGATAGGTGTCGGCGGGTGCGGCGCCGGGCAGCCGGACGGCGGCGTCGGCCTCGCGGACGTGCGGGGCGTCGGCGTCCGGGTCGGCGTACACGGCGGTGGTGGCGATGCCCAGCTCGCGGCAGGTGCGGAAGATCCGGCGGGCGATCTCGCCCCGGTTGGCGACCAGCAGGTTGGTGATCACGTGGTTCCTCCCGACATCCCTGACAGCCCTACATCCGGAAGACGCCGTAGCCGCGGGCGCCCTCGACCGGCGCGTTGTGGACCGCGGAGAGGCAGAGACCGAGCACGGTGCGGGTGTCGCGCGGGTCGATCACCCCGTCGTCGTAGAGCCGTCCGGAGAGGAAGGCGGGCAGCGACTCGGCCTCGATCCGCTGCTCGACCGCGGCCCGCACGGCGGCGTCCGCCTCCTCGTCGTACGGGCGCCCCTTGGCGGCGGCGGACTGCCGGGCGACGATCGACAGCACCCCGGCGAGCTGCTGCGGGCCCATCACGGCCGATTTGGCGCTCGGCCAGGAGAACAGGAAGCGCGGCTCGAAGGCCCGCCCGCACATGCCGTAGTGGCCGGCGCCGTAGGAGGCGCCCATCAGCACGGACAGGTGCGGGACGGTGGAGTTGGCGACGGCGTTGATCATCATCGCGCCGTGCTTGACGATGCCGCCCTGCTCGTAGTCGCGGCCGACCATGTAGCCGGTGGTGTTGTGCAGGAACAGCAGCGGGACGGCCCGCTGGTTGGCGAGCTGGATGAACTGGGCCGCCTTCTGCGACTCCTGGCTGAACAGCACGCCCTGCGCGTTGGCCAGGACGCCGATCGGGTAGCCGTGCAGCCGGGCCCAGCCGGTGGCGAGGCTGGGGCCGTAGCGCGGCTTGAACTCGTCGAAGTCGGAGCCGTCGACGATCCGGGCGATCACCTCGCGCGGGTCGAAGGGCACCTTGAGGTCGCCGGGGACGACGCCGAGCAGTTCCTCCTCGGCGTACTTCGGCGGTTCGGCGGCCGGGTCCGGGTCCGGCCCGGGCCTGCGGTGGTCGAGACGGGCGACGATCCGGCGGGCCAGCCGCAGCGCGTCCGGCTCGTCGAGCGCGAAGTGGTCGGCCAGGCCGGAGGTCCGGGCGTGCATCCCGGCGCCGCCGAGCGACTCGTCGTCGGCCTCCTCGCCGGTGGCCATCCGCACCAGCGGCGGCCCGCCGAGGAACACCTTGGAGCGCTCCTTGATCATCACGGTGTGGTCGGACATGCCGGGCACGTAGGCGCCGCCGGCGGTGGAGTTGCCGAACACGACGGCGACGGTCGGGATTCCGGCGGCGGACAGCCGGGTGAGGTCGCGGAAGAGCGCGCCGCCGGGGATGAAGATCTCCTTCTGGCCGGTCAGGTCGGCGCCGCCGGACTCGACCAGGTTGACCAGCGGCAGGCGGTTGGCGAGGGCGATCCCGTTGGCGCGCAGGGCCTTGCGCAGGGTCCACGGGTTGGACGCCCCGCCGCGCACCGTCGGGTCGTTGGCGGTGATCACGCACGGAACGCCCTCGACGGTGCCGATGCCGGTGACCAGCGCGGCGCCGACCGGGTACTCGCTGCCCCAGGCGGCGAGCGGGGAGAGCTCCAGGAACGGCGAGTCCTCGTCGATCAGCAGCTCGATCCGCTCCCGGGCGAGCAGTTTGCCGCGCCCGCGGTGGCGTTCGACGTAGGCGGGGCCGCCGCCGGCCAGCGCCTTGGCGTGCTCGGCGTCCAGGTCGGCGAGCCTGGCGAGCATCGCCTCCCGGTTGGCGGCGTACTCGGCGCCGCCCGGGTCCAGCCGGGTCGGCAGGACGGTCACAGCAGGGCCTCCGGGACGTCGAGGTGGCGCGAGCGCAGCCACTCCCCCAGCGCCTTCGCCTGCGGGTCGAAGCGGTGCCGGGCGGCGGCGCCCTCGCCCAGCAGGCCGGTGATGGTGAAGTTGAGCGCGCGGAGGTTCGGCAGGACGTGCCGGGTGATGGGCAGCTCCGCGACCTCGGGGAGGAGTTCGCGCAGCAGATCGGTGGTGAGGATGTGGGTGAGCCAGCGCCGGCCGGGCTCGTCGCGGGCCCAGACACCGAGGTTGGCGTCGCCGCCCTTGTCGCCGCTGCGCGCGCCGGCCACCAGGCCGAGCGGGACGCGGCGGGTGGGGGCGGCCGGCCCGGAGGCCGCGCCCCGCTCGGCCGTCTCCTCGATCGGGGACGGGTCCGTGGAGGTGACGGGCGCGGGCGGCACGGCCACGCGCCGGCCGTCCGGCAGCACGGCGGTGTGCTCGACGGTGGCCGCGTCGAGGTACACGGCCTCGAACACCCCGTACGGCGCGCCCGGTCCCGGCGGCGCGGTGAGGTGCAGGCCCGGGTACCCGGCGAGCCCCGACTCCACGGCGGCCCGCCCGAGCTCACGGCCCACCCGGTCGGGGTCGCGGTCCCGGGCGGTGAGCCGCAGCAGGGCCGAGGCGGCCTCCTCGGTGGCGGCGTCGGCGTGGTCGGTGCGGACGAGGGTCCAGCACAGCTCGGCCGGGCGGCGGCCCGGCGCCAGCGCGTCCTCGAACTGCCGCCGGGCGAGCGCCGCCTTCGCCTCGATGTCGAGGCCGGTGAGCACGAACACCACCTCGTTGCGGTGGCCGCCGAGCCGGTTCAGCCCGGCCTTCAGGGTGGCCGGCGGCGCCTCGCCGCGCACCCCGTCGATCCGCACCCGGTCCGACCCCTCCTCGGTGAGCCGGACGGTGTCCAGCCGGGCCGTCACGTCCGGGCCGAGGTAGCGCGGTCCGCCGGTCTCGTAGAGCAGTTGGGCGGTGACGGTGCCGACGGTGACCGCACCGCCGGTGCCGGGGTGCTTGGTGATGACGCTGGAGCCGTCCGCGCGCAGCTCGGCGAGCGGGAAGCCCGGCCGGGTGAGGTCGTGCTCGCGGAAGAACGCGTAGTTCCCGCCGGTGGCCTGCGCCCCGCACTCCAGCACATGGCCCGCCACCACGGCGCCCGCGAGCGCGTCCAACTCCCCCGGGCCCCACCCGAACCGGGCGATGGCCGGGCCCACGACCAGCGCCGCGTCGGTGACCCGCCCGGTCACCACGACGTCCGCTCCGGCCTTCAGGCACTCGGCGACACCGAACGCCCCCAGATAGGCATTGGCGGCCAACAGCCCTTCCGGTAGCCCGAGTTCGGCGCGGCGCGGCAGCAGGTCGTCGCCCTCGACGTGTCCGACCGCCACGTCCAGCCCCCGGCTCTCGGCCAGCTCCCGCACCGCGTCCGCGAGCCGGCCCGGGTTGAGCCCGCCCGCGTTGACCACGATCCGCACCCCGCGCTCCAGCGCCAGGCCGAGGCACTCCTCCAACTGGTGCAGGAACGTCCTGGCGTACCCGAGCGAGGGGTCCTTCAGCCGGTCCCGCGCCAGGACGAGCATGGTCAGCTCGGCCAGGTAGTCGCCGGTGAGCACGTCCAGCGGACCGCCGGTGAGCATCTCCCGCATCGCCGAGAACCGGTCCCCGTAGAACCCCGACGCGTTCCCGACCCGCAGCACCGGCCCGCCGCCCGCCGCCGTCTCCGACCTCACGTGCACGCCTACCCCCAGAGGTGGCCCAACGTTCGCCGACGGTAAGCAGACTGACACTCTGCGAGAAAGAAAGCAATCACGCGTGCTTGTTTCGCGCGAAGACCCCGCCCCGGGCGAGCCAGGTCAGGGCCGGGGTGCCCAGCTCGTCGAACCACTCCGGGGGCCGCGCGTCGGTGAAGGCCGCGGCCATCGCCCCGAACCAGGCCGCGAACGAGGGGAAGTCGGGTACGGCGTCGTCCTGTTCGTCCCAGGTTCCGTCCGCGAGGCGGCGGGCCCGCGGCTCGTCCTGGTGGTGGTAGTAGACCGGGTACTCGCCGTCCGCGCCGGGCCGTGAGACGTCGAAGCACCACACCGCCTCGTAGCCCGCTTCGGCGAACCCGACCAGGTGGTCGGTCGACAGGTACCGCCCCGGCTCGCGGCACACCCCTTCGGGCAGGTGCACCAGTTCGGCGTTCAGCCCGGGGAGTTCGGTCTCGTCGACGAGGACGAACCCGCCCTCGCGGTCGCCCGCCTCCCGGCGGCAGCTCAACCGGTTGTGCTCCGCCAGCAGCGCCCGGTAGCCCGGCGGAACCGACCAGGAGACGGTGCCGGCGTGCGGCGCCGGGAGCGTCTCGCGCGCCCGCACCGCCTCGCGCGAGGCAGGCGCCGACCCGTCGAGTTCGAGCAGTCCCGCCGAGGCGGCCCGGCGCAGTCGCAGGAGGGCGTCGCGGGGTGTGGCCATGGTCCGGCTCCTATGTCCTCGGGTGTTCTCCGGCGCGGTCAGCCTAGGACCCGGTCCCGGCCCGCCTCCCCGAGCGGGTTCGCGTCACCCGCCTGGCCGGCGACTGACCGATCGGGGGATGAGTCGGCGGTCGCCGCCGTCTCGGCAAGACACCACCTCTCGGGCCTGATCGGTGCCGGAACCGGCCTGCCATGCGGATCGGAAACGCGTCACCACCTTGGCCAGTACTCTACTGGTCAGGGACTCGGCGACTGATCATCATCACTTGTGGCAGAAACCACCGCCCACGTCACGAAAGAGGACCGAGATGCGCCCGAACCCCAGGAAGCCCCGTCTCGCCGCCGGGATCGTCGCCTTCGCCGCCGCGGCGGCGCTGGGCGGCATCGCCGCGCCCAGTGCCCAGGCCGCGGGCAACTGCACCCATTACGGGCAGGCCGGATACGCGCAGGTGTTCACCGACAACAACTACTCCGGCGACTGCTGGGAGTTCCAGCTCGGGACCTGGACCGTCTTCCCCGTCCTGGTGAACCACAAGGTCTCCTCGCTCCGGAGCTGGTCCGCCTTCTCCGGGCAGGGCGTGCACCTGTCGGGCGACGGCCTGACCTTCGACGCGGGCGCGGGCGAGTGGTGGCCGAGCCTGCCCGGCTGGTTCAACGACCGGGCCAACGCCGGCTACTGACGGCCCGGGGCACGGCGGCCGGCGGCGCCCCGGAGCGCCGTCAGCCGCCGTGCCAGGACCTCCAGAGCGCCGCGTATCCGCCGCCGGCCGCCAGCAGTTCGTCATGGCTGCCGAGTTCGGTCACCCGGCCGCCGTCCATGACCGCGACGCGGTCCGCGTCGTGGGCGGTGTGCAGGCGGTGGGCGATGGCGATCACGGTGCGCCCCTTGAGCACGGCCGCCAGGGAGCGCTCGGCGTGCCGGGCGGCGGTCGGGTCGAGCAGGGAGGTCGCCTCGTCCAGGACGAGCGTGTGCGGGTCGGCCAGGACCACCCGGGCCAGGGCGAGTTGCTGGGCCTGCTGGGCGTCCAGGCCGTGCCCGCCCGCACCGAGTCCGGTGTCCAGCCCGTCGGGCAGCTCGTCCACCCAGTCCACGTCGACGGCCGCGAGCGCCGCGCGCAGTTCCCGGTCGGTGGCGCCGGGGGCGGCCAGCCGCAGGTTGTCCCGGACGGTGCCGAGGAAGACGTGGTGCTCCTGGGAGACCAGGAGGACGTGGCGGCGCAGCCGGGCCGGCTCCAGTTCGGTGACGGGAACCCCGCCCACCGTCACCCGGCCGGTGCGCGGCGCCTCCGCCCCCGCCAGCAGCCGTCCCAGGGTGGACTTCCCGGCGCCCGAGGGGCCGACCACGGCCAGCCGTTCGCCGGGGCGGACCGTCAGGTCGACGCCGTGCAGCACGTCCCGCTCCCCCTGGTAGGCGTACCGGACGCCGACCACGTCGATCCGGTCGTCGACGGGCTGCCGGTCGGCGCTGACGGCCGGTTCCCCGATCCGGCCGATGCCCTCGATCCTGGCGAAGGAGGCGTTGCCGCGCTGGAGTTGGTCGAGCCAGAACAGGACCTTGTCCAGCGGCTCGGCGAGCTTCCAGAAGTAGAGGGCGCAGGCGACGACCGCCCCGACGCTCACCGCGCCGGTGCCGTGCAGGGCGCCGCCGGCCAGCAGGACGGCGGCGACCGGGGCGACGTACGAGAACTCGACCACCGGGAAGAGCACGCTGCGCAGGAAGAGCGTGTGGGTGCGGGTGACCCGGCAGCGCTCGATCGCCGCCGCGGCGGCGGCGATCCGGCGATCCTCCAGGCCCAGCGCCTCGACCGTGCGGGCCCCGGCGGCGGTGGAGCCGAGCACTTCGGCGAGCTCGGAGTTGGCGGCGCCCTCGGCGAGGTAGCCGGCGTGGGCGCGGCGCAGGTACCAGCGGGCGGCGAACCAGATGCCGGACAGGCAGAGCACCCCGCACAGGCCGAGCAACGGGTCGACCGCGAGCATCGCGGCCAGGATGAAGACGACCTGGACGAGTGCGACGGAGACCTCGGGCCCGGCGTCGCGCAGGGTGGTGCCGACGGTGGCGACGTCGGCGGTGCCGCGGGTCATCAGGTCGCCGGTGCCGGCGCGCTCGACCACGGAGGCGGGCAGGGCGAGCGCCCGCTCGACGAAGCCCTCGCGGATCCGGGCCAGGGTCCGTTCGCCGAAGCGGTACCCGGTGTACCGGGCGAGGCGGTCGAGCAGCAGTTGCGCCAGCGCGAAGCCGAGGATGCCGAGGGCCAGGCGGTCGACGTGGCCGGCGCCGGCCCCGGCCCTGACGTCGTCGACGATCCTGCCGAGCAGCCAGGGGCCGCCGAGACCGGCCGCCGCGGCCAGTCCGTTGAGGAGCAGCATCACCGCGACCGCGCGGCCGTCCTGGCGGACCAGGCGCACGGCGGCGCGGCGGGCCTCGGCGGCCCCGGCGACCGGGAGCCGTCCCTGGGGCCGCTGCGGCCGAGCGGTCATCGGACGGCCTCCTCGGCGGACCCGGTGGCGGCGGCTTCGTCCGCGCCGCGGGCGACCAGGGCGCGGTAGCCGGCCTCGGTGGCGAGCAGTTCGCGGTGCGGGCCGGCGGCCACCAGGCGGCCGTCGGCGAGGTAGCAGACGGTGTCGGCCCGCTCCAGCAGGACGGGCGAGGTCGAGGTGACGGCGGTGGTGCGCCCGGCCCGCGCCCGGCACAGCCCGGCCGCCATGGCCGCCTCGGTGTGGGCGTCCACGGCGGAGGTGGGCTCGACCAGCAGCAGCACCTCGGGGTCGTCCAGCAGGGCGCGGACCAGCCGCAGCCGCTGGCGCTGCCCGCCGGAGAGGTTGGCGCCCCGGGCCTCGACGGGTGTGTCGAGGCCGTCGGGCAGCGCCCGCACGATGTCCTCGGCGGCGGCGTCCCGGACGGCCCGGGCGACGGCCGTGTCGGTGTGCTCGGACCGGCCCCCGACCACCGCGCGCAGCGGGCCGGAGAAGAGGTCGGCGTCGTTGTCCGCCACCACGATCCGGCGGCGGACCTCGGCGAGGGCGACGTCCGCGAGCGGGACGCCGCCCCAGGTGGCGGCGGATTCGCGGTACCGGCCGAGCCGGTCGGCCACGGCCGCGGACTCGGCGGGGCGGGCGCCGACGATCGCGGTCAGCCGCCCGGGGGCGAGCTCCACGCCGGAGTCGGGGTCGTACAGGGCCGACGGTGCGCCGGGGGCCGGGCGGAGCGTCGCGGCGTCCTCGACGGCCGGCCTCAGGCCGAGCAGGCGGACCACCCGCCCGGCGGCCACCAGGCCCCGGGTGAGGTCGTGGCCGCCCTCGATGAAGAACGAGACCGGCACCACCAGGACGGCGACGTAGCCGTAGACGGCGACCAGGGTGCCGACCGTGATGGTGCCCTCGGCGGCCATCCGGGCGGCCAGCCAGGTCACCAGGGCGAGGAAGAGGGCGGGCAGGCCGACCGCGAGCGCCTGGATCCAGCTGGTCACGGCGCCGACCCGGTAGCCCTCGGCCCGCAGGTCGCGCGAACCGGCCAGGTAGCGGGCGGCCAACAGGTCCTTGCCGCCGATGCCGTTGAGGACGCGCATGCCGCCGACGATGTCCCCGATCCGGGCCGTCAGCACGCCCTGCCGCTCGCGGTACTCCGCCTCCGCGCCCTGCAGCCGCCCGAGCAGCGGCCCGACCACCACCGCGAGCAGGGGCACCCCGAGCAGGACGACGACGGCGAGCAGGACGTCCACCGACAGCAGCAGCACGGCCGCCACCAGGTACGCGATGACGGCGCCGACGCCCGGGCCGGTGATCGTCAGCGTCTGGCTGATCTGCTGGACGTCGCCGGTGCCGATGCCGACCACCTCGCCGACCGAGACCTTCCGGGGCAGCTCCGCCCCCAGCCGGGTGGTGTGCGCGACCACGACCTTGACGGTCCGGAAGGTGGCGTCCATCCGGACCCGCGTCATGGTGCGGTGGCGCATGATGCCCAGCCAGGCGTTGAGCAGCGCGACGCCGACCAGCGCGGCCACCCAGCCGGCCAGGACGCCGGTCCGCCCGGGCTGGAGCCCGTCGTCGATCGCCCGCGCCATCAGGTACGGCGGCAGCATCAGGCAGACCGTCCAGCACGTGCCGAGCACCGCGCCGCCGATGACCCGCCGGCGCTGACTTGTGGTCAGCCACCAGAGGTAGCGCGCCGGACTTCGGTGATCCGGAGTACCCGGATCCGCAGAGGAGTCCATCATGGGCGTCACGCTAGGCCGCACACCAACGGTGGATCAAGGCCTCACCGTGACCGGCCGGCCGGGGAGGAGGGTGTCCCACTCGGCGCGGGTGGGGCCGTCGTGGCCGGGGGTGAAGCCGGGGTTCGCGGCGAGCCAGGCGGTGAGGCGGCGCTCGACCTCGGCGGTGCCGTAGGCCTCGTCCGGGGTGCTGACGAGGTGGCGGACGCGGGCGCGGGCGCGCATCACGACGGGGTCGTCGAAGGCGCAGGCGGCGCGGGCGGCGGCGCGGCGGTCCGGGGGCGGCGGGTCCTCGGTGAGGCGCCGCTCGTTGGCGCGGTCGGCCGTCACCTGCGCGTCGAACCAGGGGCGCAACTCCCGGGCCGTCCAGGCGTGGTACCCGGCGGGGTCGGCCGCGACCGCGTCGGCGTGGGCGGCCAGGTACCGGGCGGCGCGCAGGCCGAGGGCCGCGCCGTGGCCGAGGGTGGGGTTGGTGTGGACGAGGCTGTCGCCGGCGTTGACCAGGCCGGTGACCACGGGGCCGTCGCCGTCGGCGAGGGAGGTCCAGCGGTTGTCCAGGCCGGCCATCGCCAGGACGGGCGACTGCGGTTCGGGGGCCAGGTCGAGCCAGGCGGCGGTGGCGGGGAAGCGGCGGGCGGCGGCCTCGAACACGGCGGGGTCGGTGAGCGCGCCGCGGGTCGGATCGGCCGTGGAGAGCACCAGGTTGACCGCGACGGTGTCGTTGTCGGACGGGAAGACGCCGGCCAGCGCGAACGGCGCGGAGGAACCGGGCTTCACCCGTCCGGGGTTCCGGGGTCCTTCGGGCCGCAGGCGGTACCAGCGGCAGAGGTAGGCGATCCCGGCGCGGTGGCTCTCCACCACGGGCGGGCAGCAGCCGGCCCGCGCGAGCCAGCCGGGGACCGGCGAGCGGCGGCCGGCCGCGTCGACGACGAGGTCCGCCCGGTGCTCCTGCGCGCCCACCCGTACGCCGGTGACCCGCACGGGGCGTTCCGGCGCGGTGGTGAGGCCGCTCACCCGGGTGCCGCGCCGCACCTCGACGCCGGGCTCCCGCCGCACGGCCGCGGTCAGGGCGGCCTCCAGCACGATGCGGCGGGTGCGCAGGGTCACCAGGTCCTCGTCGCCGGCCCGGCGCGGCGGATGCCCGTCGAACCAGTCGAAGTCGTGGTACTCCCGGGCGCCGCGCGCCAGCAGGTCCGCGAGGACGTCGGGGGCCTCGGCGCGCAGCACGGTGCGCACGGGCGCGAGGAACGAGTGGGGCTGGACGGCCTGCGGGACACGGGGCCGGTCCCAGTGGTAGAAGTCCCGGTGCAGGTCCGCCCCGGCCTCCCGGGCGTCCTGGTCGAACAGTGTGACCGTGTGTCCCCGCCGTCCGAGCATCAGTGCCGTCCCCAGCCCGCTGATGCCCGCCCCTATCACCGCAACCCGCGCCACATGCTCCCCTTCGCGTCGTGTTGCAAGATGATCTTACTCGTCGGTGGTCACCGCCCGGCAAGCGGCGCAGTCGGCCGCGCCCGTTGCCGGAGACCTCGGCCGGCCCGGCCCCCGACCGCCCGACCCGGCGCGGCGGGCCGGGTGCCGACCCGGCGCGACGGGCCGCTCAACGGGCCGCTCGACGGGCCGCTTCCGGCGAACGCGTGACGGCCGGCGGGGCGAGCGGGCAGGATGGGGCGCATGTGCGGTCGCTTCGTCTCCACCACCACCCCGTCCGATCTGGCCGACCTGCTGCGCGCCTCCGTGTGGCCCGCGACGGAGGCGCTGGCGCCGTCCTGGAACGTGGCGCCGACGGACCAGGTGGCGAGCGTGCTGGAGCGGGTCGACCGGGAGACCGGGGAGCTCACCCGGCAGGTGCGGTCGCTGCGTTGGGGGCTGGTGCCGTCCTGGTCCAAGGACCCGGGCTCCGGGGCGCGGATGATCAACGCCCGGGTGGAGACGGCGCACGAGAAGCCGGCGTTCCGCAAGGCGTTCAAGGAACGGCGGTGCGTACTGCCGGCGGACGGGTACTTCGAGTGGCGGGCGGTCCCGGCGGCCGACGGGCGCAAGGCCTACAAGCAGCCGTACTACCTGCACCGGCCGAACGGCGAACTGCTGCTGATGGCGGGGCTGTACGAGTTCTGGCGCGACCGCGCCGTGGAGCACGACGACGACCCGGCCGCGTGGCTGGTCACCTGCACCGTGCTGACCACCGAGGCGAAGGACGCGGCCGGGCGGATCCACGACCGGATGCCGGTGACCCTGGGCCCCGACGCGGTGGACGCCTGGCTGGACCCCGCCACCACCGACCCCGCCGAGGTGCGCGACCTGCTGCACGCCCCGGCCGGCGAGGTGCTGGTGCGGCCGGTGGCCACCACGGTCAACAGCGTCCGCAACGACGGCCCGCGCCTGCTGGACCCGGTCGAGGACCCGCTGCCGGAGGTCACCGGGGGCCACTACACCTGAGCCGCCGCTTCTATGGCCGATCCGCGTTGTTCTTAGACTGGCCGGATGGAGGACATCGACGCGATCGCGGTGCTGCAGGATCCGGTGCGCCGCCGGCTGTACGAGTACGTAGCGGCGCAGGGCCGCGAGGTCGGCCGCAACGAGGCCGCCGAGGCGGCCGGGGTGGCGCGCACGCTCGCCGCGCACCACCTGGACCGGCTGGCCGAGGCCGGGCTGCTGGAGACCGGCAGCCGGCGGCTGACCGGCCGCTCGGGACCGGGGGCGGGCCGGCCCGCCAAGGTGTACACCCGGGCGCGGACCGAGCGGTCGGTGTCGCTGCCCGCCCGCGACTACCGCACCGCCGCCGAACTGCTCGCCGAGGCCGCCGAGGAGGCCGGGCTGGACGCCGGGCTGTGCGCGGCCGCTCGCCGCCGGGGCGAGGCGCTGCGCGGGCCGGCCGAGCCCTGCGGCGGGCTCGCCGAGGCGCTGGAACTGCTGGCCGCCCGCGGCTACGAGCCGTACCCGGCGGAGGACGCCGCGGGGCAGGTCGTGCGGATGCGCAACTGCCCGTTCCACGCCGTCGCCGAACACTTCCCGCCGCTGGTCTGCGGCATGAACCTCGCCCTGCTGGAGGGGCTGCTCGGCGCGGACGGCCCGCTCCGCGCCCGGATGGACCCCCGGCCCGGGGAGTGCTGCGTGGTGGTCGAGCCCTCTAAAAACAATATTGATTGACATAGAAATCGGGGTCGTGCTGGGATGGGGCATGACCTCATCCCCTGCCGTCGCCCACCTCGCCCAGCTCAACGTCGCCACGCTCAGCCACCCGCTCGACGACCCGCGGATCGCCCCGTTCGTCGACCTGCTCGCCCCGGTCAACGCCGCCGCCGAGGACGCCCCGGGCTTCGTCTGGCGGCTGGTCGGGGACGGTGCCGCCGACGCCACCGGGCTGCGTCCCGCGGGCGAGGACGTCATCGTCAACATGTCGGTGTGGGAGAGCCCGGAAGCCCTGTGGGACTTCACCTACCGCAGTGGCCACCTGGACGTCGTGCGGCGGCGGCGCGAGTGGTTCGAGCGGCACGTCGAGGCGCACCTGGTGCTCTGGTGGGTGCCCGCCGGACACCGGCCCGGCCTCGACGAGGCGCTGGAGCGGCTGGCGGAGCTGCGCGCGAACGGGCCCTCCCCTCGCGCGTTCACCTTCGCCTCCTCGTACCCGAGCGAGGGGTCGCCCTTGCACCTCCAGGATGCAGGCCCGTGCCGCTGACTGGAGAGTGGAACCATGGCTCGCAAGCCTGCCGGACCGGTGCGAAACCTCGGCCTGCTTCTGCGGAAGTCGCAGGTCGTGAGGGGTACGGCTGCCCGGGACATCCTGTCGCTGAAGGCTCAGGAGACGCGGGGCCGGGCGTGGGGCAAGGCCAACGGCTACACGATCCGGAACATCTACCGCGAGAACCTGTCCGCATACAAGCTGACCGTGAAGCGTCCGGAGTTCGACGCGGCGGTTCACACGCTGCTCGACGGTGAGTCCGACTGTCTGCGGGCGTACGACTCCTCACGGTACAGCCGCAAGGGCGCGGGCGACGTTCTGAAGATCCTGGACAGCCCCGGTAAGCGGCTGGTCTTCGACATCAACGGGCTCGACACGGAGCGGCCGGAGGACCGCCGCCGGATCATTGAGAACGCGGAGCGGGACCGCGAGTCGAGTGCGCCGGAAGGTGGTCGAGCTGGTCATCGCCGCCGGATTCCTCCACCAGGACGAGCGCGGCGACGTCGTGGCCACCCCCGACGGCCACGCCATGCTCACCATCTGGCAACACCACCGCGCTGACCTCGCCGACCCCTGGCCCGCCCGCGCAGAACCCCAGGCCCTACCCCCGCTCCCCGGCGGCCTCGAAGCCGCCCGCCGCCGGGAAGCCGCCCGGCAGAGTCTCCTGGAGCTGAAGCGCCAAGCCGCGCAGTCCCGGGTCGAGTTCCTGCGGCGTCGTGAGCAGGCCGAGCAGCAGCACCAGGCCGACGCCGCCATCCGGCAGCTGCTCGCCGACGGCGTCGAAATCGGGCCGCTGACACCAGGCCCCACCCCCGCGGCCTCCATCCGGCCCGCCCCTGCGGCGGTTTTGGGAAGGCGGACCGGCGGGGCAGAGGCAGGTCGGTCAGGAGGGTGTGCGCTCGATCGCTTCGAAGATGTCCGCGTCAGTCTCCTGTTGCCAGAGCGGCAGGTCGATCCAGTCGGCGACATAGCCAGGCTTCGGGTTCTCGATGTGCTTGTGGATCTGAGCGATCCAGCACGTCGCCACGAACCGGCCCTTCTGTTCCCGAGTGAGCTTCGACGTATTGCCGCCGCTCACAACAATGAAGTCGCGGACCTGGCCGTAGACCGCGGTGGCGCACTCCCGCTCCCAATCCGGGGTCTCGTCCCAGGGCGCGACGTAGCCGGCCTTCGGTTCGCCCGGGAAGTGCTTCCGAACACCCGCGATCCACGCGTCGCGGAAGATCCGCCCATCAGTCGTCATTCGTTACTCCTTCGCCAAGGGGGCACTGTCAAGCGCCGAGATCTGCTGGTGCAGGGCTGAAGCCCGGCCATCGGCCATCAGCGGGGCAAGGCGACTCCTGACACCCTGCATCTTCCTACTAATGAAGCCAGAGCCGGTTTGGTCCACCAGCTCCAGGGCAGCGTGAGTGTAATGGCTCGTCTTGTCGAGGTCGCGGCGCTCGGCACTCAAGGCTGCCAACTCCGCAAGTACCGCCCCGCGACGACGTAGCGAGAGCTTTTGTGAGAGCGCTGCTGTCAGCGCTTGCTCCGCCAAATCCGGCCGGCCGAGCGCGAGATAGCAGGTCCCGCGCTCCTCGGCGAGACGCGAACCGTCGAATCGAAGCCAGCCGCCGTTATGAAGCTGCCCGGACAAGCCGTGTACTTGCTCGGCGTCATCAAGGGCACGCTTGGTGGCATCGAGATCGCCGAGTCCAGCATGAACTTCCGCCTGGACCGCTGCCACCCAGTACCGAGTCGACAGATGGCTGTCTCCTCGTTCGGCGATTTGAGAAGCCGCTGCCAGTATCGGAGCAGCGACGGTGAATCGCCGCTCGTAGAGTTCCACAAACGCGTGCCTGGTTAGTGCGCAAGCCCACATATCGAAAGCGCCGGCCTCCCGGCTGGCGCTGGCGGCCAGGGTGTAGCAGTGTGCGGCATCCGTGTACCGGTTGGCGTCGAAAAAGATCTCGCCGGCTAGCTGATACAGGTCTCCGACCAGCGCGCAGAGCTGCTGACGGGAAGCATCGCTCTGGTTATCTCCCAGCCCCTTGGCCAGGAGGCCTAGTTGGTGCCTGACCATGGGGTACACGGCTTGTTTGGAGTCAGAGAGTACGAACACCTTCCAGAGGTGCGAGTTGAGCTCCGGCCCGGCTTCTGCCAGGGACGCAGCCGTTCCGGACCGGGACAAGGGCCTTTCAGAGCCCGGCAGGGCAATGAGCGCACCAGTCACGGCGAGCAGACTCAGGACGTCGCGGCGCTTCATGTCGTCAGTATCACCAAGAGGCGGGGCAGCGGCGTAGACCACCGAACAGTCCGGGGCTGTCACCTCTGGTGCGAGGAGGTCCGCCAGCCCCTCAGGGGTGACCTTGAGGGCCGTTGCCATCTTGGGGTGTACGTACCCCTGGGGGTCATTCCTGCCGGCCTCCCAGCGGGTGACTGTGGAGACCGCCACTCCCAGAACTTCGGCGAACGCTTCCTGACTGTAGCCCAGCGCTCTGCGGCGCTGCGCGAGTCGCGTCCTTCTCGGAGCCACAACGGCCTCCGCTCGGATCGAAAGGCCCAGGTCAAGCCGGACAGTGCCTCGATTATGCCTGATAGGTGCTCACCTTCTGCTCTGGTTCGGCACAACTCCCAGGTCGTTCACTGGAGTCATCTATTCCAGGCGGCGAAGGAAGTAGAGCGATGGCAAGACGTACCACCCCACGGGTGTACCACGAGGTCGTAGCCAGTCCATCGAAGCACGAACTCTCCCAGCTTCCCGCTGGCTGGAACCCGCTGGACGACTACCGGGCGGCCCGAGCGGCCGATCACGCCCCCTCCGTGGGAATGCTCCTTCAGATCGCCGCCGTGCGGTCCACCTGCACCTGCCGGGACTGCACGGCTCGGCGTACCAGCCTGTCGGCTCATTCGGCCTGATGGGCGCCGGCTTAACCGCCCCCGAATCCACGACGACTGGAGCCCACGGATTGAGCGCCCCACCGCCGCTGCCCGTCCGGCTCATGGGCGACGGGCCCGTCACGGACAGGCCCGACGGCTACCGCCTGGGAACCTGCTGGGCCTGCCAGCGGGACACGTTGGTCTGCGCGGGCGCCTCGCTCCAGGCCCCGGGCGAGGAACAGGGCACCTGCCACCCGATCTGCCAGGACTGCATCATCATCGCCCGCACGCCCCGCCGCCGTGCCGCGCTGCGGGCCGCGCTCGACAAGCGGCCGGCGTAGGCCCGTGGACGACGGCCAGGACGACTACCGAGAGGCGGCCGAGCAGGCCGCACGCGGTGAACCGACCCCCCGAGCGGTCGCCGTGGCCTACACGGTCGCGCTGTTCGCCCTCATAGGGCTGGCAACGGCCCTGATCGCCTCCGGGCGGACCTTCTAGCAGGACCCGCGCGTTGGGCGCCCCATGAACCCCCGGCCCGCCGACGGTGCCTTGTCGGGCCGGGCGGCACCACCCCCGAACGACTGCTCACCCGCACCCGGGCGGGCAGATCCAACCCGATTGGAGAGGCACGTGAGCACCGCCACCATCAAGCCCGGCGTCGAGCTGGACGAGCTGGGCAAGTTCTTCACGATCGCGGCGCGGCGGATCGACGCGGGCAAGACCGCGCCGCAGATGTTCTCCGCCGCCGTCGACTCCGCGTGGCACGCCCTCCTCGCGGACCCCGCCGCCCACGAGGCGTTCACCCTCCGGTACGCCGGCCGCGAGCTGGTCCACGTCGAGACGAGGGGCTTCGGGCCCATCGCCTGGGTGGCCGCGTACGAGGAGGCGTACGGCCCCCTGCCGGAGATCTGGTTCACCAACGCCGACGGCACCGTGAACACCGAAGCCCTCACGCGGTACCGCGAGAGCGGAACCGTCACCGCCGAGTGGGACTGCGGCCCCAAGCCCGGCCCCGGCGACGGCGACGACCTGACCCCGGCGGCGTCCTACCTGTGATCACCGCACCGTTCGACGGAGCGTCCCGGCCGACCGCCGGGGCGCTCCGCCTCACCAAGGCCCGGACGGAGAACCCGGTGAGCGTCGACACGGACGACTACCTCGCCAGGCTCCACGAGCACTGCCCGTTCCTGCGGCCGTCCACCCGGCGGGGCATGACCGGGTGGACCGTGTACGAGATCACGCCGGGCAGCCACCGGTACGCCGTGGAGGCCGAGTTGTTCCACGCCGGGGTCCAGGCCGCGGAGTGGATCCGTCCGCTGATGGGCCGACCGTACGGTGTTCTCGCGTGCGAGAACGTGGTGCTGCGCGGGCACTGCGAAGACGCGGACCACCGTGAACTCCTGGCCTGGCCGCACTGGGCCCTGAAGAACCTCTACGCCCCGGTCGGGGTCATGTTCGGCAAGTTCGCCCAGGGCGCGGTCGAGACCGGCCGGCGCGGGCAGAGCATTCCGCCGCCGCCGTTCTCGTTCCTCCCGGTACGGGCGGGCGTCCGGCCGCTGGACCCGAAGTTCCTGGAGACCACGCCCGACCTCGCCGCGGCGTTGTCCGTGGCGGCCGACGACGGTCGGGACGTCTTCGAGCACATCCCTTGCGAGTGGAAGGCAGTACGAGAATGGGCGAGTTCACTTCCGTTGCCGCAGAAGCGCTGAGCGCCGCAGAGGCGGCATGCGGGACGCTGGAGCTGGAGCTGGAGGAGATCAGTCACCGGCGGGGTTCGGCGGTGTGGAAGGCCAGTGGTCCGCGCGGGGCGGTGAGCATCAAGCTCGGCACCGGCGAGGCCGCCGAGGTCACCGCCCGCGAAGCCTCCGTGCTGGACCAGCTCCCCGGCTACACCGTGACCGTCGGACGCTTCCCCGAAGGCGTCTGGTACGTCACCCCGTGGCTGGCCGGACCGTCCACTTGGGACGTCTTCCGTCCCCTGCGCAAGAAGAACGAGGGCAGGAACGCCGCCCTGGCCGCCGCCGTCGACCTGTGCCGCGCCGTGGCCGACCTGCACCATGCCGGATGGGTGCACGGGGACCTCCAGCCCCAGCACGGCATCCACACCGAGCACGGCGTCCGGCTCCTCGACTTCGCCTGGTCCCGGCGACTCGGCGACACACCATGGCCGAGGTTCGACGGCACGATGATCCACCTCACGGCCCCCGAACTGGCCGCCCGGATCATCAACGGCCCCCAGCCCGTCGACACGACCCAACCCGCCGACGTCTACGCCCTCGCCGGCACCCTGTGGACCTGCGCCACGGGCGCGTGGCCGCTGGACTACGAAGCCGGCGGACTCGACACGGACGCCCCGGTGGACGCGAAGCGCAAGGCCATCGCCCACCGCGCCATCCCGATGTCCACCGCGATGCCCTGGCCCGCCCTCCAGGCCCGGCTGCGCTACGTCCTGACGGCCGCCCCCGACGACCGGCCCACCGCCGCCGAACTGGTCAAGCTCGTCGAAGCGGTGAACGGGTGATCGAGCTGCGGGAGCTGGTCCCCGGCGACGCCGGAGCCCTGCTGCGGATCTACAGCGCGGAAGCGACCAGGTACCTGGGCCGGGCACCGATGGACGCCGCCGAAGCCCGCTACTACGCCCGAACTGCCGCCGCCCACGCAGCCCAGCACCCCCGCGCGCTGTACATGCTTGGCCTCGCCGTGGACGGCGACCTCGTGGGCATTGTCAAACTGCACCGCGACCGCCCCGCCGCCGCCATCAGTTACATCCTGCGCCCCGACGCCTGGGGCCGGGGCTACGCCACCGAAGGCGTCCACAAGATCCTCGCGCTGGCGTTCGGACACCTCGGCCTGCCGGAGGTCCGCGCCAAGCACCACCCGGACAACCCGGCCTCCGGCCGCGTCCTCCTCAAAGCGGGATTCGTACCGACCGGGGAAGACCCCGACTGCCTGACGTACGTCATCCGGCCCTCGCGAACGGTCGGCGGCCCCCTTCTCGAACCCGCACCCCCGACTCACAGGAACACTCCCATGAGCGACACTTCTGGCCCCGGCGGCTTCAATCCGAGCAAGCGTTGGCGCGCCGAGTACACGTTCATGGGACAGGCCGCCGTGCCCGGCCCGGACGGTCTGCCCGGTCTGCGTGGGATTCCCGACAACGTCGGCTGGTCGGCCACCGACGACTTCGAACGCCTCGCCGCACAACTGATCGCCTCCGCCGCACGCCAGTGGCGACCGC
Organism: Kitasatospora sp. NPDC008115; assembly: GCF_042957205.1. Lineage (NCBI taxonomy): Bacteria > Bacillati > Actinomycetota > Actinomycetes > Kitasatosporales > Streptomycetaceae > Kitasatospora > Kitasatospora sp. NPDC008115. Next base: position 56,909 of record NZ_JBIBHU010000027.1, on the reverse strand, counting down.
TGGAACTCGACCCGAGCGTCTACCACTTCGGAGAGGCCCTGCTGACGCACGCCCGACGGGTCGCCCAGGACACGGGCCGCTGGACGTACGAACCGAGCACGAAGCAGGAGTGGGCGGACGTGATCGTGACCTTCCACCCCACCGGAACCTGACCGTCCCGAACCCCCGCCGCCCTCAACCCCCGGCGGCGGGACCGCCGCCTCCCCGCCGCTGCCCCCGCAGTCGCGGGGAGGTGGCCCCTTGCGCCCCCAACGGAGAAGGCCATGTGGGCCACCACCGCACAAGACCACCAGTACATGCTCAGGACACTCGTGATCGCCGCGCTGCCGGCCGTCGCCGAGCGATTCGCCTCCGGCGTCGGCGTCAGACGACTCGCGACGGTGTACGACTGCGACCCCGGGTGGCTCCGGGACCAGCTGCTCAGGGCCGGGCACCACGTCGGGCCACTTGACGAAGCGGCCGGCCTGCGCCCCGCCCCGTTGCCGTGGGAGCCCATCGCCCTCCCGCGTCGAACGACGATGCCCTGACCCCACCGACCGGCCCCGCTCCGTGCGTGACCACACCACCGCATGAGAGCGGGGCCCTCCACGCCCCGAACGGATCCCCGTGCCACCCAAGATCCCCGAGCCCACCGGCAAGACCCGCACCGACCTGATCACCGCCTACGCCGCCGGAGCCTCGCTGTACACACTCGCGAAACAGCACGGCGTGTCCGACGGCACCATGGGCAAATGGCTCCGCGACTGGGGAGCCACCAAAGCCCCGGTGACCAGCGACCCCAACGTGGACCGCGAGGAGGCAGTCCGCCTCTACACCGGCGGTGCCTCCCTCTCCACGCTCATGCGGAACTACGGCGTCACCCGCCGCCGCATGGAGATCCTCTTCGAAGCCTGGGACGTCCCCCTGCGCACGGCCCCGGACCCGGGAGAGGACCCCCGGGTGGACCGCGAGGAAGCCGTCAAGCTCTACACCGACGGCACCTCCGCCCAGGCGCTCGCCCAGCGCTACGGCGTCAACCCCAACAGGATCAAGCGCCTGCTCCAAACCTGGGGCGTGACCCTGCGCAATCGCAAGCAGGCCGCCCAGTACACCGCACGGGCCCGCCAGGAAGCCCGAGGACAAGCACTCGACGCGTACCGCCTGTTCCCGTGACGGGACTACGAGGTGTAAGGGGCCGCGACACGGTTGTGGCCGCTTACACCTCAGCCCGTTTTCGCAGGTCGGGAACACGGTGCAAGGGTGGCACGTTCTCCCCGGCGGACGAGGCCGTTGTCGGTGCCGCACGCTAGGGTCGGCGCATGTCGATCACCGCACGGTTGCGCGACTCGGTGAAGCTGCCGGGTGGCGCCGCACTGATCAGCGGCTCCGCGCTCGAACGCCGGGGGGACGGCTCGCGCCGCGCGCTGCTCCGGCACGAGGGCGAACTGGAGGTCCACGAGCTGGACGAGCTGTTCGCCGGGGAGCGCGTGCCGGCCGCCGTCTTCCCGCTGCCCTGGCCCGGATGGCGGCACGGCGGCCAGTCGGTGAGCCCCGGCGGGGAGTTCGCGGTGTTCGCCGGCCAGCGCGCCGTGCGGGCGGTGGCGCGGGACGGGACGACGCTGTGGGAGTACCCGCACGCCTGCTGGGGACACCCGTCCGGCCACCCGCACACCGGCGACGCGCAGGAGGTGTGCGCCGGCTGGGAACACGGCTCGTGCCTGGTCTCCGACGACGGCCGGCTGGTCTGGGCGCATGTCGCCTCCGTCTCGGCGGCGCAGAACCGCCGGGAGCACTGGGTCGTCCTGGACGCCTGGGACGGCGGGGAGTTGGCCCGTCTGCCGCTGCCGCACAGCGAGACCTCCGGCTCGTGCCAGCTCTCCCACCCGGACGGCGCGCACATCGGCCTCTCCATCGGCATGGGCCAGGACGGCGTCCTGCTGCACTGGGCCCGCCGGGACGGCGCGGAGCTCGGCAGCTGGGACGTCAACCAGGACCTGGACCGCATCCTGGCGGACGTCCACCCGGGCCACCCGGGGTTCCTGACGGTCGAGCACGGCGGCTCGGACCTGCGGCTGCACGCGCTGGACGGCAGCGTGCTCGCCCGGCGGGAGCCCGAGCAGGGCGAGGACGAGGACCCGCCCTGCTGGGACCACGACTGCGGCTTCGTCGACGCCGACACCGTCCTCGCCTCGACCCTGGACTGCGCCGACGATCCGGCGGACGGGCGGCACTGGCTGCTGGACGCCCGCACCCTGGAGATACGCGGGAGCGTCGACTACCCCGGCGGCCCCGTCGACGGCTACGCGCGCCCGCTCGGGGACGGCAGCTGGCTGACGTACGACGACGCGGACGGAACGCTCAACCGGTGGAGCGTGGCAGGGGCGTGACCGCCGGAAGGCGCCGCGCCCCGGCCTCCCGGGCCCTGCTCCCAGAACCCGTTGGCCCACGGCGCGGTGCCACCGGTACGGTCGGCCCGTGTGCACCTACGCCTTCGTCCACTACAAGCTGCACTACGCGTGCGTATCGTGCCGGATCAGCTTCAAACGGCATCCCGCCGACGCCGGACACACCTGCCCGCGGTGCACCGGGCCGCTGCAGTGCGCCGGCCACGACTTCGCCGCACCCCGCCGCAGCAATCGGAAGGCATGGTCGGTCGTCGCCGCGGTTCTGGGCGCCGGGCTGCGCTACGAGGGCTTCGAGCCGTGCGGGTGCGGGCGGGATCCGAGGTTCCGCCCCCGCACCCGTGCGCAGCTGCGCGCCCGCCGCATCCTCGCCGCTCGCACCGGCGTCCCGCTCGCGGAGCTGCTCGGCCGGGCCGACCCACTGACGGGGCGCTGATCCCGGCGGGACGCTGATCCCGGCGGGACGCTGATCCCGGCGGGGCGTCGGCGCAGGTCAGGGGCGGTGCGGGCGGATAGGATGCGGGAGCGGCGCGCACCCGCCGCCGACAGCCGGCCGAAGGAGCCCGCCATGCCGACCGACCCCGCCGCCGAAGCCGCCGAGCCGTCGATCGCACGGTTCGGTCTGGGCACCGCGGCCGTCGGCCGGCCCGGGTACATCACGCTCGGCCGCGACCTGGACCTGCCCGCCGAGCGCACCGTCGACGCCCTGCGCGAGCGCACCCACACCCTGCTCGACGCCGCCTTCGCGGCCGGCGTGCGCTACTTCGACACCGCCCGCTCGTACGGGCGCGCGGAGGAGTTCCTCGGCGAATGGCTCGCCGCCCGGCCGCAGGCGGCGCAGGAGGTGACGGTCGGCAGCAAGTGGGGCTACACCTACACCGCCGGCTGGCGGGCCGGCGGCGTACCGGTGCACGAGGTCAAGGAGCACTCGACGGCGGTGTTCGACCGCCAGGTGGCGGAGACCCGGGCGCTGCTCGGCGGGCTGCCGGACATCTACCTGGTGCACTCGGTCACCCCGGACAGCCCCGCCCTCACCGACCCCGCGCTGCACGCCCGGCTCGCCGCGCTGGCCGCCGGGGGCGTACGGGTGGGCCTGTCCACCAGTGGCCCCGAGCAGGCCGCGGCGGTGCGCGCGGCCCTGGCGGTGACGGTCGACGGGCGGCCGCTGTTCGCCGCTGTGCAGTCCACCTGGAACCTGCTGGAGCCGTCCGCCGGCCCGGCACTCGCCGAGGCCTACGAGGCCGGGTGGCTGGTGGTGGTCAAGGAGGGCATGGCCAACGGCCGGCTCGCCGACCGCAACGCCACCGGCCCGGCGACCGCCGCGCTGCGGGCGCTCGCGGCCCGCACCGGCGCGTCCTGCGACGCCCTGGCGCTGGCCGCCGTCGCCGCGCAGCCCTGGGCGGACCTGGTGCTCTCCGGGGCGGCCACCACCGGTCAGCTGGCCTCCAACCTGGAGGCCGTCGGGCGTGCCCTGGACGCCGATGACCTGGCCGGCCTGGCGGAACTGGCCGAGCCGGCCGAGGAGTACTGGCGCACCCGCTCGGCGCTGCCCTGGGCCTGACCCGCCCGGCCCCTCAGTGCGCCCGGCGGACCGTCAGCATGTCCTGGGTGTGCCCGATGGCGTAGCCGCCGTCCGGCCGGGTGAAGTGGCGCTCGACGTAGGAGGCCAGCTCGGCGCGTTCGGGCAGCGGGTCCATGGTGGCCAGGTCGGCCACGTTGATCATGAACTCGGCGACGTCCACCGCCTCGTCCAGCCGGTCGGTGCGGTAGTGCAGGTCGAGGGCTTCGATGGCGAACGTCCACTGCGCGGCGGCCCGGTCGGTGGCCCGGTCGGCGTCCTGGGCGGCGTCCTGGGCGGTGTCCTGGGCGGAGAGCTGCTCGGCCAGCGGCCGCAGGTCGTAGCGCACGCCCGTGAAGTGCGCGGCCATCCGCATGCACGGGCTCTCCGGGTTCTGCAGCACCACCAGCAGCGTCCCGCCGGGCGCCACCCAGTCCAGCACCCGGCGCACCGTGCCCAGCCAGTCCGCCGGCGGCACGTAGTACAGCACGTGCGAGAGGTGCACCAGGTCCGCCGGGCCCGGCGGCTCGGCCGTGTCCAGCGGCTCCGGCAGGACCAGCGCCTCGGGGCAGGCCAGACGCAGCTTCTCGCGCATCGCCGCACTCGGCTCGACGGCCACCGTGCGGTCGAAGTACTGCGCCAGGAAGGCGGTGGTCCGCCCCTCCCCCGCGCCCACGTCCAGCAGCACCCGGCGCCGGTCCAGTCCGGCGACCACCTCGCCGAGCCGGGCGTGGGTGAGCGGCTTCTCGTCGGTGCCCGCGAGGAACAGCTCGAACGCCCGGCGGTAGTCCGCGCCGGAGACGTCCAGTACCCGGACCGGACCGGCCCCCGCCGCCCTCGTCCCCGTCTCCGTCCCCATCCGACGACCTCCTTCTCGATGACGTGCACTGCCCGGCCCAGTGCATCCCGGCCCAGTGCATCCCGGCACGGCGCGGCACCGGTGCAGGCACGTTCCTGCCCGCGTGTCGCCGTCCAGGCACCGGCAGCACCGCCCTCCTCCTCCCCCCCCGCCGCCCTCGCCGGACCTCCGGCGTCCGACGGACGTGCACGCGGCGGCCATGTCCACGACCGCCGCGCCCGGCACGCTCGGGGCAGCCGGCGCCGGGCACACCCCGCCACCGCACCGGCCCGCCGCACGACCCCTCCGCCCCACCCCGCCGGAAGGAAGACCACCGCCCGTGTCCCGTACCGCCCGCCCCCGCCACTACCTGATGTGCCGTCCGGCCCACTTCACGGTCGACTACTCGATCAACCCGTGGATGGAGCCGGCCAAGCCGACCGACGCCGCCCTCGCCCTCACCCAGTGGGAGCGGCTGTACGCGCTGTTCCGGGAACTGGGCCACACCGTCGAGCTGATCGAGCCGCTCCCCGGCCTGCCCGACATGGTGTTCGCCGCCAACGGCGCCACCGTCGTCGACGGCACCGCCCTGGTAGCCAGGTTCCGGCACCACGAGCGCGCCGACGAGGCCCCGGCGTACCTGGAGTGGTTCCGCGCCCGGGGCTACCGGACGGTGGTGCAGGCCGGGTTCACCAACGAGGGCGAGGGCGACTACCTCCTGGCCGGCGGGCGGCTCCTGGCCGGGACGGGCTTTCGCACCGACCGCCGGGCGCACGCCGAGGCGCAGCGGGTGCTGGGCCGCCCGGTGGTGACCCTGGAGCTGGTCGACCCGCGCTACTACCACCTGGACACCGCGCTCGCGGTGCTCGGCGAGGACGAGATCGTGTACTACCCGGCCGCGTTCTCCCCGGAGAGCCGGAGCACGCTGGCCGAGCTGTACCCGGACGCCGTGCTCGCCACCGACGAGGACGCCGCCGTCTTCGGCCTCAACGCCGTCTCGGACGGCCGCCGGGTCGTCCTGCCGGAGGCGGCGGTGGGGCTGGCGGCGCGGCTGCGCGCCCGGGGCTTCGAGCCGATCGGGATCGACCTCTCCGAGCTGCTCAAGGCGGGCGGCAGCGTCAAGTGCTGCACCCTGGAACTGCGCGGTGCCCCGGCCTGACCTGCCGTTTCCGCGGCCGCCGGTGGAAAACCCGCTGTGCCCCGCGGCCGCCCGGTGATAGCGTCGACCGGCCGGCCGCGGGACTCCGGTGCGACTTCCGGAACGTGCCCTTAACGCGATGATTCGCAGTTCGCGCCCCCATTCCCCGGCCGGCCCCAGGACACGGCGGCACGCGGGCGGAAGGGCGGGACGGGCCGGTGGAGACGTACGGTGACCTCGTCGCCGCCGAGGACGTGCTGCTGTTCGTCAACGCCGCGATCACCGGCACCGGCCAGCACGAGTTCCACTCCGGGGCGGCCGAGCAGCAGCTCTCGCTGGACTTCCTGCACGAGTACGTGCGCGTCAACTACCGCGGCCCGTACGCCGCCGCGCTCGCCCTCGACATCAACGACCACAACGCCGCCCTGATCGTCCGCCGCCTGCTGGAGACCGCCCGGGACGCCACCGAGGAGCAGCGGCGCACCGAGGGCCGGCTGATCGCCCGCCGGCTGGAGCTGCTGCCGCCGCAGCGGGTCTACCGGCTGATCGGCGAGCTGCGCCGCGCCAAGGTCAACAACCGCCGCACCCGCGCGATCCTGCGCGACTGGCTCGCCGCGCGCCCCGACCAGGCGCTCGACGCCGTCAAGTACCGCGCCGGGCTCAAGCGGGCGCTGCGCCACACCCATCTGCGGCCCGCCGAGGCGGAGACCGGCGACTTCCTGTACGCCCCGCGCCGGCGCGCCAAGTACCGGGCGCCGCTGCTGGACGCCTGGCGGCGCGCCCACCACCAGCAGGCCGCCGTCTTCGAACTCCCCTACACCGTCGCGGAGTCCTTCGCGCAGCGGCACGGCATCCCGCGGGCCGACTTCCTGAAGCGCATCGCACCGCGGCTGACCGCCCTGGAGCGGCTGCGCCTCCAGGAGTCCGCCCGCGCCGCCGGGGCCGGCGCCGTCGCCGCGGACCTGGCGCGGATGCCGCTGACCCGGCTCGCCTCCTATGTGCTGGGCCTGCCGCCCGCCGACCGGGCCGCCCGCCGCGCGGAGCTGACCGGCGCCCTGCGCGGGGCGGCGCGCCGGGCCGTGCGCGCGGCCGGGGCCGAGGAGGGGAGCTGGGGGCGGGTCACGGCAGTGCTGGACGACAGCTGGTCGGCGTACGGCTCGGGCGTCAAGCGCCGCCGGCCGCTGGCCGCCGCGCTCGCCTGCCACTTCCTGCTGGAGGCGCTGGCGGGTGAGTACACGGCGCTGTGGACCTCCGGGCGCACCGACGCGCTGCTCGCCCGCCCGTCCGGCCCCACCCCGCTCGGCCACCGGGTGCTGGACGCGCTCGACACCGCGCCGCAGCGCCTGCTGATCGTCTCGGACGGCTGGGACAACGCCCCGCCGGGCCTGGCCGCCGAGGTGCTGCGGGTGTGGCGCACCCGGCTGGACCCGGAGCGCCGGACCAGCGTCGTGCACCTCAACCCGGTCTACGACGCCGAGGGCTTCGACGTCCGCCGGCTCGCCCCGACGGTGCCCACCGCCGGGCTGCGCGACGCCGAGGACCTGCCGGCGCTGGTCGAGTTCGCCCGCTTCGCCGAGGGCCGTACCGACCTCGCGGAGCTGACGGCCCACCTGGCGGCCCGCACCGCGCGCTTCCTCGCCCCCGTGCAGGTGACCGTCCGGTGAGCGGCACCGCCCTGCCCGGCTTCCGACTCGACCTCACCGGCCTGGAGACCCGGCCCGCCCAGGTGTGGGGCGGCGTGCGGCTGGTCCCGCTGGTCCGCCCGGAGCCGATCGCGGACCTGCGGCTGCACCAGGAGCTGTACGAGGAGGAGTACGCCGCCGTCCCGGTCGGCCGCCGCACCGCCTACCTCTCCTACATCCCGCACGGCTTCGTCGCCGACTGGACCCGCGACGGCACCCCGGCAGCCGCGTACGGCACCCGGCTGGACGCGCCCGGCGGCTCCCCGGCCGACCTCGTCCGGCTCCGGCCGCCGCGCCGCCTCGCCAAGCGCGCGGGCCGCACCCGGCTGCGCTTCCTGCCGCTGCACCTCGCCCTGGACGGCTACCTCGCGCTGCACTTCGGCGGCCCGTCCGTGGCCTGGGAGCAGTGGTCCGAGCGGGCCCTGCGGCGCGGCCTGTCCCCGCGCGCCGAGGAGGCCTACGCCGGCGACCAGGTGCGCGGCCTGGCCGACGCGCTGCGGGTGTTCGAGCTCCACCCCGGCCAGTGCGGCCTGGTCGTGTACGTCGCCGACGCGCTCGCCGCCGCCTTCGCCGTCCCGCACCCCGACGACTACCGCGCCCTGCACCGCACCCTGCTGCTCGACCTCTACGGCGAACTGATCCACCACTACGCCCTGCTGTCCGCCCCCGTCCCGGACTTCCGCGCGGACCTGCGCGCGGCCGGCCCGATCACCTCCACCGCCGAGTTGCGCGCCGCCGTCGCCGCGCAGGAACGCGCCTGGGCCGCCTTCCACGACGACACCATGGCCGGCGGCCTCCTGGACACCGCCTACCGGGCCCGCGTCGTCCGCCGCCTCGACCGCTTCACCCTGGCCCGCTTCCTCCCCGAGTTCCGCCCCCGCCGGGAGAACCACATCGGCGAGGCGATCACCGACGAGCACGGCCGGCTCGCCTACCTCAAGACCTTCCGCCTCTCCGAACCCCAGACCCGCCGCGCCCACCTCCTCGACCGCCTCGCCGCCCACGACTGGCACCTCCCCACCACCGCCACCGCCCTCGGCGTCACCGAGCCACAACTCGCCCTCCGCCTCGACGCCGCCGGCTTCGGCGACCTGCTGCGCCAGGACGTCCTGGACCACTACCGCCGCTCGGCGCGGGGGTAGCGCACGGGGCGGCGGCGGCAAGGCCTCGAACGGGAGTTGCTGACGAATTGTCAACAAGTGCCGCGCCGCTCCTTGACGGTGTGCGGACAGCGCTCTACAAACTAGTCAACTCCCCGGCGCCGGACCCCACTTCTCCGACGGGCCGGGGCGTCCGCCCGCTCGTCACCCTCACCGAGAACGAGGCACCCCCATGCGTCTGCACCCCTGCCTTGCCCTGGCCGCGGCCGCCGCGACCCTCGCCGTCGGCGCCTTCCCGGCCGCCGCCGTCCCCACCGCCGCCACCGCCGCAGGACCCGCCGCCGGACCCGTGCTGACCGCCGGCGGGGCGGCCGTCGCCGTGGGCGACGTCCTGCTCGCGCCGCTCGCCGCGGGCACCCGCGCCACCTTCTCCTCGGACGCCACCGGCTCGACCGGCGTGTTCTGCGCAGTCTCGCCGTTCACCGCGAAGGTACTCGCCAACCCCGCCGCCCCGGGGACCGCCACCAGCACCCTGACCGGCCTGACCTTCGGCTCCTGCACGGCCAACGTCACCGGCGTCACCTCGGTCAGGAGCCTGACGGTCGGCAACCTCGCGTACAACGTGGCGATCGGCTCCGCCGCCGGACACCCGGTCACCCTCACCGCCGGGACGGCCGGCCCGATCCAGGCCTCGGCCGTGCTCAACAGCTGGTTCGGCACCCTCACCTGCACCTACCAGCTCAGCGGCGCCTTCACCGGCACCGCCGACAACACCGCGCACACCCTGGTCTTCCGCAACGCCCGCTTCGTCAGGAGCGCCGGCTCCGCCCTCTGCCCCGGCGAGGGCTACTTCTCCGCCGGCTACGGCCCGCTCACCGACTCCACCCTCCCCGGCGCCCCGGCGGTCGACGTCAACTGACCACCCCACCCCACCCCGGCCCGGCCCGGCCCGGCCCGCGAGCGGTGCACCCCCGCGCACCGCTCGCCTCCGTCGGCCGGACGCCGGGGACCGGGGTCAGGCGACCTTGGCGCAGAGGGGCTCGGCGGAGCCGTGCTTGATCGTGAGGGTGCGGTAGCCGGTGGCGCCGATCTCGATGGTGTAGTCGCCGTCGACGGTGTAGAGGTCGCGGGGCAGGTTGCCCGCGCCGGCGCCGAAGCCGAGGAGGACCGGGCCGTGGGCGCGCCAGGTCTGGGAGCCGTCGGAACGGTATCCGACGTGGGAGCGGCCACCGGCGTCGGCGTCGTGGTGGGCGCCGGTCAGGGTGTTGGTGAGCCGCATGACCAGGGCGCCCCGGTAGGCGACGCGGCGGACCGTGCCGTCCGGGTCGGCGGCCAGCACGTGCCGCTCGACGCGGTCGACCACGGGTTCCAGGTGCACCGGGAAGTCGCAGCGGGCGCCGGCCGGCAGGTCGAAGGACGGCGAGGGCCACGGCTCCCAGCCGCCGCGCCCGGCGGCGACCGCCGTCGGGGCGGCGGCCAGGGTCGCGACCAGGGCGGCGACGGCCGCGACGGCGGTCGTGAGGCGGAGGGGGATGCGGCGCATGCGGATCTCCTGGTGGGGCGTCGGACTGTTCGGCGGCCAGCCTGGCAGGGGCGGCTGACCGGATTCTCACCATGTCCCCCGGACGGGCGCCGTAGGGTGGCCCGCCATGGAGTTCCGACTGCTCGGCCCGTTCGAGGCCGACCACCGCGGCGTGCCCGTGCTGGCCGGCGCCCGCCGCCAGGAGCGGTGCCTGCTCGCCGTCCTGCTGCTGGAGGACGGCCGGGTGGTCGCCACCGAGCGGCTGATCGACCTGCTCTGGCACGGCAGCCCGCCCGCCTCGGCGCGCGGCACCGTGCACACCTACATCGGACGGCTGCGCGCCCGGCTGCGCCCGCACGGCGTGGTGATCGGCACCCGGCACGACGGGTACGCCCTCGCGCCCGGCCACCACGCCCTGGACGTCCGGGAGTTCCTCGACCTCACGGCCCGCGCCTCCGTCACCGGCGACCCCGCCGAGCGGCTGCGCTGCCAGGACCGGGCGCTCGCGCTCTGGCGCGGGCCGCTGCTCGCGGACGTCGCCGACGACGCGCTGCGCGGGCGGCTCGGCGGGCGGCTGCTCCACCTGCGGCTGTCGGCCCTGGAACAGCGCGCCGAACTCCTCCTCACGATGGGCCGGCACGACCGGCTGCTCGCCGATCTCCCGCTGCGCGACGGCGAGTTGGACGGCCTGCCGCCCCGCGAGCGACTGGTGCGCGCCGCGATGACGGCCCTGTACCGGGCCGGTCGGCAGGGCGAGGCGCTCGCCCTCTACCGGCACACCCGGCGGACGCTGGTGGAGACCCTGGGCGTGGAGCCGGGCGTCGAACTGGCCGAGCTGCACGAGCGGATCCTGCGCGCCGACCCCCGGCTGGACCGGCCGCCGGCGCCGCTGTACGCGGTGCGGGTGGGCGAGGAGTGGCTGCCGTGGAGCGCGGGCGGCCACCCGGCGCTGGAGTTCTGCAACACCTTCGCCGGGTGGGGCGCGCCGGCCGCGCCGCCCGGTTCCGACTGGCTGCGCGGCTACTCGACGCTCGCGGTCTGGGCCGGGCACCAGGACCTCGCGGCGCAGCCGCTGGTCGAGTCGCTGCTGCGGCAGGCCGAGCAGCACCCGGACGAGGCGGCGGCCGTGCTGGCCGAGGCCCGCGCGTTCCGCTCGGCGCTGTACGCGTGCCTGACCGATCCGCAGGACGGTGCCGCCTTCGGCGAGGTGGCCGCCGTGGTCCAACTCGCCACCCGCGCAGCGGTGTTCACCCGGGGCGAGGACGGCCTGGCGCAGTGGCGGCTGCCGCCGTCGGCCGGGCTGCGGCTGCCGCTGTACGGCGCCGCCCGGGCGGCGGCCGAACTCCTCGCCGAGCCGCGCCGGCTGACCGTCCAGCGCTGCCCGAGCGCGGACTGCGGCTGGCTGTTCCTGGACGCGGCCGGGCGGCGGCGCTGGTGCAGTCTGGCGACCTGCGGGGCGGCGGCCAGGGCCGCGAGGAGGTCCTGAGCCGGCGTACGGCCGGGCCGGTTCCGCCTCGGGTTCCGCCCAACTCCTTGACGATTGCATGACATTGACGGAGCATCAACCTCGCGGCGCCGCACCCCCCTCCTCCACCGTTCCGTCCCTACGGACCCCCACAGGAGGACAGTCATGCGACTGCCCCGCCGAGGGAAGCCGGCCGCGGCCACCGCCGTCCTGCTGGCCCTCGCCCTCGCCGTCCCGCTCACCACCGCCCAGGCCGGCGCGCAGCCGGCCGCCGGCTCCGCCGCCTCCGCCTCCGATGCCGATGCCGATGCCGACTCCGCGCGGCAGTACCGCCTCGACGGCCCCCGGACCGTCGCCGAGCGCACCGCCGTCGCCGCCACCGGCGCCTCCGTCGACGCCGTCAGGACCGACTCACTGACCGTCACCGCGACCCCCGCCGAGGCCGCCCGGCTGCGCGCGCTCGGCTGGTCGCCCGTCCCCCTGCCGGGCCCCCTGTACGGCGCCGTGCCCGGCCAGGAGGGCATCGGCGCGGCGCTCTACGACTTCCCGTCCGCCGACTCCGGCTACCACAACTACGCGGAGGCCGCGGCCGACATCGAGGCCGTCGTAGCCGCGCACCCCGACATCATGAGCAAGCGGGTGATCGGCACCTCCTACGAGGGCCGGCCGATCGTCGCCGTGAAGATCAGCGACAACGTCGGCGCCGACGAGAACGAGCCCGAGGTGCTCTTCACCGCCCACCAGCACGCCCGCGAGCACCTCACCGTCGAGATGTCGCTCTACCTGTTGCACGAGTTCGGCGACAAGTACGCCACCGACGCCAGGATCGCCAACGCGGTCAACAGCCGGGAGATCTGGGTGATCCCGGACCTCAACCCGGACGGCGGTGAGTACGACATCGCCACCGGCCGCTACCGCAGTTGGCGCAAGGACCGCCAGCCCAACCCGGGCAGCAGCTACGTCGGCACCGACCTCAACCGCAACTGGGACTACAGGTTCGGCTGCTGCGGCGGCTCCTCCGGTTCCACCTCCAGCGAGACCTACCGGGGCAGCGCACCGGAGTCCGCCAAGGAGACCAAGGTGGTGGCCGACTTCGTGCGCAGCCGGGTGGTCGGCGGCCGGCAGCAGATCACCGCGGCCATCGACTTCCACACCTACAGCGAGCTGGTGCTCTGGCCGTTCGGCTGGACCACCGCCAACACCACCACCGGCATGACCGCCGACGAGTACAACACCTTTGCCACCCTGGGCCGTTCGATGGCCTCCACCAACAACTACACGCCCGAGCAGTCCAGCGACCTCTACATCACGGACGGGTCGATCGACGACTGGCTGTGGGGCGCGCAGCGGATCTTCGGCTACACCTTCGAGATGTACCCCGGACCCAACGGCGCCAGCGGCTTCTACCCGCCCGACGAGGTGATCGGCCGCGAGACCAGCCGCAACCGGGAGGCCGTGCTGCGCCTGGTGGAGACCGCCGACTGCGTCTACCGGGCGATCGGCAAGCAGCAGCAGTACTGCGGCATCGCCAACTGAAGGATCGGGTCGGCCCGTTCGGACCCCAGGGATTCGAACGGGCCACTCCGACCGCTACGGGAAATGGACATGACACCCCGTTCAAGCCAACGGCCTGACACCCGCCGGTCATTCACCCCGACGGCCGGACCGGATCACCCCTCCCCGTGCCACGATCACCCAAAAAGTGATGTGACATGTCACATGCGCCTCTGGCAACCCCGCCGGACGCGCGCCCACCGGGAGGGAACCCACTCATGCACCGTCCCCGCACCGCCGCCGCCCTGGCCGGCGCCGCGGTCCTCGCCGCACTGACGGCCACCGCCGCCCCGGCCGCCGTCGCCGCCACCACCGGCCCCGCCGGTCCGCCCGGACCGATCACCTCCTGTGGCACCCCGGGCGCGCCCGGCCTGCTGCAGACCCGCGCCTGTATCGAGGTCAACGGCACCCAGGTGCGCCTCTTCGGGCACGCCTACCCGACCAACCCGGCCTGGGTCGCCCAGAACGTCGGCTTCAAGATCTCCGGCAGCACGCCGGCCCTGCCGCCGATGGCTCCGGTCTACACGACCGCCCTGGTGCCCTCCGGTGGCAGCTACGTCGGCGGGATCACCATCACCGTCCCCTGCGGGACCTCGGTGACCTCCAACTTCAGTGTGGACAACGGCGGTTGGCCGCCCTCCCCGGCGACGCACACGATCACCGTCCCCTGCTGACACCGCCCACGGCACCACCCACGCGGGCCGGCCCCACCACCCGGGGCCGGCCCGCGCCCTCTAGGGTGTGCCGATGAGCCTTCACGTGATCGTCGGATACGGGCCGGCCGGTGCCGCCACCGCCCGCCTGCTGGCCGACCAGGGCCACGAGGTGCGGGTCGTCACCCGCACCGGCCGCCCGGCCGAGGCGGGCATCGAGCACCTGGCGCTGGACGCCACCGCCGGCGGACCGCTGGCCGAGGCCGCCCGCGGAGCCGCCGCCCTGTACAGCTGCGCCGCCCCACCGCTGCCCCGCTGGACGACCGACTGGCCGCCGCTGCACGCCTCGCTCTGCGCGGCCGCCGAGGCGAGCGGAGCCGTCCTCGTCATGCTCGGCAACCTCTACGGCTACGGCCCGGTGGACGGCCCCCTCACCGAGGACCTCCCGCTCGCCGCGACCGGGCCCAAGGGGCGGCTGCGCGCCTCGCTCTGGGAGCAGGCCCGGACCCTCCACGAGGCGGGCCGGATCCGCGCGGTCGAGGTCCGCGCCTCGGACTTCTTCGGCCCCGGCGTGACCGAGGGCGGCCACCTGGCCTCCCGCGCCGTCCCACGGCTGCTGGCGGGCAGGCCCGTCTCCGTCCTCGGCGACCCGGACGCCCCGCACAGCTGGAGCTATCTCCCCGACGTGGCCGGCGCCCTGGCCGAGGCCGCCGCCGACGAACGCGCCTGGGGCCGGGCCTGGCACGCCCCGACCGCCCCCGCCGTCCCGATCCGCCGCATGATCGACCTGCTCGCCGCCGAGGCCGGCGTCCCCCCGGTCCCCGTCCGCCGCCTCCACCCGGCGGCCCTCGCCCTGGCCGGCCTCTTCTCCCCCCTCCTCCGCGAACTCCGGGAAACCCGCTACCAGTTCGACCGCCCGTTCACCCTCGACAGCACCGCCTGGACCGCCACCTTCAGCACCCGCCCCACCCCCCTGGACACCCAACTCCCCGCCACGATCGCCTGGTGGCGCGCCCGCCCGGCCGCCGCCTGACCCGGTGACAGTTCCTCTGCCGTCCATGCCGCCTCGCCCGGCCGCCACGCCGTACGTGTACCTTCAGTGCGGCGACGGCGCCAGCAGAGGAGCCGTCGCCGGCAGAGGGGGAAGCGATGACGAACGCCGGTCTCGTCCATCAGGTGAGGATGCTGCGGGCGGGGGTGGGCGATCCGGCCGTGATGCTCGCTCAGTTCCGGCTGAGCGCACTCCTGGTGCCACGATGGGGGGAGGAGTCCGTATGGACTGCCGACGGAGACGGTCTACGGTGGATCCTCGCCTTCACATCAGAGGCCGAACTGGCCACCTTCGCACAGGCGAAAGGCCTTCCGGTCGAAGGGTTTCCCTATATAACGGTCCTGGGCTCACGGCTGCTGGACGTAGCAGTGCCGGAACTGGGAAGGCCCGGTGGGATCGCACTGGACGTGACGGGTGCCGAGCCGATGCTCTTCCCTCCGATGAGAGGCGTCGTGCCGGACATCGCGGCCATCGACGGGCCACCGATGACGACAAGGGGGATTGATGGCCGCGTTCGGGGTTGATCCGCAAGCGCTGAAGCTCGCCGAGGAGGGTATCAATGGGGCGATCGCGGAGCTACAGGGATTGGGGATCGCCGGCCTCGCGGAATCGGGCCGCGGCTTCTCCGAGCTGGAGCTGACCGGCACGGAGGCAGGCCACCCCGACCTCCACACCGTCTTCACGGCCTTCTGCGAACGCTGGTCCTGGGGCGTTCGGGCACTGCTCCAGGATGGCTCCGAACTCGCGATGAAGCTAGGGCTCTCGGCGGGCTTCTACCACGAGCAGGAACGCTACGCGAACGGGCTGTTGAAGAACGTCGTCGCAGCGAGCATCGGCAATCCCCACCAGACCGAGGAGCAGATCGAGGGCAAGTCCTGGAACCAGATCTGGGGCGACAACCACTACACCCAGCTGACCAACCCGGACTTCTCGCCACAATCCGCGGACAAGGCCCTCGACGGGATCGAGAAGTCCTGGAAGGACATCGCGAAGGAGAAGCTCGAAGGCCCCTTCGGGATCAACAAGAAGATCGCCGAAGCCTCGGCGGGTGACCACTGATGGGCCTGCACTTCAGCATCACCGACGCGGTCGATGCCGCCGGCAACTTCGTCGACGCCAATCTCAAGGCCGGGGCGAAGGTCGTACAGAAGGGCTCCCACCTGGTCGGGGGCGCGCTGAACGGCGTCGGGCTCCACGGCGCCGCGCAGGACGTGAACGGCTGGGGCGACGGGGTCGCGGACGAGGCCGGGTTGAAAGTCCGCGAACGGAGCCTGGACCAGAGCGACGACCCCAAGGAGCTCGTGCACGGTGACGCCAAGAGGATCAACGAGGCCGCCGCGCACCTGAAGAAGTTCCATGACGCCTTCGAGAAGACCGGCACCGGTCTGACCCGAATCGACCACGACCACTGGACCGGACCGGCAGCGGAGGCGTTCCAGAAGATCTTCGACCCGCAGCCCAAACGGTGGCTGGCCGCAGCCGATGCCTGCGGCCAGGCCGCCGCCGCGCTGGAGGCCTTCGCCCACACCGTCGTATGGGCCCAGGGCGAGGCCGGAGAGGCCGCACGTCTCTGGAAGGAGGCGAAGAAGAAGCACGACTCGGCGGTAAAGGCCGCCATGCAAGCGGCCCTCACCTATGACCTTCAGGTCAAGGCCTACAACGCCACCCCGGCCGACCAGCGTCCCGCGAGCCCGCCCACCAAGCCCGGCGAGTTCCGCAGCCCCGCAGAGGAATCGTTCCGGCAGGCCGAGGAGAAGCTCAACGCCGCACGCACACAAAGGGATTCCGCGGCGCGGACCGCCGCCACGGCGATCTCGGCCGCCACCCGGTCGGCCCCGCCCATGCCGAGCCGAACGGAGATTCTCAAGGCGAATGTGAAGGACGGGATCGCCGCCGCGCCGGTGTCGCTCCTCCACTTCACCGGAGGCGCGGTCAAGAGCGGGACCGATCTCATCAAGCTCGGCCGGTCGCTGAACTTCTTCGACCCGTACAACCTCTCCCACCCCAGCCAGTACCTCCAGGGCCTGTCCACGACGACCGCGGGTCTGATCCAGGCCGGGGACCACCCGGCCGACCTGCTGAAGGGTCTGGTGGGCAGCGGCTGGGGCAGCGACCCCTCCGAGGCCGGCGGCCGCCTCACCGGCAACCTCCTCCTCGGCGGCGGAACCGGCGGCACCGGAGCCGCCGCCTCGATCGCCGAGCGCGAGGCCGCAGCCGCAGCCAGGGCCGCGGCCGAGAAGGCGGCCCGCGAAGCCGCAGAGCAGGCCGCGAAGGAGGCCGCCGAGAAGGCGGCCAAGGAAGCGGCGACGAAAGCCGCGAAGGCGGCGGCGGACAAGGCCTCCAAGGAGGCTGCCGAGAAGGCGCTCGAGGAAGCCGCCAAGAAGGCAGCCGCGGTCAAACCCGTCCTGCCGCCGCCGACGAATCTGGCCGGTCTCCCCGAGGGCTGGACCCTCAAGGCCCCGCCCCACCCTCCGGCCGACACCTTCACCACCGGCCCCGTCAAGGTGCCGCCACAACAGGTCCCGCACCCCGAGCCCATACCGCCACACGCGGAGCCCGCTGGGACACCCCCCGCTTCACACCCCGCGGATGCCGTGCCGACCAGGCCCGGCGATCCTGCCCCGAACAGCGGCGTCCAGGCCGATCCGGTGCGGAGCGACGCACCACCGCTTTCGACCGAAGACTTCAACAGGCTCGATCTCTCCGACAAGATCAAGGTCGCCGAGGCGGAAACGTCGAGAAATGCCAAGACCTTCGAGAACGACGCGGCGGCAGCGAGGTACGGCGCCGACGAGTGGAACGACTATGCCGTGACCCTGCCCGAGCCACAGCGGAGAGCCGTCCACGACTACACCTGCGAACCGAATGCCACCACCGGGCCGACCTACCACGAGCTCAACGGCTACCTCCGCTCCGGAAACGGCGAGACTCCCGAAATCCTGCAGCACATCGCCGAGATCGACAAAGCGCTGGCAGGGCACCCGACCCCGGAGGCCGTCATGGTCAGTCGTGGGACAAACCTTTACCACATCCCCATGGACCCCTCCCAGATGGTCGGAAATATCTTCACCGAAAATGCTTTCACTTCAAGCTCCCTGGGCACGGCCGCTTTTGCCGACAAGCAGGCCGTGCTTCACCTTCGGGTCCCCGAGGGCACACCGGCGCTGTGGGTTGAGAAAGTATCCTTCTACGGCATGGGGGAACGGGAGGTCCTCCTGGAGCGAGGCCTGAGATGGCGTGCCGATCGTGTTTTCATGGACGACAATGGTCAGTGGCAGATCTATGGGGATATCAATCCCTGATTGAGAGAAAATTCACCGTGGACCGTGACCGGGAAAACCCTCGCCTTCGCGAGGACATGCAGTTCGAGGTGATCGACGGGCCGGTCGACTATGCGTACCGGACCGACAAGCCTGTCGAATACATGACGATCGCCAACGAAACCAGCGGAGTGCTCGGCTATCTCTGGGCATCCGACGCGGACGACGCGGCCGGCTGGGTGGGGCGGCCCGCCGTTGCGGTCGAGGCATCGAACAGTGCCGGATACTGGCTGATCAGGATGCGTGCGGCCAAGGCGCGCGACCTGCCCCCTTCGCAAGCCCTGGCGGAACTGTCAGACGACCGGCCCGGTGGGCAGATCGGATTCGTCGTGCCGGGTTCACGGTCGAGGGCCGAGTCGGTCGGTGACCTGCGGGAGAAGGCCCAGGAGGGGTGGCAGCCCCCGGCCCGCACCGCGCCTTCACCACGCGGCCGCGGCTGAGCGGCTTCGGGTGGCGGCTCCTTCTCCGGGGGTCGCCACCCGGCCAACAGCATGTTTCAGCACTGGCTCCGGGCCATCCCCATGACGCGTCCCAGATCACGCAGCGGGAAGCAGAGCGAAGTCGCACTGGCGGGGTTGAGCCGGATGTCGAGGTCGTGGAACGCGGTGGCCACGCTGCGGCCGGACATGGGCACGGTGTCCGCCCAATGGCTCGGGACGTGGTCCTGCGAGGTACAGGCGTCCAGGCCGTCCCTTCCGTTCGCTCCGGGTGTCACCAGTGGTTCGCCGGTTCCAGCATCGGGACAGACCAACACGTCGGCTTCCAGCAGTGCGGTCAGGAGGTCCAACGGGTCCCCCGTACCGGAGGCGAGCCGGCTCAGTGCCGCCTCGACGACTGTCGGAATCCGCTGCCCCATCTGCGTGCTGCCGGCCTGAGCCCCGAGACGGCCGCGCGCACGGAGGAGACGCGCACGGACCGCCGGATCCGGTTCATCGATGAGAGCGGGTCCGGCAAGACGCCAGGCGGTCGCGACCGGTTCGGACGACGTCGAGAGCGCGGTCGTCACGGCCACGGGGTCGGCGTGGGTCAGCAACTCGAAGTCGTCGAGCACTTCTCCGGCGAGGCCCGCAAGGACCGCCTGGCGCAGGACGAGGCCGAGGTCTTCGGGGTCGGCACGAGTGAAGTCGGGTGAGCTGTCGGGGAGTCGGGGGATCGTGTCGGCCAGGGCACGGGCCAGTCGTGCCGGGTCGGCGGGGACGGCCTCGGCCGTGACCGTGTCCCGCAGCGGACCGGGCGGCAGCCACCACGCCTTGCCGTCGGCCTGGTCCGGCGGCAGGATCCGGGCCGCGGCCACGGCGGCTTCCGTTCCCGCCGCGGCCGACCACTGTGCCAGGGTGAGCGGCTGGACCGCAGCCGCGAGCACACCGAGTGCGGAGCGCGCCAGGTCGCCCGCCGCGGCCCACCAGGCTGCGTGGACACCGCCGCTCCGTGCGCCCGGCGCGTCGGCCGCGATGCCGAGGGCGAGCAGCGCCGAGCCGGGGCTGGGGTAGACGTCGGCTGCCTCGAATGGTGACGGTCCGCGTTGCCTCCCGTACCAGAGGTCGAAGTGGCCGGGGTCGGTCCACTCGGGCTTGGTGAGGTCCAGCACCGCGGCCGCGGGACCGGGATCCCACAGGCCGTCCGTGCCCTCGGCGACCAGCCGCAGGTTCGGGTCCTCCAACAAACGCCCCAGCACCCCGGCGGCGATGGCCCCGGGTTCGGCCGAGCGGTCCAGGTCCCGGAGGAAGAGCAGCCTCGGGTAGGGGTTCTCCCCCAGCACCCGCACGAGTTCGGCCGGTCCCCGTGCCGTGACGCCGAGCCGGGCGGCCAGCCGCCAGACCACGGACTCCGCCGTCATGCCCGCCAACGAGAACGCCGCGTCGGGCCGGCGGGCGGGCGGGCCGCCGGGGGTAGCGCAGGCTTCCCCGAGCCAGGTCAGCAGGTGGGACTTGCCGATGCCCGGCGGCCCCGAGAGCACACAGAGCCGCGGGGCCTTCGGATCGTCGAGCAGGTCGAGCAGCGCCAGTCCGGCGGGCTTCCGCCCGGCGGCCGGCGGCGGCGGCCGGCGTCCCGCATCGCTCATGGTTCCCCCGATTCCCCGCCTCGTGTCGGCGAGGAGTCTACGCGGCGCCGGCCGCCTCCTGGCGGAGCGTCAGGGGCCCTCGATGCGGGTGACGACGAGTTCGCACAGTTCGTGGGTGCGCAGGGCGTCGTGGGCGTCGAGGGTCCTGGCGGTGCGGACGGCGGTGAGGAAGGCCTGGACGACCTGCTCGATGCCGCGCTGGCGGGCCACCGAGACCCAGTCGCCGCGGCGGCGGGTGGTGGGCTGGCCGCGGTGGTCGACGACCTCGGCGAGGTTGCGGACCTCGCGCTTGGAGTCGGCGCCGGAGACCTCCAGGATCTCCTCCGTCGATCCGGAGCGGCGGTTCATGATGCCGAGGGCCGTGAAGCCGTCCCCGGCGAGGGTGAGGGCGACGTGCTCCACCAGGCCGTCGCGCACCCGGGCGCGGACGTCGACGTGCTCGATCTCGCCGGGGGCCAGGAAGCGCAGGGTGTCGACGACGTGGATGAAGTCGTCGTAGACCAGGGTGCGCGCGGTCTCCGGCAGGCCCTCGCGGTTCTTCTGCAGGACGATGAGGTCCCGCGGCCGCTCCAGGGCCTGGGCGTAGCCGGGGGCGTGGCGGCGGTTGAAGCCGACGGCCAGCGAGCGGCCGGTACGGTCGGCGAGGGCGACCAGGTGGCGGGCGCCGTCGAGGGTGTGGTCGAGCGGCTTGTCCACGTAGACGTCGACGCCCGCCGTGAGCAGCTGCTCGACGATCGGCACGTGCTGGGCGGTGGAGGCGTGCACGAAGGCCGCCCGGATGCCGCTGTCGATCAGCCGGCCGAGATCGGTGAAGCGGTGCCGGGGCTCGATCCGGTACGCCTCGCCGATCCGGTCCAGCTTGGCGCCGTCGCGGGTCATCAGCCGCAGGTCCAGGCCGGGCAGCGTGCCGAGCACGGGCAGGTAGGCCTTCTGCGCGATGTCACCGAGCCCGATCACCCCGACCGGGATCGGGGTGCCGGGAACAGCGGACGGACTCATCGGATCTCCACGGGTACGCGGGCGGGTGTCACCCCCACCCTATGCACCGGGCCCGACGGGGGTGGAGTGCAGCCAGGAGACCTTGTCGTGGAGGTCGTCCTCGGTGAGCGGGCTCAGCATCGCGTTGCGGGCCCGGGCCTCCTCCCCGGCGGGGTGGTAGAGCGTGTCGCCCATCTCCCGGGCGAGCAGCTGGACGCGCCCGGCGCGTTCGCGGCGGGCCTCGACGTACTTCTCCAGACGGCCCGTCACATCGTCGGACGGCGCGTGCGCCAGGAGGTCGCCGAGGACGACGGCGTCCTCCAGGGCCTGGCAGGCGCCCTGGGCGGCGTACTGGAGCATCGGGTGGGCGGCGTCGCCCATCAGCGTCACCCGGCCGCGGCTCCAGTCGTCGACCGGGTCGCGGTCGCACAGGACCCACTCGCGCCAGTCCTCGCCCAGCCGCAGGAGCTCGGCCGGGGCCGGGTCGAGCTCGGGGAAGCGGGACAGCACGGTGTCGCGCTCGGTCGGACGGCCCGCGACGGCCTCGGTGGCGCCGTCGTCCAGCACCGCGGCGAGGTTGAGCTGCTCCCCGCCCGCGACGGGGTAGTGGACGATGTGCCAGCCGGGGCCGGCCCACAGGGTCACCGCGTTGCGGCGCAGCCGGGACGGCACCCGCTCCATCGGGACCAGGGTGCGGTAGATGGTGTGGCCGCAGGGCCGCAGCGGTCCGTCGTCCAGCAGTTGCGCGCGGACGGTCGAGCGGATGCCGTCGGCGCCCACCAGCAGGTCGCCGGTGAAGGTCCGGCCGTCCGCGGTGGTGACGCTCACGCCGTCCGCGTCCTGGGTGAACCGCTGCACCGGGGCGCCCGGCACGAGTTCGACGTCGCCGCTCTCCCGGCAGGCCGCGAGCAGCGGGTTGTGCAGGTCGCGCCGGTGGACGACGGCGTACGGGCCGCCGAAGCGCTCCCGGTAGCGCTCGCCGACCGGCATGGCGACGAGCGGGCTGCCGTCGAGCGCGTCCATCAGGCGCAGTTCGTCGACGTGGACGGCGCGCTCGCGGACGGCGGCGCCGACGCCCAGCAGGTCCAGGGCGTGGAAGCCGTTCGGTGCGATCTGGACGCCGGCGCCGACTTCGGTGAAGACGTCCTGGCGCTCCAGGACGGTGACGCGGTGGCCGCCGTTGGCGAGGGCCAGGGCCGTGGCCAGGCCGCCGATGCCGCCACCGGCGACGAGTGCGTGAAGCATGTGGTTCCCCCGTGGGTCGTTCCCCCAAGTCATGAGCAGCTTATGTGCCTGCGTGCCGCAAGCGGAAGGTTTGCCGCCGTTCGGATCGCACTGCTGTGACGGCTGGTTCGGGCGCCGCCCCGGGAGGCGGGCGAACGGTTCCGGGACGTCACCGGTGGTGTCCACGCGCACCACCGGGAGCGGTGTGAACGGGCGGACGGGGGACGGGGGACGGACGCGGACCGCCGGGGCCGCGTCCGGTGGGAGGCGCGGCCCCGGCGGTCACCGGCGGCGAGGACGGGGGCTACGGGCAGAGCTGATGGGTCGTGGGGACGCACTCGGGGTCGGTCGGGTCGATCGGGCCGGTTCCTCCGCCGGGGCGGTAGTTGGACCACCACAGCGGGGTGCTGCCGTAGTAGACGACCAGGTTCCCGCCGTTCTGGATGGCGAGGTAGGCGCCGGGGTGGCGGCCGGTGCGGCTCTCCCAGAGGGGGCGCCAGGCGGCGTCGTACGCGGTGAGGTTGCCGTCGTCCTGGACGTAGAAGTAGGTGCCGACCCCGTAGGTGCCCACGGCGGTCCAGATCGCGGCGCCGTTCTTGTAGAGGACGACGTGCCCGTCGTACTGCTGGTACAGGACGGTGCTGCCGTCGGGCGAGGACCAGCTCTGGCCTCGGCTCAGGCCGGCCGTGGCCCGGATGACCGTCTGGTTCGCGTCGGAGGCGGGGGCCGCAGCGGCGGGCGCCGCGGCGGCCGGGGCTGCGGCCGACGCGGCCGGGGCGGGGGCGCCGTCGGCGGCCTGGGCGGGACCGCCCAGCAGCCCGGTCGCCATCAGTACGGCGCCCAGCGCGACGCCGGCGCGTGGAACGAGGGAACGCGCGATCCTCATGACGGACACTCTCCTCAAGTCACTTCTCCGGATGGCCTGTTGCCTCGGAGAGTCTCACCGGGCGGGCGATGGCCGGGCAAAGCCCTTCGACCCACCCCGAAAACGGGCACACCGTCAGCCGGCCCCGCCCGCGTCCGTGCCCGCGCCCGGGCGGCGCAGCAGGTAGAGGCCGGAGGCGGCGGCGAGCACGGCCATGCAGCCGGCGAAGACCAGGCCCGCCTCGGACAGGCCGAGGGGTCCGGCGAGCAGGCCGATGCCGATGACGGGGATCGAGATGCCGAAGTAGGCGACGACGAAGAGCGCGGAGAGCGCGCCGCCCCGGTGCTCGGCGGGGGCCGCGGCGGCGATCTCGCCGACCGCGCCGCGCAGGCCCATGCCCTGCCCGGACCCGCCCACCAGGGCGGCCAGCACCAGCGGCGGCAGGGTGTTCCAGGCGAGCGCGGCGGCCAGCAGGGCGAGCCCGGCGATCAGCACCAGGCAGCCCAGCGGGATGGCCCGGGCGGTGCCCAGCCGGGGCACCACGAGTTGCCCGAGGGTGGAGCCCAGGAAGGCCGTGAAGACGATGAGGCCGGTGACCGCGTGGTTGTGGACGTCCAGGTCCTCCGCGAGGAAGGCGGGGCTGACCGAGGTGAAGACGCCCAGCAGCGAGAACCCCGCGAAGGCGGCGAGGCCCGCCGGGACGAAGACCCCCCGGACCTGCGGCGGCAGCGAGGGCCGCCGCGGCCGGGCGGTGCGCAGCGGCCGGGCGCCCTCGACGGTCTCCGGCAGGAACCAGGTGACGGCGAAGGAGGCGGCGAGCAGCACCAGGTGCACGGCGAACGGCAGGACCAGGGGGTTCGGCGCGTACTCGGCGAGCAGGCCCGACAGCAGCGGGCCGCAGCCCAGGCCGCCCATGTTGGCGGCGGTCGCGGCGAACGCGGCGCGGGCCCGGTGGCCGGGCGGGGCGAGTTCCAGCACGTAGGCGGTGGCGGTGCCGGTGAACAGGCCGGCCGAGAAGCCGGAGAGCAGCCGGCCCAGGCAGAGCAGCGGCAGTCCGCCCTCGGCCAGGAAGGCGACGGCGCTGGCCGCCGCGCAGGCCAGTCCGCAGAGCAGCACGGGCCGGCGTCCGACGGTGTCGGAGACGTTGCCGACGAGCAGCAGGACGCCGATGACTCCGAAGGCGTAGACGGCGAACACGACGGTGACCATCAGCTCGGAGAAGCCGATCTCCTCCTGGTAGAGGCCGTAGAGCGGGGTGGGCAGGGTGGTGCCCGCCATGCAGACGGCGAAGGCGGCGGCGGCCCCGAGGTAGGCCGGGCCGGGCACGGCGGGCGGCCGCCCGGTCGGACGATCGGTCACCAGCCCACCGTAGGCGCGCGGCCCGGCCGGGGGCGGGCCGGCGGCGGCGGGCTGCGCCGAATGGCCGCGCGGGTCCGGTACGGCGCGGGCGCACCGCCCGTGCGCGGCCCGGTTTCCCGAGCGGCCGGTGCGGGCGCTCGCACGTACAGTGGGGTTCCACGACGCGTTCGCCCACCGCACCGCGGTCAAGCGGATACGCGGGGTGAGCCCTTCGCCCTGGTGGCGGCGCAGCGCCGGACGGCACGCGCAACCGAGCGTGATCCGGGCAGGCGCCGCCCGAGAGGTGCATCATGCGCAGAAGAATGATCATCATGGCAGGCGTCCCGGTGATGGCCGGGGCGCTGGCACTGTCCCCGCTCGCGCACGCGGGCGCCGTCGCGGCGGACAGACCCACCTACACCATCGGCTTCCAGGGGCCGCTGACCGGGCCCAACGCCCAGCTCGGGATCAACATCGACTGGGGCGTCAAGCTCGCCGTCCAGCAGGCGAACGAAGAGGGCGACCTGCCGTTCACGCTCAAGGTCAAGGAGGCCGACGACCAGGGTGATCCCGCCAAGGGACCGACCGCGGCCCAGCAGCTCATCGGGGACAGCAGCGTGGTCGGCGTGGTCGGGCCCACCTTCTCCGGCGCCACCAAGGCCGCCGAGCCGCTGTTCACCCAGGCGAACCTCGCCTCGGTCAGCGCGTCGGCGACCGCCTCGGCGCTCACCGATCCGGCCAACGGCTTCAAGACCTTCTTCCGGGTCGTCCCGCCCGACTCCGCGCAGGGCGTCGCGGCCGCCGACTACCTCACCAAGGTGCTCCAGGTGAAGTCGGTCTACCTGCTCGACGACAAGTCCGACTACGGGGTCGGCCTCGCCGGGAACATCAGGGACCGGCTGACGGCCAACGGCGCGCAGGTGACCGGCGACAGCGTCGCCGCCGGGACCAACGACTACTCGGCGGTCGCCGTCAAGATCGCCAACTCCGGTGCGCAGGCGGTCTATTACACCGGCTACTACGCCGACGCGGCCCCGCTCGCCAAGGCCCTGAAGAACACCTCGTTCACCGGCAGGGCGATGTCCGACGACGGCACCAACGACCCCAAGTTCATCCAGCTCGCCGGCCCCGCCAGCGAGGGCTGGCAGATGACCTGTGCGTGCCTGTCGGCGGCGGCCTCCGCCGATCCGGCGGCCAAACAGTTCGTCGAGGACTACACCGCCCTCGCCCATCAGCCCCCGGGCACCTACTCGCCGGAGGGCTACGACGCCACCAACGCCCTCATCCAGGTGATGAGGGCGCTGGGCACCGACGTCGACCGCCAGAAGGTCGTCGAGGGCCTGCGCACCGTGGACCACAAGGGCCTCAGCAAGGAGATCAGGTTCCAGCCCAACGGCGAGGTCACCGAGAAGGGCGTCTACGTCTACGAGGTCAGGAACGGCCGGATCGCCGCGCTCGGCACCGTCGACAAGCTGATCGCCGGATGACCCGCGCTCTCCCATGTGCCTCACCGACCACTTCTGGCAGTTCCTGGTTCCCGGGATCACCCTGGGCGCGCTCTACGCGCTGATCGCCATCGGCTACACGCTGGTGTACGGCGTGCTCCAGCTGATCAACTTCGCGCACAGCGAGGTGTTCATGACCGGCGGCTTCGCCGGCCTGTTCATCGCCCAGGCGCTCGCCGCCCCGGGAACCACGCCGCACGGCGCGCAGTCCGTCCTGTTCACGCTGGCCGGGCTGCTCGGCGGCGCGGCGTTCGGGGCCGTCGTCGCCTTCCTGCTGGAGCGCGTCGCCTACCGTCCGCTGCGACGGCGCGGCGCGCCCCGGCTGGTCTACCTGATCACCGCGATCGGCGCCTCGCTGTTCCTGTTCAACCTCGCCGGGAAGCTGTTCGGCCGCGACCGCACCGACGTGCCCGCGCTCTACTCCAACCGCGTGGTGTTCACCCTGTTCGGCGCGCAGGTCCGGGTCCAGCAGCTGGTGATCGTCGGCACCGCCGTCGTCATGATGCTGCTGCTCGACCGGGTGGTGAACCGCACCAGGCTGGGCTCGGGCATCCGCGCCGTCGCCCAGGACGCGCAGACCGCCAGTCTGATGGGCGTCAATATCGACCGCGTCGTCTCGCAGACCTTCGTGATCGGCGGGCTGCTCGGCGGCGCCGCCGGCTTCCTGTTCGGCACCTACCTCAACGTGCACTACCAGATGGGCTTCCTGCCCGGCATCAAGGCGTTCGCGGCGGCGGTGCTCGGCGGGATCGGCAACATCCGCGGCGCCATGATCGGCGGCCTGCTGCTCGGCGTGGTGGAGAGCGTCAGCCAGTCCTGCATGTCCAGCCAGTGGATCGACGTCGTCGCCTTCGTGGTGCTGATCCTGGTGCTGATGTTCCGCCCGACCGGCATCCTCGGCCGGGGCCTGGGGCGGGCGGCGTGAGCGGCGGCGCGACCCCCGTCCCCGCCGCGCGGCGCCGGCGGCGGGTCCCCGCGCCGCTGGTGCGGCTGGGCGGCTGGCTGGCCGCCGGGGTGCTGCTGACCGTGCTCACCTCGACCGCCCAGGGCACGCCCACCGACCACCTGCTGGTGCTGCGCGAGTCGCTCGGTTCGGCCGCCCTGGTCCGGTGGTCGGCCGCCGCGGTCGCGGTGTGGGCGCTGCTGGAGGTCTGGCGCGCCCGCGGCCTCGGCCCGGACCTCGCCCGGCGCACCACGGGCGTGCGGGCCGGCTGGCGGCGGATCGCCGAACGGCGGCTCACCCGACGGCTGTTCCTGCTCGCCGCGGCGGTCGCGGCGATCGTCCTGCCGCGGTTCGCCGGGGAGTTCTACCAGCGCGTCCTGGTCGACCAGGTCGCGGTCTTCGTGCTGCTCGCCGTCGGCCTCAACGTGGTGGTCGGCTGGGCCGGCCTGCTGGACCTCGGCTATGTGGCCTTCTTCGCGATCGGCGCCTACACCTGCGCCTTCTTCACCCGGGCGCTGCCGGTGAAGCCGCCGTTCGCCCTCAACCCCTTCGTCGTCCTGCCGGTCGCCGTCGTGGTCTGCCTGCTCGCCGGGCTGCTGCTCGGCGCGCCGACGCTGCGGCTGCGCGGCGACTACCTGGCCATCGTGACCCTCGCCTTCCACGGGATCGTCCAGCTGTTCCTGGTCAACAAGGACACCTGGACCGGCGGCAACCAGGGCGCGGGCGGCATCCCGCACTTCTCCGTGCACGTCGACGGCGTGCACTACGCCTGGGGCCTGGACTCGCTGCCGTACTGGTACCTCTTCATCGGCATGCTGACCGTCGTGCTGCTGCTGTTCTCCCGGCTGGAGCACTCCAAGGTCGGCCGCGCCTGGACCGCCGTGCGCGAGGACGAGGTCGCCGCGGCCGCCACCGGCGTGCCCACCGTCCGGTACAAGCTGATGGCCTTCGCGATCGGCGCCTCGGTCTCCGGCCTGTCCGGCGTCCTCTACGCCTCCCGGATCGGCTACATCAACCCGGCCAGCTTCCCGATCGTGCTGTCGATCAGCGTGCTGTCGTACGTGATCTTCGGCGGCATGGGCTCGCTGATCGGGGTGGTGGTCGGCGCGGCGCTGCTGACCTTCCTGCCCGCCGTCTTCCAGCAGCAGGAACTCGTCCGCCAGGAGGACATCCCGATCTGGATCGGCGGGATCCTGGTGGTGATGATGATCTTCCGGTCGCAGGGGCTGATCCCCTCGCGCCGCCGCCGGCGCGAGCTCGGCCTGGCCGCCCAGGGCATCGCGGACGCCGACGCGATGTCCGAGAGCCCCGAGGGCAGGTCGCCGTGACGGACGGCCCGCCCGCCGGCGCACCAGACGGCCCGCTGCTCGCCGTCCGCGGGGTCACCCTGCGGTTCGGCGGCCTGACCAGCCTCAACCGGGTCGACCTCACCGCCGGCCGGGGCGAGATCCTCGCCGTCATCGGGCCCAACGGCGCCGGGAAGACCTCGCTGTTCAACTGCCTGACCGGCGTCTGCACCCCCCAGGAGGGCACCATCGCGTTCGCCCCGCCCGGCGCCGGGCACCCCGTCCATCTGGTCGGCGGCCCGGCGCGCCGACGGCGCGGCCGCAAGCCCCACGTGGTGAACCGGGCCGGCATCGCCCGCACCTTCCAGAACATCCGGCTGTTCGCCGCCCTGTCCGCCTACGAGAACGTCAAGGTCGCCGCCGAGACCAGACAGCGCACCGGCCCGCTCGCCGCCATGCTGCGGCTGCCGCGCGCCCGCGCCAACGAGCGCTCCAGTGACGCCGCCACCGCCGCCCTGCTGGACTTCACCGGGCTGCGCGCGGTCGCCGACGAGACGGCCTCCGCGCTCCCGTACGGCGTCCAGCGGCGGCTGGAGATCGCCCGCGCACTCGCCACCGAACCGGCGCTGCTGCTGCTGGACGAGCCCGCGGCGGGCACCAACCCGACCGAGAAGCGCGAACTGGAGCGGCTGATCCGGCGGATCAACGGCGAACTCGGGGTGACGGTGCTGCTGATCGAGCACGACATGCGGCTGGTGATGTCGGTGGCGGACCGGGTGACGGTGCTCAACTTCGGCCGGGTGATCGCCGAGGGGCGGCCCGCCGAGGTGCAGCGCGACCCGGCGGTGGTCCAGGCGTACCTGGGCACCGCCGGGCCGCAGGAGGAGCCGTGACCGGGGCCGACCGGCCGGCGCCGGAGGAAGGGCCGGCGCCGCTGCTGGAGCTGCGCGGCCTGCACGTGGCCTACGGCGCGATCGAGGCGTTGAAGGGCGTCGACCTGGTGGTCCGGGAGGGCGAGGTGGTCACCCTGCTGGGCGCCAACGGGGCCGGCAAGACCACCACCCTCCAGGCGGTGTCCGGCCTGCTGCGGCCCAGGGCGGGCGAGATCCGCTTCCGCGGCGCCCGGGTGGACGGCGTCCCGCCGCACGAGGTGGTCGGCCTCGGGATCGGGCACGCGCCCGAGGGGCGGCGGGTGTTTCCCGCGATGACCGTCCGGGAGAACCTCGACATGGGCGCGTACCGCTTCCGCCGCACCCCGAAGGAGGACCTCGACCGGGTCCTCGGCCTGTTCCCGGTGCTGGCCGAGCGGCGCGGGCAGGAGGCCGGCACGCTGTCCGGCGGCGAGCAGCAGATGCTCGCCATCGGGCGCGCGCTGATGGGCCGGCCCGCACTGCTGCTGCTGGACGAGCCGTCGATGGGCCTGGCCCCGTTGGTCGTCACGCAGATCTTCGACATCGTCCGGGAGATCAACGGCCAGGGGACGACCGTCCTGCTGGTCGAGCAGAACGCCGCCCAGGCGCTCAGGCTCGCCGACCGGGGCTACGTCCTGGAGACCGGCTCGATCGTGATGAGCGCCCCGGCGGCCGAGCTGCTG
Organism: Kitasatospora sp. NPDC008115; assembly: GCF_042957205.1. Lineage (NCBI taxonomy): Bacteria > Bacillati > Actinomycetota > Actinomycetes > Kitasatosporales > Streptomycetaceae > Kitasatospora > Kitasatospora sp. NPDC008115. Next base: position 26,852 of record NZ_JBIBHU010000027.1, on the reverse strand, counting down.
GACGATCCCCGGGTGCGGGCCGCCTATCTGGGCGAGACGGCGGACTGAGCGGTCCGCCCCCTCACGGCCCGGGTCACCGGCGCGGGGGCGGGCCCCGGCCCGGGCAGCGGTCCCGGGTGCGGGTGCGGGCGCGGGTCCGGACGGGGCGCGGGCGGGGGCAGCGGATCGGGTTCCGGCTGCGGCGGGGCGGGCGGCACGGGGTCGGGCCCGCCGGGACCGGGCACCGGTCCGGGCAGCGGACCCGGTCCGGGCCCGGGTCCCGGTCCGGGAGCCGGGGTGGGGCTGGGCGGCACGGGGTCGTTCGGCGGGGTTCCCACGGCGGATCGCTCCTCTCGTGTGCCACTCGCGGCTACCCCGTCCGCCGCCGCTCACGCCGTCCGGGTCCGGTCCCCGTGGACGCGGAGGTCCCGGACCGCCGCGCGGTGCAGCGCGGCGAGCATCGCGGCGACGGCGGCCGTGACCGGGGTGCCGCCGGCCCGGCGCTCGGCCCAGCGCCAGTCGCCGTCCGGGTTGACCTCCAGGAAGACCGGGGCGCCGGCGCCGGTCAGGAAGTCGAACGCGCCGTAGCGCAGGTCCAGCGCCGCCGCCAGGGACCGGGTCGCGGCGGCCACCTCCGGCGGCGGCGAGGGCAGCGCGCGCACGGTGAGCCGTTCGGGGGCGGTCCACGGGTCGGCGGGGTCCGCCTTGCCGACCTCGAAGGCGTGCAGCCGCCCGTCGACGAAGTACACCCGCAGCTCGGCCTCGTGCTCGATGTACTCCTGGACGAGCACCGGCGGGCCGGGGCGCGGGCCCCCGGTCAGGGCGGCGCGGTCCAGGACGGTCGGGAAGATCCCGTGCAGCCGGCCCGGCACCGGCTCGACGAAGTGGTGGTGGGCCGCCTTGACGACCACCCGGGGCCCGTCGAAGGCGTCGCGGACCAGGTGCGGGTCGGTGGTCAGCACGGTGCGCGGGACGGCGACGCCGTGCCGCCGGGCGAGCCGCAGCTGACAGAGCACGCCGGGGCGGTCGGGGCGGATCGCCGTGCCGGCGAGCGCCGCCAGCTGTCCGGCCGCCGCCGACCAGGAGTCGCGCAGGAAGGCGCCGCGTGCGGTGCCCGAACCATCGGTGACAGCGTAGGCATCGTCGGTGACGGCGGAGGGCGCGAAGTGGCGGATCCAGGTGACGGTGGGCGCCAGCGGTCGTCCGTTCAGACGCACCGAGCGGCCGTCGGCGGTGACGGTGAGGGAGGTGGCGGCCAGCTCCTCGGCGTTCAGCCGGACGGTGCGCACGCCCGCGCCGGCGAGCAGTCGCGCCACCGGGTCGAGGTCGCTGTCGCAGGCGCGGCTGAGCAGCAGCACGCACGGCTCCGGGCCGCCCGGTCGCGCGTCGAACACCCGGGCCGGGTCGTCGAGTTGGGCAAGGAAGGGCGAGGCGTCAGGCATCGGTGTCGACGGTGGCGAGCAGGTCGTCCGCCATCGCCAGCAGCTTGGTGACGGTGGCGGCCACCTGGTCGGGGGCGTGCGGCAGGCGGTCGGCGACGCGTTGCAGCACCGCCAGGTCGAGGGCCGGCGGCTTCGCGGGCACCGGCCCCGGCGCGGCCGAGCGCAGCACCACGAGGAGCTCCAGCACCGTCGCCATCTCGGTGGCCAGCAGCCCCAGCGAGGCCAGGTCGCCGAGGTCGCAGCGCGGCCGGCTGTCGCGGTCCAGCACGGACAGCACGCCGATGCAGTCGCCGTCGCAGATCAGCGGCGCGGCCATGATGCCGCGCGGCACGTAGCCGGTGGACTCGGCGGCCGAGCGGGCGAACTGCGGGCTCTGCGCCACGTCGTCCACCACCACCGGCTGGCCCGTCATCAGCGCCCAGCCGGCGATGCCGGTGCCGGCCGGGAAGCGGGTGCCGAGCAGATGGTGCTCGCCCTCCCCCGCGACCGCCTCGAACACGAGGTCGCCGTCGCTCTCGTCCACCAGCAGCACGGAGGCCGCGGCGGCGCCGAACACGCTGCGCGCGACCTCCACGATCGACTGGAGCAGTCTGCGCCGGCGGATGTCGGCACTCTCCAACGGGTCAGTCGACACGCGCACCTCCATCGGGTACGGCTACGTTCTCAGCGGCCAGGTAGAGGACGGACTTGAGCTGGAAGGGGGTGAGCGAGCGGTGCTTGCTGAGAATGAGCGCGCAGATGCCCGCGATGTGCGGGGTCGCGAAGCTGTTCCCGGTGCTGAGCAGTTGCCGGCCACCGGGGCCGGCCACCGGCACCCGCACACCCCGGGCGTAGAACTCCACCGGCGGTGAGGGGTTGTAGTAGTAGGTCATCGGGTCGGGGCTGTCGTGGCTGGCCACCGAGATGACCGAGGCGAACGGCCACGGATAGCTGCGCACCGGCATGTTGTGCGCGGAGGCGACGATGACGCAGCGGCGGAAGTAGGCGGAGTCGGCGAGGTCGCGCAGGGCGTCGCAGAACTCCGTCTTGGTGGTGGACAGGCTCAGGTTGATGACGTCGTAGCCCTGCTCGATGGCCCAGGTGAGCCCGGCGAGCAGGGCTGCGCCGCTGCCGTGCCGGCCGCCGGACAGCACCCGGACCGAGGTGAGCGCGGCGGCGGGGGCGAGGGAGCGGATGACGCTGGCGCAGGCGGTGCCGTGGCCGGCCAGGTCGCCGGGCTCGGTGGGGACGACGGCGAGCGCGCCGTCCTCGTCCCTGACCACGTCCATCGACCGGTCGAGGCCGCCGACCAGCGGGTGGTCGGCGTCGATGCCGCTGTCGAGGACGCAGACGCGCACCCCGGAGCCGTCCGCGCCGCCCCAGGCCCAGTCCTGGGTGAGGTGGCCGCCGAGCGGGCTGATGTCGAAGGGCTCCTGCGGGACGGTCGAGACGGGCAGGCTCCAGGCGGGCACGCCCGGGAAGTGGTCGCGGGCCGGGCGGCGCCACGGCGGGAGGCGGAGGTCGGTCATCGGCCCTCGCCCCCGTCCTGGTGCTGCGCCCGTCCCGCCGGTCCGGGCGCCCCGGCGGCCAGCCAGGCGCGGACCCGTCCGGCGGGCAGGGTGGCGCCCTTGGCCTCGAACATCCGCAACGCCTCGGTCCCTTCAGCCGTCGCCCGCTCGGCCAGGCCGGCCGCCCGGAGCACGATCGCCCGGTCCAGGAGCGTCTCCCCGACCAGGCAGGGGTCGTCGCAGCCGGCGCTCAGCGTCCGCGCCGACTCGGCCGCGGCCAGCGCCTCGGCGTGCCGGCCCCGGGCGGAGGCGATCCGGCCGCGCAGGGCGGCCGCGCCGAGCCGGGCTCGCGGGTTGCCTCCGCCGTCGCCGCTGTCCTCGTCGTCGCCGTCGCCGTCGCCGTCGTCCAGCGGCATCATGGCCTTCAGGGCTGCTGCGGCGGCGGCCGTGCGGCCCTGGGCGAACAGCTCGCGGGCGATCGCGACCTCGGTGGTCCGGGTGTCCGGGACGTGCCCGGCGGCGCGCAGCACACCGAGGCTCTGCCGGTAGCGCGCCTCGGCGGCGCCGTGGGCGCCGGCCAGCGACTCGACGAAGCCCGCGGCGTCCAGCACCACCGCGTCCGCGAGGTCGGCGTGCACGTCGTGCGAGTAGGTGAGCGCCTCCGCGAGGGTCCGCCGGGCGCCCGCCACGTCGCCGGCCAGCGCCTCCAGGTGGGCGCGGGCGACGAGCACCGGGATCAGCAACGAGCGGTTGGCGGCGAAGCGCCGGCCGAGCAGGGCGCACAGCTCCAGCGAGGCGGCCACCGGGGTCGGCGTCCACTGCGCCAACTCGCAGACGGCGCAGAGCAGTCGGTCCTCCTCGTAGCCGTCGCCCAGGGCCCGGGCGCGGGCCAGCGCGAGGCGGAAGGACCGCTCGGCGGAGGCGGTGCGCTCGGCGGCGAGTTCGAGGTGGGCGCGCAACTGGTGCAGCCGGCACCAGCTGAGGTCGTCGCCGGGGTCGCGGTCCAGCAGCTCGGTGAGGCGGCGCGCGTCGGCGGCGACCTCGGCGGGCGCGGCGAGGCCGAGCCGCAGGGCGACGATGCCGCGCTGGACCGCGCGGGTGGCGGCGGCGCGCGGGTCGTCGGGCAGCGCGGCCTCGGCGGCGGCGAGCGCGGCCCGGCAGCGGGCCTCGTCCTGCAACCAGATCCCGGCGTCGCAGACGTGCAGTGCCAGCGCGGTGTGCGCCGGGTCCCCGCCGGGCAGCAACGCCCTCCCGCGTTCCAGGAGTTGGACGGCGGCCGGAAGGTCCTTGCGGGCCAGCGCCCGCATCCCCTCGGCGATCAGGGTGCCGGCCGCGGGGCCGGCCAGATCGGGCAGCCTCTGGTCGCCCGGCCGCAGTTGGCGGCGGAGCAGACTGGTGGCCTCGACGTGGTAGGCGACGGCCATCGGGTCCGGCGGCAGCTCCCGGGAGAGCCGGTCGGCGAGGAAGTCGTGCCAGCGTTCGCGGCGGGTCTTCGGGGTGAACTCGTAGGCGGTGTCGCGCAGCAGGGCCTGGGCGAAGCGGTAGGTGCCGGCCGGGCCGGGCTCGAAGACCCGGCGGCGGGCGAGGCGGGCGGTCACCTCGTCGGCGGCGGGCGGGGCGGTGCCGTCGGCCTCGGCCATCGCGCGCAGCTGGGCGCGGGTGAACTCGCGCCCGACGACGGCGGCGAGTTCCAGCACACCACGTTCGGTGCCGGGGAGCCGGTCGAGGCGGGCGCCGAGCAGGGCCTGCACGGTGGGCGGCACCTGGGTGCCGGGGGCGGTCTCGGCGAAGACGTCCATCAACTGCTCGGCGAAGAGCGGGTTGCCGTCGCACAGGGCGATCACCCGGCCGGTCAACTCCCGGTGCTCATGGGCCCGGTCGTGCTGCGGATGGACCTCGTCCCGCAGCGCCAGGGCGCCGACCAGCTCGGCGGTCTGCTCCCCGGTCATCGGCCCGAGGTCGACGGTGAGGGCGTGCGGTGTGCCGGCGCCCCAGCCCGCGCGCAGCTCGAACAGCTCGGGGCGGGCGAGGCAGAGCAGCAGCACGGGCACGTCGCGCAGCCAGGTGGCGATCTCCTCGACGAGGTCGAGCAGGGTCGACTCGGCCCAGTGCAGGTCCTCCCAGACCAGGACCACCGGGCGGGAGCGGCCGAGCACCGCCAGCAGGTGGCGGACGGCCCAGGCGATGTCCGCGACGCCGACGGCCGGCTCCGGGTCGTGCTCCCCCGGTCCGTCGGCGGCGGGCGCGGACCCGTCGACGGCGGCGAGGGTGCGGGCGACCAGGCGCCGGGTGCGGGCGGACTCCGCGCCGTCGACGTCACCGTTCTCGCCGTCACCGTTCTCGCCTCCACCGTCCCGGGTGAGCAGGCGGGCGAGGGCGGACCGGCCGCCGGGCAGCGAGTCGAGCATCCCGGCGAGCGGCCGGTAGGTGATGCCCCGACCGTAGGCGGAGCAGCGGCCGGACAGCACCACGGCCTCGCCGTCCGGCAGTGCGGCGAGGAACTCGCGGACCAGCCGGGACTTGCCGATGCCGGGCGCGCCGACGACGGTGGCGAGGCGGACCTGCCGCCGCTCGCGGGCCTGCCGGTAGCCGTGCGCGAGCGCCGCCAACTCCTCGGCGCGGCCGATGAACGGGGTGAGCGGGGCGGGCACGTCGGCCGCCGCCCCGGGGGCGGTGATCCGCCAGGCGGGCACGGGACGGGACTTGCCCTTGAGTTCGAGGGGTTCGACGGGTTCGACGCCGACCCGCGAGCGCACCATCGCGGCGGTGTCCGCGCAGACCAGCACCTCGCCCGGCCGGGCGGCGGTCTGCAGCCGGGCGGCGGTGTTGACGGAGTCGCCGACGACCCGGAAGTCGTCCCCCGGCCGGGTGATCACCACGACGTTGCCGGTGCAGATGCCGGCCCTGGCCTCCAGCCGGACCTGGTACTCGGCGGCGAGTTCGGCGGTGAGGCCGGCCAGCGCGTCGAGCGCGCCGGTGGCGGCGCGGACGGCGCGCAGCGCGTCGTCCTCGTGCGCGACGGTGGCGCCGAACGCGGCGAGGATCGCGTCCCCGATGAACTTCTCGACCACACCGCCGTGTTCGGCGATGCGGGCGCCGCAGCTGGCGAAGTAGCGGTCCATCACGCGGCGCAGCGGCTCGGGGTCGAGGCGTTCGGCGAGGGTGGTCGAGCCGACGATGTCGAGGAAGAGCATGGACACCTTGCGGCGTGACTCGCGCGGCTCGGGCGGGGCGGCGGCGGCCGTGAGCGGCGCGCCGCAGCCGGCGCAGAACCGGTCGGCCTCGGCGGTGCGGTGGCCGCACGCGGCGCAGCTCACGGCCGGCCCTCCAGGGTGGGTTCGGCCGGCTCGGCGGGCGCCGCGGGCTCGGGTGCCGGGGACTTGTCCGCAACCGGCAGCGCGAACCGGGCGTAGACGCCGGCGAGCACGATCAGCAGTCCGGACACCGCGAAGACGGTGTCGATCGGCCCGAACCGCAGCCCGGCCGCCGAGCCCGCGAAGTCCCGCAGTCCGCTGCCCGCCAGCCAGCCGGACAGCACCGCCGTCAACATCGCCGCGAGCCGGGTGACCGGGTAGAACACCGCGACCACCCGGCCCCGGAACTCCTGCGGGGTGGCGGCCAGCAGCAGCGGCGCCATGGCGGTGTTCAGCATGGTGATCGGCACGATGAAGACGAACAGCAGCGCGACGCCGCCCGGGAAGCCGGTCTGCCGCGAGTACAGCACCAGCAGCGCGCCGCTGGCCATCAGCCCGATCCAGGTGGTCCGCCGGGCGCCGATCCACTGCACCACCCGCCCGGCGGCGAGGGCGCCGGCGATTCCGCCGATGCCCATCGCCATGCCCAGGTAGCCGTAGAGCTCTGCGGAGGCGTGCAGGTTCCGGGTGGCGAAGAAGACGTTGAGGGTGCTGAGCGCGCCCGTGCCGAGCTGGCCGATCACGGTGAGCAGCAGCAGGGCGACCAGGAAGCGGCTGCGGGCGAAGAAGCGCAGTCCGGCGGCGAAGTCCTGGAACAGGCCGGGCCGTTCGGCGGCCTCGGCGGCCTTGGCAGCCTTGGCGGGCGGCTTCGGGCCGGCGGGGGCAGTGGAGTCGGCGGGGGCGGCGGCGGGCGTGAGGTCCGCCCCGCGGATGGCGAGGTAGGAGACCAGGTAGGAGAGCGCGTTGAACAGCAGCGCCCACTGCAGGCCGACCGCGAACAGCAGCGGCGCGGCGAGCGGCGGGCCGATGATCCAGGCGGTCTGCCCGGTCGCCTGGGCGAGCCCGGCGGCCCGGGCGCGGTCGGCCTCGTCGGTGACCAGTTCCGCGATGACCGAGAACCGGGCGGGGGTGAAGAACTGGCTCGCCGCGTTGAGCGCCAGCACCGTGGCGTAGACGAGGGCGAGCCAGACGCCCGCCGGCAGGTCCTCGACCGGGACGAAGGAGACGGCGGTCAGCGCCGCCACCAGGACGCCGCGCAGCACCTCGGTGCCGAGCATGGTGGCGCGCTTGTCCCAGCGGTCGACGAAGACGCCCGCCAGCGGCCCGACGAACATCACGGCGGCGCTGGTCGCGAGCACGACGCCGCTGACCGCCTGCGGGCCCCAGGACCTGCCCTCGGCCAGCACGGTGGCCACCCACAGGACGAGGGTGGTGCTGAACACCGCGTCGCCGACGGAGGAGACCGCCTGGCCGAACCAGAGGCGGGTGTAGGTGGGGCTGATGAGGGTCGGCCGGAGCCTGGTGAGGGCGTTCATCCGGCGTCCGCCTTGGCGAGCAGCAGCGTCATCAGGGCGGTCACCAGGGTGGTGTGGTACGCCTTGGCGAAGTACGCGGCGGGCGGGTCGGCGGCGCCGGCGCGGGTGGCGGCGGAGCGTCCGGGCAGGGAGCCGTCGGGGCGCTGGGCGCGGGCCAGCAGGTCGACGGCGGCGGCGCCCCCGGGTGTGCCCAGGGCGTCCAGGCCCAGGCAGACCTGGGTCATCACGAGTTCGGCGGCGAGGTCCCACCAGTCGTGCCGCACGCAGTGGTCGAGCAGCCGGGCGACCAGGGCCGCCGCGTCGGCGACGGCGCCCTCCGGCAGGCCGGGGCCGGTGCGGGCGAAGTCGCTGAGGTAGAAGCCGGAGTGGGTGAGCGCGTACGCCTCGGGCACGGTGACGGGAGGTTCGTCGGGGCGGGCGGCGGCGTCCGCCCGCCCCTTGTGGAGGTCTCGGCGCGCCGCGCGGGCGAGCGCGGTGGCGGGGAGTTCGACCAGGACGTTGCGGGCGGCGAGGTCGGCGTAGGGCTCGACGGTGTGCGGCACGCCCGCCTTGTCGGCGTAGTAGCGCAGCTCCAGCCGCTGGTAGGGCGAGCGCCCGGCCGGGGAGAGGTCGGCCGGGGTGAGCAGGGCGAGGTCGGCGCGGAAGGGCGCGTCCGCCGTCCCGGCGGGGGCGAAGGCGGCGCAGGCGAGCCGGTACTGGACGGCGGCGCGCGGCTCGGCGGTGAGCAGGGCCGGGAAGCCGGGGTGGCGCCAGATCTCGCGGACCCGGGCGGTCGCCTCGGCGCGGCGGGGGTCGGCGCCCCCGTCGAGGCGGGTCCAGCAATGGGTGAGCAGGGCGAGTTCCAGCGCGGCCTTGGCCGGGCGGTGCGCGCCGCCGGGTCCGGCGGCCGGCCGCTCGGACGCCGGGCCGCGCGCGGTGAACGGGTCGAAGTGGTCCAGGTGGCGGCCGATCCAGCCGAGGGCCCCGTCGGAGAGCCGTCGCAGCCCGCGGGCGTGGTGGAGGGCGGATGCCGTGGTCACAGGCGCCCCGTCTCGTCCAGGTAGTCGAGCAGCGCGGCGTCCACCGTGTCGTGGAAGGCGGCGAGGGTGCGCCGGTCCTCCTCGCGCCGGTAGAGGTCCTCGCAGCCGACCCAGCGGTCCCGGGTGAGGGCGGCCGGCAGGTAGCCGCCGGTGACGGTGCCGACCTCCCAGTCCGGCTTGCCCGCCGTCTCCCAGCAGCTGGCCAGGGTGCCGTCGGCGCTCACCACGGCGCCGTAGCGGCCGTCGCCGTGGCCGCAGGTGGCGCACGGCCGGTGGGCCTGCGGGCGGGCGACGGTGAAGCCCGCCTCCAGCGCCCGCCGCTGCCAGCGGCTGAACCGCCCGGACAGCTCGCGGGTGTGCCGCAGGTCGTTGCCGTAGCCGACGCCGACGTCGCCGACCTGGGCGAAGTAGAGGGTGCAGCGGGCCGGGTCGAGGGCGCCGGCGAGCCGGTCGACCAGCGCGTCCACGCCCCGGTAGGTCTCCTGGGAGACGTTGACCCGCAGCTGCCAGCGCAGCGGGGAGGCCTCGGAGGCGCGGGCGAGGTTGCCGACGATGGTGTCGAAGGTGCCGCCGCCCTCGGTGCGCCGGATCCGGATCCGGTCGTGGTCGGGGCGGTCGCCGTCGAAGGTGACCTGGACGGAGCGCAGGCCGCGCTCGGCGAGCCGTTCGGCGAGCGCGGGGGTGAGCAGGGTGGCGTTGGAGATCATCCAGGCGGAGGCGAGACCGTGGCCGGCGGCGCGTTCGAGGAGTTCCAGGCAGCCGCGCGGGTTGAGCAGCGGCTCGCCGCCGAACAGCAGGATGCGCAACTGCTCCAGGCCGGCTTCGACCATCCGGCGCTCGGTGAAGTCGAGGATGTCCGTGATGGTCCGCGAGGTCAGGCGGGTGCGGGCGATCCGGGGCGGGCGGCTGCCGCCGTCGGCGTCCTGGCCGGTGTTCTGGAAGCAGTAGCCGCAGCCGAGGTTGCAGTGGGTGCTGGTGAGGACGGTCAGCGCGTAGCTGCGCGGTGCGGGGGCGGTCAGCAGGCCGTGTTCGCGCAGCCGGCGTTCGGTGCCGGGGCGCAGCTCGCCGTCGGCGGTCAACTGGCCCGGGCGCAGCCGGGCGAGGCCGCCGCCGGGGCCGAGGAACCACCAGTTCCGCTCGCCCCGGAGCAGGCGGGCGCCGCTCCCGGCGGCGGTCCGCGCCGGGCTCACCGGGCACCCGCCGTCGCCGGGACGGCGTCCCGGGTGTGCAGCAGGACCACCGTCGCCAGTGCGACGACCAGGGTGGACTGGTAGGAGGCCCGGAAGTGGGCGACGGGGCCGGCGTCGGCGCCCGCCCGGTCGTCGGCGGAGCGGCCGGGTATGGCACCGTCGGGTGCCTGGGCCTCGGCGAGCAGCCGCAGGCCGGCCGCCCCGGACGGGGTGGCCGACGGGTCGAGGCCCAGGCAGTACTGGGCGAGCAGCAGCTTTCCGGTGAGGTCCCACTCACCGCGCCGCACGCACTGCTCGGTGAGGCGCTGGACCCGGTCGCGGACGTGCGCGAGGTCGGCGGCGTCCAGGCCGGGGTTGCGGAAGCCGAAGTCGGCAAGGTGGAAGACGGTGTGGGTCACGTTGCACACGTCCAGCTCGGCGAGCGGCCGTTCGTCGGTGTGGGCGGCCAGCCGGCTCATCCGGTACAGCTCCGGATAGTCGGCCAACCGGTGCGGCGCACCCGCCAGTTCGGCGTAGTAGCGGGTCTCCAGCTGCAGGAAGGGCGACTTGCGGCGCGGGGTCAGGAAGTCCCCCGCGACCGCCTCGGCGAGGGCCGCGCGGTGCGGGCCGTCGGCGGCGAGACCCGCGGGGGCGAGCGCGCCGTACATCAGCTGGAACTGCCGGGCGTAGCGCGGCTCGGCGGTGAGCAGGCGCGGGTGGTCGGGGCTGCGCCAGACCCGGCCGAGCGTGGCGGCGACCCCGGCGAGGTCGGGGTCGGCCGGGTCGGCCTTCGTCCAGGCGCGGTGCAGCAGGGCGAGTTGCAACAGCGCCTTGACCCGGGGCGTCAGGGGGAGTTCGGCTCGGCCTGACGGGTCGTCAAGGTAGCCGCAGTGCCGTCCGATCCACCGCCGCGCTCCCGCCGACAGGCTCGTTACGGCCGCGAGGTCCGGTCCGGCTGGTCGAGTACCCATGGTTCTCCCTTGAGGTTGCGGGCTGCCGGGCGGTGCGCTCGAGGAGGTCGGCGGCGCGCCGGGCGCTGTCGGCCTCGGCCGCGGCGAGCCGGTGGCCGAGGCGGCGGGCGCGGGCGCGCAGGTGGTCGTCCCGCCAGGCCGCGTCGAGCGGCCCGGCCGGGTCCGGTCCCGGCGCGCGCGGGAGGTGGACGGCGGCCCCCGCGCGCAGCAGGGCGCCGCCGAGCACCGGCTGCTCGGAGCCGTTGGGCGTCACGCCGAGGGGGCGCCCGCGCAGCAGGGCGCCGAGCACGGGGGCGGAGGTGCCGGCGGTCATGACCAGTCCGGCGCGCTCGACCAGCGGACCCAGCCAGGGCTTGCGGACGAGCAGGATGTCGGCGTCCGGACCGGGCCGCGGGTCCCCGGTGCGGCCCTGCTCCACCACGGCCTGGTAACGGCCGCCGGTGAAGGTGGCGTTGAGCCGGGGCCAGGGGGTGCCACCGCCGAAGAAGCGGCCGAGGTGGACGTAGACGACGGGCTTGCCGGTGCGGCCCAACGAGGCGTCGACGGCGGCGAGTTCGGCCGGGTCGGCGGCGGGCTCCCAGGCGAGCGGGCCGACATGGTGCACCCGGGGAGGCAACTCGGCTCCTGGGTACTCGAGTTCGGGGACGCCCCGGAGCAGCGTCGCGTCGCCGAGCAGCGGGGTGTCGGCGGGTGTCGTCCCGTGGGGTCCGCGGCCCCGGAGCCCGGCCCGCTCGCGGGTGGCGGCGTAGAGCGCCAGGGTCTCGCGGGTCCGGTTCTCCCGGCTGCGCCCGTACTGCGGTTCGTCGGCGCCGCCGGAGCGGTAGGTCCACAGGTGGATCGAGAGTCCGAGCACCACCACCGGGACGTCCAGCGCCTCGGCGGCGAGCAGGGCGCCGTTGCAGAGCACCGAGGTGAGCAGCAGGTCGGCGCCCGCCTGCCGGGCGGCGCGCACGGTGGCCCGGTACTGTTCGAGCCCGGTGACGCCCCAGCGGGCCGCATCGAAGGCGCCCCCGCCGCCGAACCCCTCCGCCGCCGCGAACGGCAGGCCGGCCTCGGCCGCGAACGGCGCGGCGGCGGCCCGGCCGAGTACGGAGACCCGGTGGCCGCGGCGCCGCAGTTCGCGCCCGGCGGCGAGCGCCGGGTAGAGGTAGCCGCCGTCGCTGAGCGGGCAGAGCAGGATGTTCACGGAGCCTCCGGGCCGGGGCGGGGGTCGTGCCGGACTCGGGCGCGCGGGTCTGCTGACGGCCGGACGGGAGGCGAGCGGACCACCCGGCCGCCGGCGGCTCGGGCCGGGGGCCGGGTGGCCCGCTCGGGCGTCAGAACGCCAGGTCCCTAGGGACCGCGTCAGAGCGCCGCGCTGTTGTTGATGACGCAGACGTCCTCGACGAGGCCGTCCTCCTCGATGCCGTGCGCCACGACGTCGACGTCCTCGTCGGCCTCGGTCGGCTCCGGGTTGATGGACTCGGGCATGCTGTCCTCCCTCTGCAGTGCGGCGTCCGCTACGCCGGCCCGGGGCCACCGTAGGGAGCCCCGGTATGGCGGCGCTTTTCCGGTGGTTCGATTTCGGTATGACGGTTGGTCAGCTACCGTTCACCGGTGGCGCACCGGCACCCGCTCGGCCGCCCGGGCGGCCCGCTCGCGGGCGTACGCGTAGAGCAGCGCCGGCATCGCGAAGCGCACGGCGCCCGAGGGGGCGGACGCGGCGCCGTCCGGGTGGCCGTCCGCCGGGCCGCTCGCCGGGCCGTCCGCTCCGGCGACGGTGAGCAGACTGGCCTCCAGGAGACCCTCCAGGGTCCGGGCCGCCGTCCCCGCGTCGCAGTCCAGCACCTCGGCGGCCTGCTCCGGCGTGAACACCGGGCCGGGGAGCAGCCCGAGCCGCAGCACCGCGCGGTGCCCGGCCTCCGGCAGCTCACCCACCGACCCGGCCAGCCGCACCCGCACCAGCGGGTCTCCCCCGCACAGTTCGTCCAGCAGGGCGCGCCCGCCGGTCAGCCGGGCCCCGTACTCGCTCAGCGGTACGTGCCGCAGGAAGGCCAGACGGTCGGCGACCAGCCGCACCCCGAGCGGCAGCAGCCCGGCGGCGCGCACGATCCGGGCGGCGGAGTCGCGGTCGGCCTCGACCCGGTCGGCGCCGATGGTCCGCCCGAGGAACTCCACCGCCTCGTCCTCCGAGAACGGCGGCAGCGAGAACCGGTGGGCGCCCTCCAGGCCGATCAGCCGGGGCCGGGCGGTCACCACGACGGCGCTGCCACCGGCCTCCGGCAGCAGCGGCCGGACCTCGGACTCGCGCCGGGCGTCGTCGACCACCACCAGGGCGCGGCGGCCGGTCAGCCAGAGCTGCCAGGCCCAGCGCGGGTCGGATCGGTGCGCCGGCCCGGGGGGTGCGCCGCCGCGCCCGGCGGCGGCCAGCAGTTGGCGCAGCACGTCCTCCAGCGGGCGCAGCCGGCCGTCGTCGCCGCGCAGCCGCACGAACAGCCGGCCGTCCGGGAAGCGCTCGCCGAGCCGGTGCGCGGTGTGCACGGCGAGCGCGGTCTTCCCGGCGCCGAGCGGTCCGGTGAGCACGGCGAGCCGGCCGGCGTCGCCGGTGAGCGCCTCGGTCAGGCGGTGCACGGCGGCGGTGCGGCCGGTGAACGCGGGCGGGTCGGTGGGCAGCAGGTGCGGTGGCACCTCGCCCTCGGCGGCGGGCGGCCCGGCAGCTCCGACCGCTCCGGCGGGTCCGACGGCTCCGAGGGCTCCGGGGGGTCCGACGGCTCCGGGGAGCGCGTCCGGGGCGGCGGCGGGGACGGTCGGCGCGGCGGGTCGCGGCAGCACCGGGCCTGCGTCGCAGAGCAGCGCCCGGTAGAAGCGGGCCAGCGCCGGGCTGGGCGGCAGGCCGAGCTCCTGGGCGAGCAGCTGGCGCAGCTCGTCGTAGACGGCGAGCGCCTCGGAGCGCCGCCCGGCCTGGCACAGCGCGGTCATCTGCAGCATCCGCAGCCGCTCGCGCAGCGGGTGGCGCTGGGCGGTCTCGGTGGCCCGCTCGATCGCCACCGCCCCGCGCCCCGCGGCGAGTTCGGCGTCCAGCCAGTCCTCGAACACCGAGAGGTGCCGGCGGTCCAGGCGCTGCGCGGCCGCGTCGATCAGCGGGACGTCCCGGAACCCGTCCAGGGCCGGGCCTCGCCACAGCCGCAGCGCCTCGTCGAGCGCCCCGGCCCTGGCCCGCCGCTCGAAGCGGAGCGCGTCCAGGCCGTCCTCCGCGGTGTGCAGGACGTAGCCGCCGGCCTGGTGGCTGATCCGCGCAGCCGGCGCGGCGGGCTCCGGAACGTTCCCTGGCGGCCCGGCGGGCTCGGTGGTGCTCCCCGGCTCGGCCCCGACCAGCCGGCGCAGTCCGCAGACGTACACCTGGAGGTTCTTGCGGGCGGTGCGCGGCGGCGCGTCGTCCCAGAGCGCCTCGACGAGGGCGTCGGCCGACAGCCGGGTGTTCGCGTGGGACAGCAGGGCCGCCAGGAGGATCTGTTGCTTCCGTGATCCCGGGTCGAGTTCCCGGCCGTTCTCCAGCACGCGGAGCGGGCCGAGAATCCCGAATCCGACCGCCATTTCACGCCAACTTGATGACGAAGGAATGCCCTTCCACATCGGCGTCCGAAACGGCGTCCAGCCGTTGTTTGACGGAATTGAGGACGGCCACCTCGTCCTCGGTGAGCCGGGACAGCACGTCCCGCTGCTCCAGGGTCAGCAGGTCGACCGGGTTGCCCGCCTGCCGGAGGGCCGCGAGGGCGTCAAAGGTCATGGTCCCCTCCTTGTCGGGTGCCAGATCATCATCACCGCCGCCCGGGGGGCCGTCCATGAGACCTTTGGGCCAGGAATCCGCGCCGTCCGAGGGCTCGGGGACGGCGGCCGCGAGAAGCAGCGCGAGCAGTCCCGCCTGCAGTCTTGACCGGAGTCCCAGTTTCGCCAGAATGGCGGTGACGAACCGTTTGACGGTGCGTTCGCTGATATGCAGTTCGTAGGCTATCGATCGGTTGTCGTATCCGAGGCCCAGCAGGTGCAGCACCGCGCGCTCGCGCGGGGTCAGCGACCCGGTCAGCGACAGCGCCGCCGCCGTCGGCCGCGGCGGCAGCCCGTGCGGTACGCGGGGCGTACCGCACGCCGGACACACCGGATCCCCACCACCCATCGACAGGATCCCCCCTCCGGCGACACATCACTGCGGTGCCCTCATGCTGACGCCCGCACCGGGCACCGGCAAGAGGGCGGACGTGCCCGGAGCATGCCACCGCCGCACCGGTTCCGCTGTCGGTGCCGGCGGGTACCGTGCCCGGCATGTCGTCACTCATCACCGCCATCACCCGGCACGCCGAGGCCGCCCGCTTCCTCGACTGGCCGGGCGACTTCGACCTCGCCCGCGGGGACCACGGCGAGGAGGTCCACCTCGCGTCCGGGGCGGCGCTGGAGGGGTTCGCCGGGGACGGGGCCGGGGGCACCTTCTTCTTCTGCGGCGACGGCGGCGAGGAGCGTCCGGTCCTGTACGCCGACTCCGAGGGCCGGGCCGCCCTGCTCGCGGCCGGGCTGCCGGAACTGCTGCGGCTGCTGCTGGTCGTGCCCTGGTGGCGGGACTGCGGCGGCTTCTCCCCGGCGGAGAGCGCGCGGGCGGCCGCCGAGTACCTGGAGGACATGCCGGACCTGGCCGCGCGGCGGGACCGGGCGGCCGCCGCGCTCGGGCTGGCCCTGCCCACCGAGGCCGAGGTCCTGGCGCGGCTGCACGAGGTCGTCACGGGCGTCGGCTCCGGCGAGGAGTACGTCCTGGTCCACACACCGGAGGACGCGCGCTACGAACCGTACTTCGCCGGCTGACCGCCCGCTTGCCCGTCGCCCGCCGAATCAGCCCCGATCAGCGCCGGTCGGCGGCGGGGGCGGCGTCGGCCAGCGCGTCCAGCACCGGCCGGATCAGCGGGTGCCCGTCGGCACCCGCCCGCACGGCGGCGAACACCCGGCGGGTGGCGAGCGCGCTGTCGACGGGGCGCACGGCGACCCGGCCCAGGTCGACGCCGAGCAGCGCCGAGCGCGGCACCAGCGCCACACCCGCACCGGCGGAGGCGAGGGCGACCACGGCGCGGAAGTCGTCCGAGGAGTGCACCAGCCGCGGCTGGAACCCGGCGTGCTCACAGGCCAGCAGCACCACGTCGTGGCACGGGTTGCCCGGGTAGGGGCCGATCCACGGCTCGTCGGCGAGGTCGGCCACCGCGATCGGCCCCTCCTCCGCGGCCAGCGGGTGCGCCAGGGGCAGCACCGCCTCGAACGGCTCCGCGTAGAGCGGGACGCGCGTGAGCCGGGCGTCGTCGGCACGCGGGGCGCCCCGGTACTCGACCGCCACCGCGAGATCGGCGCGGCCGTCGAGCACCATCGGCAGGCTGGCGTCCCCCTCGGCGTCGAGCACCTTGAGCCGCACACCGGGGGCCCGCGCGGCCAGCGTGCCGATCGCCGGCGCGAGCACGAGCGAGATCCCGGTCGCGAACGACGCGACGGTCACCTCACCCGCCACGCCCGCACTGTAGGCGGCCAGGTCCGCCTCCGCCCGCTCCAACTGCGCGAGCACGGCGTCGGCGTGCCCGAGCAGGATCTCCCCGGCCGCCGTCAGCCGCACCCCCCGCCCCTCCCGGGCCAGCAGATGGTGACCGGTCTCCTGCTCCAACGCGGCCAACTGCTGCGACACGGCCGAGGGCGTGAGATACAGCGCGGCCGCCGCAGCGGTCACCGTCCGGTGGTCCGCCACCGCTCGCAGGGTCCGCAGCCGTCTCGCGTCGATCACACCCCAATTCTGCCAGCGCCCCCACACCCCCCGGCCCACGGGTGACGATCCCGTGAGGACGGGACAGGGAGCAGGAAGTCGGCCGGTCCGACTTCCTGCTCCAGCAAGGCAATCCGCCCAACCCCTGCGACTCCCCGGCACCACACCCGCACGGCGGCCGGCGACAGCGGCGCTCCGGGCAGGGCACAGCCCGGAGCGCCCCGAACTTTGCAAAGTATGCACTTTGCAAAGTCTGAGGACCCGGGAGTCATACGGGGCCCTGTGCCCCCAAGGGCTCTCGGCATCTCAAGGGCGTTTGCCGAGTACTTTGCAAAGTTTCTGTGACTTTGCAAAGTACTCGGCAGAGCCGTGGCCGAGCGGAGGGAGACCGCCCTGGAAACCGCGAACGGGAGTGGGAAGTCGGGTGGGCCGACTTTCCACTCCCGTCGGCGGGAGGGTGGGGCAGGTGGTTCCGGGGGGTGAGGTGGTGAGCCCGTGGCGCGGCCGGTTCCGAGCGGGCGCGCCACGGGCGTTCGGGGGGTGGGCGGTTACTCGCCCAGGGCGGCGCGGGCGTCGATGAAGGCGGCGATGGCGCGCTCGACGTCCTCGGTGGTGTGCGCGGCGGAGAGCTGCACGCGGATCCGGGCCTGGCCGTGCGGCACGACCGGGTAGGAGAAGCCGATCACGTAGACGCCGCGCTCCAGCAGGAGCTCGGCGAGGCGGCCGGCCTTGGCGGCGTCGCCGATCATCACCGGGGCGATCGGGTGGTCGCCGGGCAGGATCTCGAAGCCCGCCTCGGTCATCTTCGAGCGGAACAGCGCCGTGTTGGCCGCCAGCCGCTCGCGCAGCTCGTTCGACTGCTCGACCAGGTCCAGCACCTTCAGCGAGGCGGCGGCGATCACCGGCGCGAGCGAGTTCGAGAACAGGTACGGCCGCGACCGCTGGCGCAGCAGCGCGACGATCTCGCGGCGCGCGGCGACGTAGCCGCCGGAGGCGCCGCCGAGCGCCTTGCCCAGCGTGCCGGTGATGATGTCGACCCGGTCCAGCACACCGTGCAGCTCCGGCGTGCCGCGCCCGTTCGCGCCGACGAAGCCGACGGCGTGCGAGTCGTCGACCATGACCATCGCGTTGTAGCGGTCGGCGAGGTCGCAGATCTCGCGCAGCGGGGCGACGTAGCCGTCCATCGAGAAGACGCCGTCGGTGACGATCAGGCGGCGGCGGGCGTCCTGGCTCTCCTTGAGCTGCTGCTCCAGGTCGGCGAGGTCGCGGTTGGCGTAGCGGTGGCGGCGGGCCTTGCAGAGCCGGATGCCGTCGATGATGCTCGCGTGGTTGAGGGCGTCGGAGATGACGGCGTCGCGCTCGTCGAGCAGGGTCTCGAAGACGCCGCCGTTGGCGTCGAAGCAGGAGGAGTAGAGGATGGTGTCCTCCTGGCCGAGGAACGCGGAGAGGCGGTCCTCCAGCTCCTTGTGCACGTCCTGGGTGCCGCAGATGAAGCGGACCGAGGCCATGCCGTAGCCCCAGCGGTCGAGGGCGTCCTTGGCGGCGGTGAGCACCTCGGGGTGGTCGGCGAGGCCGAGGTAGTTGTTGGCGCAGAAGTTGAGCACCTCGCCGGGGGTGCCGCCGGCGGTGACCGTGACGGCGGCGCTCTGCGGAGTGCCGATCACCCGCTCCGGCTTGAAGAGGCCGGCCTCGCGGATCTCGTCGAGGGTGGCGGCGAGGTCGTCGCGCACGGTGTCGAACACAGCTGCTCCTAAGCGGGGTGGCAACGCGGGGGTGGCGAGGGTGTCTGGCGAGCGAGGGGGGATCAGGCGGTCCAGTCGAGGATGACCTTGCCGCAGCGGCCGCTCGCCGCCTCGTCGAAGGCCGCCTCGAAGTCGGCGGCGGGGTAGCGACCGGTGATCACGGGGCTGAGGTCGAGGCCGCCCTCCAGCAGGACGGACATCGCGTACCAGGTCTCGAACATCTCGCGCCCGTAGATGCCCTTGATGGTGAGCATCGAGGTGACGACGGAGGCCCAGTCGACCGGGAACTCCTCGGCGGGCAGGCCGAGCATGGCGATCTTCCCGCCGTGGGTCATGTTGGCGATCATCGACTGGAGCGCCTCGGGGCGGCCGGACATCTCCAGGCCGACGTCGAAGCCCTCGCGCAGGCCGAGCTTCTGCTGGCCCTCCTCGATGGTGTGCTCGGAGACGTCGAGCGCCAGCGAGACGCCGACCTTGCGGGCGAGGTCGAGGCGGTACGGCGAGACGTCGGTGATCATCACATTGCGGGCGCCGGCGTGCTTGGCGACGGCCGCGGCCATGATGCCGATCGGGCCTGCGCCGGTGACCAGCACGTCCTCGCCGACCAGCGGGAAGGAGAGCGCGGTGTGCACGGCGTTGCCGAAGGGGTCGAAGATCGCGGCGACGTCGAGGTCGACGGGAACCCGGTGGACCCAGACGTTGGAGGCGGGCAGCGCGACGTACTCGGCGAAGGCGCCGTCGCGGTTGACGCCGAGGCCGACGGTGTTGCGGCAGAGGTGGCGGCGGCCGGCCAGGCAGTTGCGGCACTTGCCGCAGACCAGGTGGCCCTCGCCGCTGACCAGGTCGCCGACCGCGATGTCCGCGACGCCCGCGCCGATCTCGGCGACCTCGCCGACGAACTCGTGGCCGAGGACCAGCGGGGTCCTGATGGCCTGCTGGGCCCAGCCGTCCCACTTGCGGATGTGCAGGTCGGTGCCGCAGATACCGGTGCGCAGCACCTTGATGAGGACCTCGCCGGGGCCGATCACCGGGGTCGGGACGTCCATCAGCCAGAGTCCGGGCTCGGCGTTCTGCTTGACGAGTGCCTTCACGGCGGTGGCTCCTGACGCACGGTGGGGGCGGCCTGGTGTGGGCAGGCCGGCGGGGCCCGGTCGGTGGCGGTCGGCGGCGCCGATGGCGTCCGCATTCCGGGCAGGCAGAAATCTGCCTGGTGGGAGGGGGTGCGGTCCATCGAGGAATTCTTAAGGGCCGCGACAGCTCGGCTAAACGATCGTGCCCGAGCAGGCGTCCGGGGCCGTCGCGGCGTGCCGGTCGGCACTCCGACGGCGGAGCGCGCGGGGCGCGTTCGGGGCACGCGGGGCGCTGTGCCGGTGGGCGCGCGCCCCCGGTGCGGTCAGCCGTCGTGCCGGGTCGTCCGCGGTCGTCCCGGATCAGTCCCGGATCAGTCCCGGCGGGCCGCGACGGCGTGGGCGAGGGCCGCCGCAGCGGCGAGGAGGGCGGCGGCGAGCGCGAGCAGCAGGGCGGTGGAGGCGAGCAGGTCCGCCGAGCGCTGGTGCGCGGAGAGCCGGGTGAGCAGCAGGTTCACCGGCGGCAGGCCCTTGCTCACGGTGAGCGCGAACAGCAGGCCGAGGGCGAGCAGCAGGCCGTGCCCCTGGCGGCGGACCACCGGCCGGGAGGCGAGCAGGCCGACGGCCGTGCCGGTGAACGCGCAGGTGAGCTGGGCCTCGGTGCCGAGGAGCAGGTCGGCGGCGGTGGGGCTGTGGGTGCCGACGAGCAGCGGCAGGGCGAGGCCGAGGGCGGTGAGCGGCAGGCAGCCGAGCAGCGCGGTGAGCACGGTGCCGGTGAGCAGGCGGCGCGGGCCGCCGGTGGCGGCGGTGAGCAGCGCGCGGTGGGGCCGGTCCTCCAGGCCGCCGAGCGCCATGGTGAGCCAGGTGGCGGCGAGCAGCATCGCGGCGGCGGCCGCGCCGTGGGCGGCGGTGAGCGGGCCGGTGTCGTTGCCGGTCAGGACGGCGACCAGGGCGGTGAACAGGAGCAGCGGGGCGAGGTAGCGCTGGGAGAGCAGCAGGGTGGTGAGCCGGTAGCGGACGAGGGCGGTCATCGGGCGGCGGTCCTCGGGGCAGGGGCGGGGGCGGGGGCCGGTCCGGTGCCGGCAGCGGCGGGCCGGGAGACGGCGCGGACGGACCACCCGTGGCGCAGGGCGGCGAGCAGCACGGCGTCGGCGTGCGCCGGTTCGACGCGCAGGTGCAGTTCGGAGCCCCGGCGGGTGAGCGCGAGGACCCCGG
Source organism: Kitasatospora sp. NPDC008115 (assembly GCF_042957205.1). Taxonomy (NCBI): domain Bacteria; kingdom Bacillati; phylum Actinomycetota; class Actinomycetes; order Kitasatosporales; family Streptomycetaceae; genus Kitasatospora; species Kitasatospora sp. NPDC008115. The sequence goes on along the minus strand of NZ_JBIBHU010000027.1, from coordinate 6,268 downwards.
GCAGGGCGGGCCAGTCGGGTGCGGCCGTGCCGGGGCCGCCGAGGACGATCTCCGCGGGCGGCGCGGACGAGGCCCCGGACGCACTCCGGGCCACCCGGCCGTCGGCGATCGCACGGGTGGCGGTGGCGTGCGCCTCGGCGAGGGCTTCCCGGTGGTCGGTGAAGACCACCGCCCCGCCCTCGGCGGCGGTCTCGGCGATGAGTTCGGCGAGCACGGTGTGCGCGGAGGCGTCCAGGCCGGACCAGGGTTCGTCGAGCACCAGCAGGTCGGGCGGCACGAGCAGCGCCTGGGCGAGCGCGACCTTCTGGGCGTTGCCCTTGGACAGGGTGCGCAGCGCGGCGTCGGGCCCGCCGACCAGCGCGAGCCGTTCGAGCAGCTGCCCGGCGCGGTGGCGGGCGGTGGCGGTGGGCAGGCCGCGGATGCGGCCCAGGTGGGTGAGGTAGCCGGCGGCGGTGAGGCGTTCGTGGGCGGTGAACCGGTCGGGGACGTAGCCGACGGCGGCCCGGCCGGTGGTGACGGCTCCGGTGAGGCGGCCGGTGGTGGGGCGGGTGAGGCCGGCGAGGATGCGCAGCAGGGTGGATTTGCCGGAGCCGTTGGCACCAAGGACGGCGAGCACGTCGCCGGGGGCGAGCCGCAGGTCGACGTCGCGCAGGATCCAGGGCCCGCGTCCGTAGCGTTTGCCGACGGCGACGGCTTCGCAGTGCAGCACCTCGGTGTTCCCCCTCCCGTCGGGTCCGGCGGTGGGCACCCTACCCGCCCGCCGGTAGGGGGCGGGTAACCGTGGCGGGGGCGCGCGGTGACGGCGACCGGCGCCCGGCGGCAGCGCGCGAGCGGGGTTGCGGCGGGTGGCTGACGCGTGGGGCCGTTCGGTCCAGCGGGCGGGCGGTGGGCGCGCGCGGCGCGACGGGCGCGCATACGGTGGCGAACGCTCCCCCTTGCGGGCCCGTGGAGCGCTGCTCCGGGCCCGTCCGGCCCAGAGAGGCGCCCCGAAGATGACGAACCGTGCGACGGCCCGAGCCACGACTCCCCGGCGGCGGCCCGCCGTTCCACTCGCGCTGCTGCTGGCGCTGTCCGCACTGGCGGCCGGCGCCGGGTGCTCGGCCGGCTCGCCGTCCGAACCTCCGCCGGCCGGGGCGGTGACGGCCGCAGCGGCGGCGGCGAGCCCCACGCCGACGGCGAGCGCCTCCCCGAAGGCGACCGTCACACCGGTGAGCCCGTCGCCGCCGACGCCCACTCCCCCGGCCGCCACGGCGAGCGGGACGACGGTCCCGCTGACGCCGGAGGTGACGGCGAAGCTGGACGAGGCGGTGCAGCGGGTGCTGACGCAGGCCTCGGTGCCGGGCGTGATCGTCAACGTGTCGACGCCGCAGGGCGAGTACCTGAAGGCCTTCGGGGTCTCCGAGCGGGTGCCGGGCACGGCCATGGTGACCGGGCTCAACATGCGGGTCGGCAGCCTGACGAAGACCTTCACGGTCACCGGTGTGCTCCGTCTGGTGGACCAGGGCAAGGTCGGCCTGGACGACCCGGTCGGCAAGTACCTGACGGGCGTGCCGAACGGCGAGACGATCACGCTGCGCCAGCTGTCGGACATGCGCAGCGGCCTGTTCTCGTACACCCAGGACGAGGACTTCGTCCGCACCCTCCAGGCCGATCCGCAGCGCGCGTTCACCCCCGACCAGCTGCTCGCGTACGCCTTCCGGCACCCGGTGAACTTCGCGCCGGACGCGGAGTTCGAGTACTCCAACACCAACACGGTGCTGCTGGGGAAGGTGATCGAGAAGGTGGCCGGGCAGCCGCTCGGGGAGTTCCTGAGGAAGGAGGTCTTCCAGCCGGCGGACCTGGACCGCACGGTGTTCCCGACGGACAACGCCTTCCCGCAGCCGCACGCGCGCGGCTACACCGACCAGACGGCGGACGGGACGATCACGGACGCCACGGACTGGAACCCGTCCTGGGGGTGGGCGGCGGGGGCGGCGATCTCGGACCAGGCGGACATGAAGAAGTGGGCGAAGGCGCTGGCCACCGGGTCGCTGCTGAAGCCGGAGACCCAGGCGCAGCGCCTGGAGCCGCAGCCGTCGCAGGTGCCGGGCACCTGGTACGGGCTGGGGGTGTTCTACAACCACGGGTGGATCGGGCACAACGGTTCGCTGCCGGGCTACCAGTCGGTGGTGGTGTACCTGCCGTCGGCGCAGGCGTCGTTGGTGGTGCTGCTGAACACGGACGTCGAGTACCGGGGTTCGGCACCGTCGACGCTGTTCGCGAAGGCGATCACCGAGGTCGTCTCGCCGGGGAACGTCTACGACCTGCCGGCCGTCCCGGCGGACGCGGACGACCCGGACGCGGACGGGCCGGGGACGCAGGAGCCGTCGGAGTCGCCGTCGGTGAAGGCCTCCTCGACGGTGAAGCCTCCGCAGGAGTCGGCCTGAGCGCGCTCGGCCGCGCTCGGCCACGCTCAGCCGCCGAGCACCCGGGCCAGGTCGTAGGAGACCGGCTCCTCCAGCTGCTCGTAGGTGCAGCCGTCGGGCGTGCGGTCGGGGCGCCAGCGGCGGAACTGGGCGGTGTGCCGGAAGCGGGTGCCCTCCATGTGGTCGTAGGCGACCTCGACCACGCGTTCGGGGCGCAGCGGGACCCAGGAGAGGTCCTTGCCGCCGGTCCAGCGGCTGGTCGCGCCGGGCAGCCGGGCCTCGGCGTGGGCGGCCTCGTCGGCCCAGGCGCCCCAGGGGTGGCCGGCCAGGTCGGTGGTGCGCAGCGGGGCGAGTTCCTCGGCGAGTTCGCGGCGGCGGGCCATCGGGAAGGCGGCGCAGACGCCGACGTGCTGGAGGCGGCCGTCCGCGTCGTGCAGGCCGAGGAGGAGGGAGCCGACGACGGGGCCGCTCTTGTGCTCGCGGTAACCGGCGACGACGCAGTCGGCGGTGCGCTCGTGCTTGATCTTGTACATGGCGCGTTCGCCGGGCCGGTAGGGCTGGTCGAGGGGTTTGGCGACGATGCCGTCGAGGCCGGCGCCCTCGTACTGGGAGAACCACGTCCCCGCGAGCTCGCGGTCGGTGGTGGTGGGGGCGGTGAAGACCGGGTCGGCGGCGTCGGCGAGGGCGGTCTCCAGGGCGCGGCGGCGGGCTTCGAGGGGCCGGTCGAGGAGGGCGTCGTCGCCGAGGGCGAGCAGGTCGAAGGCGACGAAGGAGGCGGGGGTGCGTTCGGCGAGGGTCCTGACGCGGCTGGCGGCGGGGTGGATGCGTTCGAGGAGTTCCTCGAAGCGCAGCCGGCCGTCGCGGGCGATGACGATCTCACCGTCCAGCACGCAGCGGCCGGGGGTCTCGCGGCGCAGGGCCTCGACGAGTTCGGGGAAGTAGCGGGTGAGGGGTTTGCCGGTGCGGCTGCCGAGTTCGACCTCGTCGCCGTCGCGGAAGACGATGGTGCGGAAGCCGTCCCACTTGGCCTCGTACTGCATGCCGGGCGGGATCTTCGCGACGGACTTGGCGAGCATCGGGGCGACGGGCGGCATGACGGGCAGGTCCATGGTCCCGATCCTCGCGCCGAACGCCCCGGGGCGCGCGGCGGGCTGGGCGCGCTTAGCGTGAGTGGCATGGGCTCTGCCGTGGAACTGGATGTCGCCGGGCGCACCGTCCGGTTGTCGAACCCCGACAAGGTGTACTTCCCCGAGCGCGGGTTCACCAAGCTGGACGTCGCGGAGTACTACCTGGCGGTGGCGGACGGCGTGCTGCGCGGGCTGCGGGAGCGGCCGACGACGCTGCAGCGATTCCCGGACGGGGTGGAGGGCGAGTTCTTCTACCAGAAGCGGGCGCCGAAGGGCCTGCCGGAGTGGCTGCCGACGGCGCGGATCGCGTTCCCGAGCGGCCGCTCGGCGGACGAGATCTGCCCGACGGAGCCGGCGGCGGTGCTGTGGGCGGCGAACCTCGGGTGTCTGACGTTCCACCCGTGGCCGGTGCGGCGCTCGGACACCGAGCACGTCGACGAGCTGCGGATCGACCTCGATCCGCAGCCGGGCACGGACTTCAAGGACGCGGTGCGCGCGGCGCAGGAGCTGCGGGCGGTGCTGGAGGAGCAGGGGCTGCGGGGCTGGCCGAAGACCTCGGGCGGGCGGGGCCTGCACGTGTACGTGCCGCTGGTGCCCGAGTGGTCGTTCACGGACGGGCGGCACGCGGTGATCGCGCTGGGCCGGGAGCTGGAGCGGCGGCTGCCGGGGCGGGTGACGACGGCGTGGTGGAAGGAGGAGCGCGGGGAGCGGATCTTCGTCGACTACAACCAGATGGCGCGGGACCGGACGATCGCCTCGGCGTACTCGCTGCGGGCGCGGCCGCGGGCGACGGCGTCGGCGCCGCTGCGCTGGGAGGAGCTGGACGACGTGCTGCCGGAGGACTTCGACCTGCGGACGCTGCCGGCCAGGTTCGCGGAGCTGGGGGACGTGCACGCGGGGATGGAGGACGAGCCGTTCCGGCTGGAGGGCCTGCTGGAGCTGTACGAGCGGCAGGTCGCGGAGGGCGCGCACGGCGAGCTGCCGTACCCGCCGGACCACCCGAAGGCGGCGGGCGAGCCGACCCGGGTGCAGCCGAGCCGGGCGCGGAAGAGGACCTGAGGACGGCCTTAGGCTGGGTGCCCACGAAGATCACGGAGGGGTGGGCGCGCAGTGGGTGCACGGGGGTTGCGGGAGATCCTGGAGGACGCGGCGGGCGGGGTGTTCCCACCGGCGGACGGGTCGGTGACGGTGGTGGCGCAGCCCTCGCCGCGCGAGGCGGGGGTGGTGTCGTTCTCCGCGCACGCGGTGGTGTTCACGGACGAGGACCCGGCGTGGGTGCGGGCCGCGGTGGCGGCGGTGCCGGGCGACCCGCTCGCGGCGCCGCTCTGTCCGCCGTTCCTGAGCGCGTTCGCCGAGCGGACGGGGCGGGTGAACGGCAACATCGACCTGCTGACGGTCGCGGACCGGCTGCCGGGCGCGCCGCCGCTGGAGGTGCGGGCGGTGGAGGACCGGGAGCATCCGCGGGTGGTGCGGGCGCTGCGCTACCGCGAGGACGTCCGGGTGTTCGAGGCGGACGGCGGGCTCGGGGTGCTGGTGCTGGGACGCGGGGTGGCGGGGCGCTGGGAGTGCGCGATCGAGGTGGACGAGGCGGCGCGCGGGCGCGGTCTGGGGCGGGCGCTGGCGCTGGCGGCCCGGCACCTGCTGCCGGAGGGCGAGCGGCTGTGGTCGCAGCAGGCGCCGGGGAACGCGACCAGCGTGCGGGCGTTCCAGGCGGCCGGCTACCGGCCGGTCGGCGCGGAGACGCTCCTGGTGGTGGGGCGGCCGTGAGCGCGTCGGCGGTGGTGTCCGAGGAGGTGCGGGCGCGGCTGGTGACGCGCTTCGGGCCGTCGGCCGAGGCGTGGTGCGCGGGGCTGCCGGACCTGGTGGAGGCACTGGCGGCCCGCTGGGGGCTGGCGGTGCGGGCGGCTGGCGGGGGCGGCACGGCGCGGGTGTTCCGCTGTGCGCGGCTCGCCGACGGCGCGGCGGTGTGGCTGAAGCTGACGCCGGACGCGGCGGTGGCCCGGCAGGAGGCGGCGGCGCTGTCCGCGTGGCGGGACGTGCCGTCGGTGGTGGGGCTGCTGGAGTACGACGCCGGGTCGGCCGCGCTGCTGCTCGCGGACGTCGCGCCGGGGACGTCGCTGCGCGAGCGCGGCTGGCGGCCGGCGGAGGTGGCGGGCGTGCTGGGCGCGCTGCGGTCGGTGCCGGCGGCGGGGGTGGACCTGCCGTCGATGGCGGAGCGGCTGGACTTCCTGTTCGAGCTGACCGGGCGCCGGGCCCCGAGCGTGCCGACGGCCGACGCGCGGGCGCTGGCCCGTGAGCTGACCGGGGCCGGGGGCCCGGTGGCGCTGGTGCACGGGGACCTGCACCCGGCGAACGTACTGTTCGGCCCGGACGGTCCGGTGGCGATCGACCCGCGCGCGTGTCTGGGCGACCCGGACTTCGACCTGGTCGACTGGGTGCTCGACGGCGTCGCCACCCACGCCGCGCTGGCGGCCCGGATCGCCGGGCTGGCGGCGCTGGTGCCGGGCGCGGACGCCGAGCGGGTGCTGGCCTGGTGCCGGGCGACGGCGGTGGTGATCGCCGCCCCGCGCCTGGCCGCCGGCCACCGGGACGCCGCGACGCTGTTCCTGCGGGACCTGGCGGGGCTCCAGCGGGCGCGGCTCTAGGTGTTCTGGCCCGTGAGGTTGGGAACGCGGCTGGTGGGTGGTTTGCCTGCGAGTGCGGTGTGTCCGCGGTGGTGATTGTAGGTGTGGAGCC
>NZ_JBIBHU010000026.1:93096-122764 GCF_042957205.1 Kitasatospora sp. NPDC008115 | reverse complement strand
ACGGGGTGGTTGTTGCGCTGGGCGTCGGAGAGCCGTTCGACGAGGATGACGCCGGCGCCTTCCGACCAGCCCGTGCCGTCGGCCTCCGCGGAGAACGACTTGCACCGCCCGTCCGCTGCGAGACCGTTCTGGCGCGACGATTCGGTGAACGTGGTGGGCGTGCCCATGACGGTGACGCCGCCGGCCATGGCGAGGTCGCACTCGCGGTTGCGCAGGGCCTGGACGGCCAGGTGCAGGGCGACCAGTGACGACGAGCAGGCGGTGTCGATGGTCACCGCCGGGCCCTCCAGGCCCAGCGTGTAGGCGACCCGGCCGGAGAGCACGCTCCCCGCCATCCCGGTGCTGAGGTAGCCTCCCACCTCCGGTGGCAGCGTGGCCGGGTCTCCGACGTAGTCGTGGTACATGATTCCCGCGAAGACACCGGTCCGGCTTCCCCGGACGGAGTGCGGGTCGATGCCGGCGCGCTCGAACACCTCCCACGAGGTTTCCAGCAGCAGCCGCTGCTGCGGGTCCATCGCCAGCGCCTCGCGCGGGGAGATGCCGAAGAACTCGGCGTCGAAACCGCCCGCGTCGTAGAGGAAGCCGCCCTCCATGGTGGTGGAACCCTCGGACCCGGGGCCGTAGAGCCGCTCCAGGTCCCAGCCCCGGTTGTCCGGCATCGCCGAGATCGCGTCCCGGCCCTCCAGGACCAGCCGCCACAGCTCGTCGGGGGTCGTCACCCCACCCGGGTAGCGGCAGGCCATGCCCACGATCGCGATCGGCTCGGTATCCCCTGCCTCCAGCTTCTTGATACGGCGGTGCGCCAGACGGAGGTCAGCGGTCATCCGCCGCAGGTAGTCAACGAGCTGAGATTCGTCCGTCATTTCTTACCCCGCTGAGAGAGAGCAAAGGATACGTAAGTTCGAGTAAATCGGGAAAGGCGAACGAGCCGGACGGGAATCCCTGCCCGGAGGTTCTTTCCGGCGAATGCGGTCATTTGAGTCGGAAGCTCATGCACACGGAACGCGGCCACGGCAGCCCGGCATCGGTCGTGCCTGCCGGACGGGCATGCCCGGGATTGCGGAAGAACGAAAGCGCCGGCCGAGGACATACGAATTCATGGCATGGTAACGAATGGTCAATCCCCACAGCCACCCCTAACGTTCGGGCGGAACCCCCTAAGTAGCGAGGGGGCATCCCGTAGCGGAATCAGCACCCCCGCGTAGCGGGCTCCGGCCGACGGTCGCTCGAAATGAATGTCCGAGAGTTCCGGACTTTGCAAGGTGACGTTGGTCACACCGATATTTTGGCCATTCGGGCATTTTGTCGGCCCGGCCCGCAGGATGCCCCGCGCGGAGACTGCGCAGGTTGCGAGCGGGTGCGGCCCGGGTGAGAACGCGAGTATTCGGCCACCGCAACCCTTGGTGGTCGATCAATTGCTTACGGTAATCAACATAGGGCTGTTTGACCCCGAGTGCCGGGAGGTATACTCGCCATCGACTCGAATCCTTGGAGATCATTCCTTCCGGTGAGTCAAATTCCTATTGCATGGGAATTCTGATCAACTGGATTCGTATCAAACTTAGGGGGAGCTTTGGTGCTGATCGACCGGGACGTGGAGCTGGGACTGCTTGAATCGGCCTTCGCCGAATGTGCGGCCGGGGAGTCCAGGGTGGTGATGATCGAGGCCGCTTTCGGGTGTGGCAAGAGCGAAATTCTGGAAATATTTGTCGAGCAATTGTCGAAGGCCGATGCAATTGTTCTGCAAGCCAACTCATCCTCGCTGGAGAGTGCCGACCAACTTGGTGTGGTGCGCCAACTCCTGGGAGGCGGACAGGTTTCTGCTGAATTTACCAACAGATTCCAAGGCCTTTTGAAAGAGGCTACTCGCGGCGAGGCGATGCAGGAGTTCTTCGCGATACTGCAGGAGCTCTCCGCCGTTGCACCGGTGGTGATCGCGGTCGACGATCTGCAATACACCGACCGGGATTCACTGCTCTTCCTGCTCCATGCGGCCCGCCGGGGCCGTGCGGCCCGGGTGATGATGATCTTCACCGAGTCGCCGGTCGGCGCACTCTGCGACCCGGTCTACAGCACCGAACTGCTGCGTCAGCCGAACCTGCGGCGCATCCAGTTGAAGGGGCTCACCCGCAAGGGCATCGCGACGCTCCTGGAGCAGGACGAGAGCATCGTCGCCGACGGTCGGCTCGTGGACGGCCTGCTCACGGCCACGGGCGGGAACCCGCTGCTGGTGCGGGCGTTGATGGAGGACTACCGCGCGCTGTCGCGCCGGGAGCAGCAGGAGCCCGAGTGCCGGCTCGCCGCGGGCGGCGCGTTCGGCCGGGCGGTCCTGGCCTGTCTCTACCGGGGTGGTGCGGAGGCCCTCTCGGTGGCGCAGGGCCTGGCGGTGCTGGGGAGTGCGGACGGCGGAGGGATCATCGCCCGGCTGCTCGGCATCACCGAGACGGCGGTGGAGCAGGAAGTGCGGGCCCTGAACGCCGCGGGGATCGTCGACGGCTACTCGTACCGGCACCCGATGGCCAGGACCGCGGTACTGGAGGACCTGGAGCAGTCGGTCCGGGTCGAACTGCACCTCCGGGCCGCATCGCTCCTCTACTCCGAGAGCGCGACCACCACCGCCGTGGCCGCGCACCTGAGGGGCGCCGACCAGGTCCGCTTCCCGTGGGGCATCGCCGTTCTGCAGGACGCGGCGGAGCAGGCGCTCGCCGACGGGAACGTGAAGTGCGCGTCGTCCTGCCTGGAGCTCGCGCACGCGATGAGCAGCGACGGCCAGCAGCGGATCGAGATCAAGCTGAGGCTGGCCGACGTCATGCGCCGGGCCAACCTCTCCGGAGCGGAGCTCCACCTCAGGGAGTTGATCTGCGCCCTGGGCGACGACCTCCTCTCGGTGCCCCACCTCGCGCCGCTCGCCAGGTTGCTCTACGCGCACGGGTGGATCGACGACGCGCGCAAGGTGCTCGACCGGCTGGAGCAGCTGACCACGGCGGAGGTCCGCGCCGAGGTCGAGGTCCGGTTCATCGGGCCGTGGCTGCCCGCGAACGCCGCCGCCCTCCGGTCGGTGCCCGCCGGGCAGCCGGGGACGCGACCCAAGTCGGCGCCGATCCAGCCGAAGCCGTCCTCCGGCCGGCTGCTCGGGCTCGAAGCCGCCGTGGGCCGACTGGTGGGGCGTCGGCGTCCGGACAGGATCGCCCAGCTGGAGGAACTGTTGCAGGGCTCGCCGCTGACCGATTCGACACTCGATCCGATCGTGAGTGCGCTTCGGACGATGCTCCACCGCGGCAGGATCGACATGGCGGGCCGGTGGTGCGACCTGTTCCTCAAGGAATCGGCCACCAGGAATGCGCCGGGATGGGAGGCGGTGTTCTCCTGCGTCCGCGCGGAGATCTCCCTCCTCCGGGGCGACCTGGCGGGCGCGGAGGAATTCGCCTCCAGGTCGCTGCGTTACATACCGCAGAAGTACGGGACTTCTTTTTCGGGTGCGCCCATCGGAATTCTTGTGATGGTGTACACGAACATGGGGAAGTACGGTGAGGCGGCTCGCCAGCTCGACGGGCCGGTGACCGACGCCCTGTTCAGGAGCGCTCACTGGCTGGGGTACCGCAGGGCGCAGGGGCGCTACTTCCTCGCCACCAACCGCTTCGACGTCGCCTTGGGCGAGTTCCTCGCGGTGGGGCGGTTGGCGGAGCACTGGGGTGTCGACAACCCGGCCGCGATGCCCTGGCGGGCGGATGCCGCCGAGGCGCTGATCGCACTCGGGGACCGGGAGGGTGCCGAGGGCCTCATCGCCGAGCACCTCGCGAAGACGCCGCACGACGCGTGGCGCAGCCGCGGTGTCGCGTTGCGACTCAAGGCGTCCCTGGCCGCGATCGACGAGCGGCCGGCGATCCTCACCCAGGCGCTGGACGAACTCCAGTTGTCGGGTGACAAGTTGGAGTTGGCCAGGACCCTGTTCGACCTGGGGTCGCTCCACCACTCCAGGGGCGAGTCGGGCCGGGCCAGCATGCTGCTGCGTCAGGCCCAGCACGTGGCGCAGGAGTGCGGTGGCCGGCCGCTGGCCGTCACCGGCACCAGGCCCGGTGCGCAGGAGGCGCGGTTCGAGGAGACCGCCGAGGCCGGCGCCTCCGACGGGGCGCTCAGCGAGTCGGAGCGGCGGGTCGCCTGGTTGGCCGCGCGGGGCGACACCAACCGGGAGATCTCGTCGAAGCTCTGCATCACCGTGAGCACGGTCGAGCAGCACCTCACCCGGGTCTACCGGAAGCTCGACATCGCGGGGCGGCAGGAGCTGCCGACCGGTATCCAGATGAGCGGCCTGCAGTTCGCCGCGGCGCAGTGACGGAAGGCCGAGGGCCGGCCGCCGGGGAATCGGCGGCCGGCCCTCGGTGCCGGCCCGTGCGGTGGTTCATCGCGCGTTCAGGACTCGATCCAGCCGTGGGTGCGGGACAGTTCGATCACGCGGGCGCGCACCTCTGTCAGCTGGGCCCCGGTCAGTGTCGGAACGGTCCGGAGCAGGGATTCGGTCAGCTCGTGCTGGAACTCGTCGGCCGACAGCACATCGCACAGTCCGTCCTCGGAATCGGGTCCCGTCCGTGCCTTGGCGGGCGCCGGCGGGGTCGACGGGACCGCCGCGGGCCGCGCGTCATCGACGATGCGGACGTCGGACGCCTTGGGACCGCGATCGCCCATTTCCGACCTGAACGAGACCCGGATGCCCGGCTGGATCATGTACTTTTCGCTGAGCAGGTCGTTCGCGTGCATGAAGATGTCTTCGCTGCCGTCGTCGGGGGCGATGAATCCGTAGCCGCGAACGTCGTCGAACCGCAGGACTTTTCCCTTTTCCAACATCATGACCGCAAACCTCGCAACCTTATGAAGCCCAACCAATGTGCGGGTGCAAATCGCGCTTGAAGGCTAACAGGGGCGCGAGCGGGCTGTAAAGATTGCGGATGGCGGCCTACCGGAATTCCGGTGGAATTCAACCGGGATCCGACAGGCGCCGTCCGAGGCATTCCGTCCTCCGGTGCCCGGGCTCCACGAACGCGAACCCGTGGAGCGGGCCGAGCAGTTCGGCGACTCCGGCATCTACCATGGCCGGGTGGACTATCTGAGCCTGGTCGAGGTCGAGCGGATCGCCCGGAGTGCGCACGCGGGGCAGACCGACAAGAACGGCCGTCCCTATGCCGAGCACCTGGCGGCGGTCGCCCGTGGGGTGGCGGAGCGTGGCGGCAGTGAGGAGCAGATCGCGGCGGGGTGGCTGCACGACGCCATCGAGGACGACGTGCTGAGCCGCGAGTGGCTGGCCGGTGCGGGCCTCAGTGCCACCACCAAGGCCATCGTGGACGCGCTCACCAAGCGGCCCGGCGAGGCGTTGGAGGAGTACACCGCGCGCATCCTCGCCACCCCCGGGGCCCTCGTCGTCAAGCGGGCCGACCTCGCGCACAACTCCGACCCGGTCCGGCTGGCGAGCCTGGACCCGGCCACCGCCGAACGCCTCGCCGCCAAGTACCGCCGGACCCGCGAACTGCTCGGCATCGCCGCCGATTGAGGCCGAGGGTGCGTCAGTTGTCGATGGCGGCCGGTACGAAGCGGGCGAACGGGTCGCCGGAGCGGGCGCAGTGGTCGGCGAGCATCCCACGGAACCGGTCGAGCAGGGACGAATGCCGGGCGTCCACCGCGAGGTTGACCATCTCGCCGGGATCGTCGTCGAGGTCGAACAGCTGCTCGCGGTGGTCGCCCCAGGCGTAGCAGACGTACTTGTGCCGCTCGTCCCGGATCATCCGGCCGAGGGCGTTGTTGAACCCGGGCAGCTCCCAGCGGGTCTCCACCACCACGCTCTCGCGCGGCCGCGGCGCGCGCACGCTCCGCCCCGGCAGGCCGGGCGGCGTGGGCAGGCCGGCGAGGTCGCAGAGGGTGGGCAGCAGGTCGGGGCCGGTCGACACCAGCCGGTCGCTGACCTCGCCCGCCGCGCTGCCGGGCCCGCTGACCAGGAACGGCACCCGAACCGACTCCTCGAACAGCGCCCACTTCTGGTTCCACCCGTGCGCGCCGGCGCCGTCGCCGTGGTCGGAGGTGAACACCACGACGGTGTCCCGCCCGGTCCAGCGCCGGTGCTCGCGCAGTCCGTCCAGCACGGTGCCGAGGTTCGCGTCCACCCGTTCGACCAGCGCGTAGTACGCCTGCCGGTAGCGCCGCCAGTCGTCCTCGCGCCACTCGGCGGTGGGGTGGGTGTGCGCCCAGGCCCGCTGCGCGAGCCGGGGGAGGCGTGCCTCGTAAGGTGCGGGCGGGAAGTTGGCGGGCAGCGGCGGGCACTGCGCGACGGGCGGCGGGGCGGGCAGCGGGCCGGTCCTCGGGTCCTGGCCGCGCGCCCACTCGCAGATGCCGTGCGGCTCCAGGAAGGAGAGCATCAGCAGGAACGGGCGCGGGCGCGGGCGGTGCAGGAAGGTGGCGGCGGCGCGGGCGAGTCCGGCGTCGTCCCCGGCCGGGTGGATGACGCGGAAGCCGCGGTCCTGGGGCGGGTCGAGTTCGGGCAGGTGCCACTTGCCGCCGTAGGCGCAGTCGTAGCCGGCCTCGGCGAACACCCGGCCCAGCAGGGGGTCGGGGGCGGTCCCGTCCCGGCCCGTGGCCTCGTTGCCGGTGATGCCCAGGGCGCTGGGCGGTTGCCCGGTGAGCAGGCTGGCCCGGGACGGCGCGCAGAGCGGCTGGGCGCAGTACGCGTTCCGGTAGCGGGTGCCGGCGGCGGCCAGCGCGTCCATGTGCGGGGTGTGGAGGTGCGGGTTCCCGGCGGCGCTCATCGCGTCGGCGGTCTGCTGGTCCGTCAGGATGACCAGGACATCGGGGTGCCGGTCGGTCACGTCAGGCCATCCGTTCGTAGGCGCGGCGGTCGAGGGCCCAGCGGAGCGGTTCGCCGAGTGTCCAGCGCTCGAACTCTCCCACCACCAGGTCGCCGAGGCGTCGCCGTTCCAGCGCCTGGCTGCCGGCCAGGTGCGGGGTGACCACGACGTTCGGCAGAGTGAACAACGGCGAGCCGGGCAGCGGTGGTTCAGGGTCGGTGACGTCCAGCACGGCGAACAGGTCGGGCCGTTCGGCGAGCACGTCGAGCAGGGCCGGCTCGTCCAGGACGGCGCCGCGCGCGGTGTTGAGGAGGGTGGCGCCGGGCTTCATCGAGGCGAGCAGGCGCCGGCCGACCAGCCCCCGGGTCTCGGGGACGAGCGGGGTGTGCACGCTCACCACGTCGGCGGTGGCGAAGAGTTCGTCCAGCCCGACGGCGCGCACCCCCGGCGGCGGTTCGGCGTACGGGTCGTGCGCGACGACCCGCAGGTCGTAGGCGCGCAGCCGCTCGCAGACCAGCCGCCCGGTCTCGCCGAGCGACAGCACGCCGACGGTGGCGCCGTACGCCCCGGGTGCCCGGCCGACCCGCACGGGCGCGCGGGCGGCGCGGGCGGCGAGCACGTGGCGCCAGCCGTCCTTGAGCGCGTAGACGATCTGCGCGACGGCGAACTCGGCGACCGGTACGGCGTTGGCGTGGGCGGCGGTGACGATCGGGATGCCGGCGGCCCAGAACTCCTCGGTGACGATCCGGCGCACCGACCCGGCCGCGTAGAGCACCAGGGCCAGCCGGGGCATCCGCTCCAACGCCGCCGCGTCGAGCACGGGCCCGCCCCAGCCGGTGCACAGCACCTCGATGTCGCGCAGGGCGTCCGGAGCGTCGGCGAGCCGTTCGGGGGACCAGACGCCGCCGGGGGCGGCCGGGTCCTCGACGGGTTCCGCCCGTGCCAGCACCCGGGCGCGTGCCTCGGGGCCGTAGACGTCGGGGAACCGGGCCGGGTCCATGGCGAAGGCGGCCGCGAACATCCGGGTCTCCTTTGGTCGAGTGGCCACGAGGAGTTTCTATCACACTGAGAAATAGTGGGCCGAGGGCATGGCCGGAGGGAGCCGGGCGGCTCAGTGCGTGATGAAGGTGGCCCCGTCGGTGAGCCGGACGGCGGCCGCGGCCGCGCCCACCAGTTCCGTGGTCGTCGAGTGCACCACCACCAGCCGCGGCAGCACCGGCACCCGCCCCTGCAGCCGGGACTCGATCGCGGGCAGCATCTCGCCGCCGCTCTCCCAGAGCAACCGCCCGCCCAGCGCGACCAGTTCGGGGCCGAGCACACTGGTGAGGTTGGCCACCAGCAGGGCCAGGTCGTCGGTGAACTCGTCCACCAGCCGCACCGCCGCCGGCACGCCCTCCCGGGCCAGCCGGAACAGTTCGGCGACCCGCTCGGCCGACGTCCCCGAGACGGTCAGCCCGGCCTCGGCGATCCGCCGGTCCACGGCGTGGTCGCCGATCCGCGCCTGGGTGTCGCCGGTGCGGCCCAGCGGCCGGTCCAGCGTCCGGCGGTCGCCCATCAGGTACCCCAGCGCGCCCGCCGAGCCCAGCCGGCCCCGGTGCAGCCGCCCGCCCAGCACGATTCCGGCGCCCACCTCGATGCCGACCACCACCGCGGCGAGATCGCCCACCCCGGCGGCCTCCTCGCTCTGCTGCACGGCCAGCGCGACCAGGTCCACATTGCTCTCGACCGCCACCGGGATGCCCAGCCGCTCCTGGAGCAGCGCGCGCAGCCGCAGCCCGGGCCAGTCCAGCGCCGGGGCGAACTCCACCAGCCCGGTGCGGTCCCGCACCACCCCCGGCACCCCGAGCACCAGCGCGCGCGGCGCGCCCGCGTGCCGGGCGGCCCACGTCCGCAGCCCGTCGACCAGCGCCAGCAGCGGTCCGGTGAGGTCCTCGGCGGACGGCTCGCGGTCGCGCTCGGGCCCCAGGCCCGCCGCCCAGTGGTGCTCGGCCTCGTGCAGCACGGTGCCGTGCAGGTCGGCGACCACCCCGACGATCCGGCGCGGGCGCAGCGCCACCGCGAGCACCGTCTGCGCCCCGGCGTTGTACCGGATCAGCTGCGGCGGCCGCCCGCCGCTGGACGGCGCGCGCTCGGCCTCCACCAGCACCAGCCCCGCCGCCCGCAGCACCTCGACCAGCCGGTGCACGGTGGCCGTCGACAGGCCGCTCTCGGCCGCCAGCCGCTGCCGGGACAGCGACCCGTGCCGGCGCAGCACCTCCAGCAGCACGGTCTGGTTGACCTGCGCCACGGTCTGCGTGGTGGCGGTCGCCGGGGTGCGCGGGGACTTGGGCACCGGGTGCTCCTCGGTCGGGGCCGGGCGGGACTTCGTCTCGGACCGAATATATCGGAGCGTCCGGTGCCGCGACCGGCCCGGGAACGCCCGAAGGCCCGGCCGCGCGGATCGCGCGCGGCCGGGCCATGGGTCACCCCGGTGGTCCCTGTCCGACCCCGGGGTGAGGGGGGACAGATGGTCCGGAAGCCGATGTACCTGCTACTGGGTGCCTACCGGTGGTCGGCTTAGTACCAGTGGTGGGTCTGCCAGAACGCCCAGGCGTTGTTCGGGCTGCCGTAGCGGTCGTTCATGTAGTCCAGCGCCCAGCGGATCTGGGTGGTCGGGTTGGTCTTCCAGTCGGCGCCGTGCGTCGCCATCTTCGAACCCGGCAGCGCCTGGGCCAGGCCGTACGCGCCCGAGGACGGGTTGACCGCGGTCACGTTCCAGCTGGACTCGTGGGCGATGATCTGGTTGAACGAGGAGAGCTGGTTCGCCGGCACGATCTGCGCGGCGATGGCCTGCGGCGTCGCGGCGGAGGCGGTGGCGGGCACCAGGCCGGCACCGAGGGCGGTCACGGCGGCGGCGCCGGCGAGAACGGCGGCGGAGGTACGCATACGAAGCTTGAAAGCGGGCATGAAGAACAAGACCTCAATCAGGTTGGGCCGGCGTTCGCCCCGCCCGGACCGTGGCCGGACAGGGGCCGAAACGGTCGCGGGGCGTGCGCCGGACAGTCGTGTGAAGAGCCGCACTCCGGTGGGACAGGTACCGGGTGCGGCCGGCGACGAGACCAATTGTTGCCAGACGGGTTTGCCCGCTGCCAAGACCCCTCCGCTACGACGCCCGGTCGTAGCGATCGCGCGCGCCGTCGATTCGAAGGACCCTTGGCTCGCCCCCTGACCTGCGGCGACTCCACCCCCGCCCCGGTATCGGCCCGAGCACTACCGCCCGTCGTGCCGAGGGATTCCTTGTGAGCGCACTCACCGGCCGCCGGGCCCCGCCGTCACCGAGGACGACGCGCGCCGCCACGCCGAGTCGCGGTTGATCTGAGACCGGCGCCACAACGGGCCTGCCCGGACGGGGACTTCGCGCGGCGCGGGCGCCTCCACGACCGAGCCCCGCCGGGCGCCGCGGATGGATTCCGCGGCGCCCGGCGGGGCTCTGGTCGGCCCGGCCGGTGGTCACCCGGCCGGTCGGTCCTCGGTTCAGTGGTTGCGGCGGCGCCTACTGAGGGCGAGGGCGAGCGCGCCCAGGACCAGCAGCGCGCCTCCGATCCCCGCCACCGTCGTCACGGCGGCGCCGGTGCGGGCGAGGATGCCCGTCGGCCCGGACGGCTTCGGGGCCGCGGGACCGGGTGCCGTCGGGGTGCCGGGCTCGGCCTTCACCGTGGCGGTGGCCTCGGGGGAGGTGAGCCCGGTGCCGCCGGCGCTGCCGGTGGCGGTGGCGGTGTTGACGACCCTGCCGCGCTGGGCGTCCTCGGCGGTGATGGTGTGCGGCTTGGTGGTGCACACCATCGACTCGCCCGGGGCCAGACTGTTCCTCGGGCAGGTGACCTCACCGGCGGTGGGGTCGTCGACCTTGATGCCGGTGGCGGTGGCGGTGCCCTGGTTGGCGACGGTCAGCCTCCACTCGATGCGGTCGCCGGTGTCGGTCCTCCCGTTCTGGTTGACGTCGGTGACCTCGGCGGTCTTGGTGAGGCCGAGCGCGCCCTGCCCGTTGGACGGGACGGTCACCTCGGACGGCGGGGAGACCGGCGGTTCGCCGCGCGGCGGGGTGCCGGTGCCCGTGGCGGTGTTGCGGATCGTGCCGGCGTCGACGTCGGCCTGGGTCACCGTGTAGGTGGCGGTGCAGGTGACGGTGGCGCCGGGCGCGAGGGAGGCCGTGTCGTTGGGGCAGGTGAGGGGGGAGAGCTTGCCGGTGCCGGTGAACTCGCCCTCGGTGACCTTGACGTCCTTGAGGGTGACGTTGCCGGTGTTGGTGACGGCGAACCGGTAGGTGATCTTCTCGCCCTTGACGAGCCTGCCGGGCTTCTCGGTCTCGGCGGACTTGACCACCGAGAGCGCGGGCTTCGGCTGCTGCGGCAGTTCCACCTCGGACGGCGGGGAGACCGGCGGCTCGCCGCGCGGCGGGACGCCGGTCGCGGTCGCGGTGTTCTTGACGGAGCCCGCGTCCACGTCGGCCTGTGTCACCGTGTAGGTGGCGGTGCAGGTGACGGTGGTGCCGGGCGCGAGCGAGGCGGCCTCGGCGGTGGGGCAGACGACCGGGTCGAGCTTGCCGTGCCCGGTGAACCCACCCTCGTTGATCTTGATGTCCTTCAGCGTCACGTTGCCGGTGTTGCGCACCGCGAAGCTGTAGGTGATCTTCTCGCCCGCGACCAGCTTGTCCTCCTGGCCGCTCGAAGCGGACTTGACCACGGACAGGCCGGGCTGGTCCTGCGTGGTCACCGTCGTCCCGGACGGCGGGGAGACCGGCGGCGGGCCGGACGGCGGGGTGCCGGTGGCGGTGGCGCTGTTCTTCACCGAGCCCGCGTCCACATCGGCCTGGGTGACCGTGTAGGCGGCGGAGCAGAGCACCGCCGCACCCGGGGCCAGGGAGGCGGCCTCCTTCGGACAGACGACGGCGCCGAGCTTGCCGTGCCCGGTGAACTCGCCCTCCTTGATCTTGACGTCCTTCAGCGTGACGTTGCCGGTGTTGGTGACGGCGAACGTGTAGGTGATCTGCTCACCGGCGACGAGCCTGTCGGTGGAGGAGGTCTTCACGACCGCCAGCGCCGGCTTCTCCGGCGCCGGGACGACGGTCTCGGAGGGCGGGGAGACGGGCGGCTCGCCGCGCGGCGGGGTGCCGGTGGCGGTGGCGGCGTTCTTGACCGAGCCGGCGTCGATGTCGGCCTGGGTGACCGTGTAGGTGGCGGTGCAGGTCATCGACGCGCCAGGGGCCAGGGAGGCGGCCTCGGCGGTCGGGCAGGTGACCGGCGACAGCGTGCCGCTGCCGGTGAACGCGCCCTCGGTGACCTTGACGTCCTTCAGCGTGACGTTGCCGGTGTTGGTGACGGTGAAGTCGTACCGGACCTGCTCACCGACCACCAGCTCGTCCGGCTTGCTGCTGTGACCGGTCTTGACCACGGACAGGCCGGGCTGGTCGGTCGTCCGCACGGTCGTCTCGGACGGCGGGGAGACCGGCGGCTCGCCGCGCGGCGGGGTGCCGGTGGCGGTGGCGGAGTTCTTCACCGAGCCCGCGTCCACGTCGGCCTGGGTGACCTTGTACGTGGCGGTGCAGGTGACGACGGCGCCGGGCGCCAGCGAAGCGGCCCCGCTCGGGCAGGTGACCGGCGACAGGGTGCCGCTGCCGGTGAACGTGCCCTCGGTGACCTTCACGTCCTTGAGTGTGACGTTGCCGGTGTTGGTGACCTCGAACTTGTAGACGATCTCCTCACCCGCGACCAGCGTGCCGGTCGATGCGGACTTCACCACGGACAGGCCGGGCTGGTCCTGGGTGGTCACTGTCGTCTCCGACGGCGGGGAGACCGGCGGCGGGCCGGACGGCGGGGTACCGGTCGCGGTGGCGCTGTTCTTGACCGAGCCCGCGTCCACGTCCGCCTGCGTCACCGTGTACGTGGCGGTGCAGGTCATCGACGTGCCCGGGGCCAGGGATGCGGCCTCGGCGGTGGGGCAGGTGATCGGGTCGAGCTTTCCGCTGCCGGTGAACGGGCCGTCGGTGATCTTGACGTCCTTGACCGTGACGTTGCCGGTGTTGGTGACCCGGAAGCTGTAGGTGATCTTCTCGCCGGCCACCAGCTTGTCGGTGGAGGAGGTCTTGGCCACCGTCAGAGCGGGAGCCGGAGGTTCGGTGATGGTCACCTCGCTCGGCGGGGAGACCGGGGGCGGGCCGCTCGGCGGGGTGCCGGTGGCGGTGGCGCTGTTCTTCACCGAACCGGCGTCCACGTCCGCCTGCGTCACCGTGTAGGTGGCGGTGCAGGTCATCGACGTGCCCGGGGCCAGGGAGGCGGCCTCGGCGGTGGGACAGGTGACCGGGGAGAGGGTGCCGGTGCCGGTGAACGCGCCCTCGGTGACCTTGACGTCCTTGAGGGTGACGTTGCCGGTGTTCTTCACCTCGAACGAGTAGGTGAGGGTCTCACCGGCGACCAGCTTGCCGGTGGAAGCCGACTTCACCACCGTCAGCTTCGGGTCGCTCGGCGCCGGGACGGTCACCTCGGACGGCGGGGAGACCGGGGGCGGGCCGGTGGGCGGGGTGCCGGTGGCGGTCGCGGTGTTCTTCACCGAGCCCGCGTCGACGTCCGCCTGCGTCACCGTGTAGGTCGCAGTGCAGGTCATCTCCGCGCCGGGGGCCAGGGATGCGGCCTCGGCGGTCGGGCAGGTGACCGGCGACAGGGTGCCGGTGCCGGTGAACGGGCCCTCGGTGACCTTGACGTCCTTCAGCGTCACATTGCCGGTGTTCTTGACGGCGAAGCTGTAGGTGATCTGCTCACCGAGGACCAGCTTGTCCGGCTGGCTGCTGGTGGCGGACTTGACCACCGTCAGTGCGGGAGCCGGAGGCTGGGTGATGGTCACCTCGCTCGGCGGGGAGACCGGGGGCGGGCCGCTCGGCGGGGTGCCGGTGGCGGTGGCGCTGTTCTTGACCGAGCCCGCGTCCACGTCCGCCTGCGTCACCGTGTAGGTGGCGGTGCAGGTGACGGAGGCGCCCGGAGGCAGCGAGGCGGCCCCGCTCGGGCAGCTGACCGGGTCGAGCGCGCCGGTGCCGGTGAACGCGCCTTCGGTGACCTTGACGTCCTTCAGTGTCACATTGCCGGTGTTGGTGACCCGGAAGCTGTAGGTGATCTTCTCGCCGGCCACCAGCTTGTCGGTGGAGGAGGACTTGACCACGGTCAGCGCCGGGTCGTTCGGCGCCGGGACGGTCACCTCGGACGGCGGGGAGACCGGGGGCGGACCGGTCGGCGGGTTGCCGGTGCCGGTGGCGATGTTCTTGATCGAGCCCGCGTCGACGTCCGCCTGGGTCACCGTGTAGGTGGCCGTACAGATCATCTCCGCGCCGGGGGCCAGGGATGCGGCCTCGGTGGTGGGACAGGTGGCGACCGGCGCGGCGCCGGTGCCGGTGAACGTGGTCTCGTTGACCTTGACGTCCTTCAGCGTCACGTTGCCGGTGTTGGTGACCACGAAGCTGTAGGTGATCTGCTCACCGAGGACCAGCCTGTCCGGCTGGCTCGTGGTGGCGGACTTGACCACCTTCAGAGCAGGGGCGGACGTTGCGGTGACCGTGGCCGAGTCCGGCTGGGAGACGGTCGGAGCGGTGTCGCCCGGAGCGGTGCCGTGCGCGGTCGCGGTGTTCTTGATCGAGCCGGCGTCCAGGTCGGCCTGGGTGACGGTGTAGGAGGCGGTGCAGGTCAGCGACGCACCCGCGGCCAGCGGACCGGCCGGGCAGGTGACGGCCGGCGGCGTGCTGCCCGTGAACGCCGTCTCCGTGACGCCCGGGTTCGACAGCTCCACGTTGCCGGTGTTGGTCAGCACGAAGGAGTACTTCACGCTCTCGCCGACCGCGCTCACGGTGCCCGGGGTGGCCGACTTCTCCACCGTCAGCGCCGGCGCCGAGGCGCAGGACGTCACCGAGGACTGGTTGTTGCCCGCGGTCGGGTCCTGCTCGTTGGCCAGCACCGACCCGGTGTTGGTGACGCAGCCGGTCATCGTGGCGGGGGCGTTCGCCGTGATGGTGATGGTGTTCTCGACTCCCGCGAGGGTGCGCCCGCCGACGCACGTCACCGTGTTGCCGGCCACGGTGCACCCGGGCGTCGAGGTCTTCACATTGGTCAGCGGCGCCGGGACGGTGTCGGTGACGGTGTAACCGCTGGAGTTGCCGGGTCCGTTGTTCCGCACCTTGAGCGTGTACGTCACGGGGGTGCCCGGCTTGACGAGGTCCGGCCCGCTC
This sequence comes from Kitasatospora sp. NPDC008115, assembly GCF_042957205.1. Lineage (NCBI taxonomy): Bacteria > Bacillati > Actinomycetota > Actinomycetes > Kitasatosporales > Streptomycetaceae > Kitasatospora > Kitasatospora sp. NPDC008115. The sequence continues at coordinate 107,692 of NZ_JBIBHU010000026.1, read as the reverse complement.
TTCACGACCGAGAGGTCGGTCGGCAGACCGGACGAGGCCGCGCCGTCGTTGTTGCCGCTGAGCGGCCCGGGTGAGGTGGAGACGAGGGTGAACGTCGGGGTCGCCGCCGCCGGGTTGGTGATCCTGACCTGGTAGACCGTGCCGGACGAGTTGTCGGAGAAGCCGATGTTTCCGTTGCCGAACGTCCAGGCGGCGCCGAAGCCGGAGGCACTCGCCGTCACCGGCGTGGCGGGGAAGGTCGTGACCGCCTTGGTCGCACCGAGGATGTCGAGACGGATGATCTTTCCGTCCGGGGCGGCGCCCCAGAAGAATCCGTTCGCGTAGGTGTAGTCGGATGCGGTCACCACGCCGGTCAGCTTGATCGTCGAGGTGGTCTGGCCGGTGGCGGCGTTGACCCGGTGGACCGTGTCGGACGCGCTGTGGGTGACGTAGAAGCCTCCGTCCGGCCCGAACGCCCCCACATTCATGAAGCCCGGCACGACGTCGGTACCCACCCGGGTGACGACGCCGCCCTGTCCGATCCGGATGGTCGAACCGTCTGCGGCGATCCCGTACAGGTAGTTGTCCGCCGCGCGGTAGCTGATGGCGTTGTAGCCGATCGAGGCGGTCGGACCCTCCGGCTGGAAGGCGACACTGCCGGACGCGCCGGTGGTCGCCCTGTAGAGGCGGGTCGGTATCTCCTGCGCGACGAACACCTGCGGATCCGCCGGATTGAACGGATCACCCGCCGCCGCGTGCGACTGCGGCGCGGTGAGGAGCGGGAACGCGACGGCGCCCGCTCCGATCATCAGGGCCATCACCAGCAGCCCTATGAGCGAGCGGCGCGGCCGCCCCCGGTGCCGCCCGGGGCGGCGAACCATGGTGCTCATTCAGTACCCCCCGGGTATGTGCAAGGCTCGCCCGCGCCCCTCGGCGGATCTTGGCTCCCGCATTGACCAGTTCACTCCGGACATCCCTCCAGGTCGGAAGCGTCGGCACGCACGGCGTCGGACTTCCGTGTACGCACCGGGGATCAGGGCAGTGGGGACCTGATCTTGAGACGGGAGTAAAGCACCGAATCGTCAAAACTTGTCGTATATGAGGACAAGTTGTCGCCGTGTCTGTTTTGGGCGGTTGCTCCGGCACCGACCCACCGTCACCGCCGGGCCCCGGGCCCGCGATCGCCGGAGGTGGAGTGGGACGTCGGACCGGCCGACCTCCCGTTCCGTGGTGACGCTTCTTCGCACGGCGTGCTAGACAGCGCCGTGGCCTTCTTCCCTGATCTCAGCCCCTACGGCTACTTCTCCGACGACGTCGTGGCCGACGGTCCCTACTCCGCCTCGTTCGTGCCCGCCTATCACCGGATCAACGTGGGTTGGCTGAGCGGGCAGCACAGGTACACGACGGGGGCCGGCCCCGAGGGCCTCCTCGGTCGCCTCCTCGACATCATCCGTTGGCAGGACGTGAACTCGACGCGGGGCTTCCACGTCTGCGAGCTGTGCCCCCGCGGCGACACGTGGACGGGCCTGCCGACCGTTGAGCACAAGGGTGATGTGCTCTACCTGGGGACCAGTGAGATCCGCGTTCCCGGTGCCCCCGGGGAGGTCTTCGCTGCGCCCACACTCATCGCCCATTACGTGGGCGGCCACGGCTATCTGCCGCCGGTGTCGTTCATCGACGCCGTGCTGCGCTGCCCCGAGGGGTGGATGTCCGGACCGGACGCGCCCGGGGTACCGAGCGACGCGACGAGGAGCGACTATCGCCGCTAGGCCGCGCGTCAGCTCTTGTGGCAGGCCGGGTCGGCCGAGTGGCTGACCCTTCTCCGGGGCAGATCGGTGTTGCACGACGAGGTCAGGTGAGTCGGCGCAGCTCAACGGCAGTGCTGAGGACGCTATCGAGTGCAACAGGTGTTGCGCTGTCCCTCGCCGGAGTGATGCCGTCGGCTGAGCTCAGCGTCGGGTCGCGTGACACTTCTACGGCGGGATCAGGAGAACCCGCGGGATGTCGCACAGCACAGGTCAGGGGTTCCTCAGGGTCGAGATCAGGGGCAGTCCGGAGGCGTGGATGCCGCGAACGGCCCTAGCGTCGGTGAGGCGGGTGACCGATGCCCCGACCGATGCCCCCATGGAAAAGGCGCGCGAGTGTTCCGGAACAAGGCTCTACCGGCACGGGCTTCGAGCCCGGCCTTCGTCGGTGCGGAGAGGGCGGGCGACATCGTCCGCCTGACTGCCGTGGACAAGACATACGGCCGTGGTAACAATCGGGTGCGGGCGCTTGACGGGGTGGACGTCGACTTCGAGGCGGGTACCTTCACCGCCATCATGGGCCCCTCGGGTTCGGGCAAATCGACGCTGCTGCAGTGTGCGGCGGGCCTCGACCGAGTCGACGCGGGCCGGGTCCTGCTCGACGGCGCGCCGCTGCACGAGCTCTCCGAGCGTTCCCTGACCGAGCTGCGCCGCGAGCACATGGGCTTCATCTTCCAGTCCTTCAACCTGATCCCGGCGCTGACGGCGCGGCAGAACGTCGAGCTGCCGCTGCGGTTGGCCGAGCGCCCGATCGACTCGGTGGCGATCGACCGGGGGCTGGCCGAGGTCGGCCTCGCGGAGCGTGGCGAGCACCGGCCCGCCGAGCTGTCGGGCGGTCAGCAGCAGCGGGTCGCGATCGCGCGTGCGCTGGTGACCAGGCCCAAGGTGATCTTCGCGGACGAGCCGACCGGCGCGCTGGACTCGCGTACCGCGCGGGAGGTCCTGGCGCTGCTGCGCGGTGTCGTCGAGGAGCACGGGCAGACGGTGATCATGGTCACGCACGACCCGGTGGCCGCTTCGTACTCGCAGCGGGTGGTCTTCCTCGCCGATGGCAGGGTGACCGGCGAGCTGTTCGAGCCGACGGCCGAGACCGTGGCCCTGCGGATGGCCGCGCTGGAGCCCGGCGGAAGCGGGACGAATCCGTGCTGAAGATCGCCGCAGCCACCCTGCGCCACCGTCTGACGGGCTTCGTGGGCGCCTTCATCGCCCTCGCGCTCGGCACGACGATGATCGGCATGATGACGCTGACCCTGGCGGCCACCTTCGGCACGCCGCACCCGGGGCCGCAGCGGTTCAAGGAAGCCCAGGTGGTGGTCGCGCCGCAGGGCTTCGAGGGGCGCCCGATGAAGGCGCCGGCGGTGTTGCCGGCCGAGGTCGTGGCGAAGGTGGGCGCGGCGGGCAGGGCCACACCCGACCGCAGCTTCCCGGTGCGGCTGAACCCCGGTTCCGCGGGGACGACCGGCCACCCGTGGTCCTCGGCCGCCTTCGCGGGCTACCACCTGGTGGCCGGGCGCGCGCCGCAGGCCCCTGACGAGATTGTCGTCGTCGGCGGTGACCGGTCGCTGATCGAGGGTCAGGCCCAGGCCACCACCTTCAAGGGCGCCGGCCACTACCGCGTGGTGGGAGTCACCGACGCGCTCTGGTTCGAGAACGCGGTCTTCTTCAGCGACGCCGAGGCCCAGCGCCTGTCGCCCGGCGTCAACGCCCTGGTCACCGACCAGAACGCCGAGCAGTTGTCCGCCCTCGTGGGCGGCCGGGCCCTGGTCCTCACCGGCGACGACCTGACCCGGCTCGACCCCGACTCCACCGGCGGCGCCCAGGCCCTGGCCAACGCCCAAGCGATGGCGGGCAGCACCACCGGACTGGCGGTGTTCGTCGCGGTGTTCGTCGTCATCGCGACCTTCGCCTTCGCCACCGAGCAGCGCCGCCGCGAACTGGCCCTGATGCGGCTGGTGGGCGCCTCACCCCGGCAGGTGCGGCGCATGGTCCTCGCCGAGGCACTTCTGATCGGCCTGGCGGCAGCCGTCGCCGGCTGCGTACTCGCCCCGCTGTGCACCGTGCCGCTGCGCTCCTGGATGCTCGACCACAACATGGCCCCGTCCTGGTTCACCATCCCCTTCAACCCCCTGCCGCTGCTGCTCTCCTTCGCCATCGGTGTGGCCGCGGCGCTGGCCGGCTCGGCCGCCACCCTGGTCCGGGTCTCGCGGATCCGGCCGATCGAGGTGCTGCGCGAGAGCGCGGTGGAGCGCCGCGTGATGACCCCGATCCGGTGGCTGCTGGGGATCGGGATGCTGATCGGCGCAGTCGCGGCGGGGACCGTCATCGCCCGGAGCGAGCCGTACCTGGCGGCCAGCGCCCGCAAGTACGAGGCTGTCCCGGTCCTGTACGTCGGCGCGGTCACCCTGCTGGCGCCGATCCTGCTGCGGCCGGTCACCCGGCTGCTGATCGGCCCGCTGCGCGGATCGGCCAAGGCCGGCCCGCTGCTGGTGCGCGAGAACATCCTCACCTCCCGGCGGCGTACGGCCGCCACGGTGGCGCCGATCGTGGTGGCTGTCGGGCTGGTCGCCACTCTGCTGACGATGCAGAAGTCCGGTGACGCCGCGGTCCTGGCCCGCCAGCAGCAGGAGGTCCACGCGGCCGACGTGGTGGTGCCCGGCGGCACAGGGATCGACGCGCGGACGCTGGAGAAGCTGGCGGCCGTGCCCGGGGTGCAGGTCACCCCGGTCACCTCGATGAACATCCGAATCGGCACCGCGGAGGGCGAGCAGATCGACTCGCTGAGGACGAACGCGGTACCCGCGTCCGCGCTGGGCACGACCATCACACCACCCGTGGTCTCCGGCTCGCTCACCTCGCTGCCCGACAACTTCCTGGTCATCGACGAGCACGCGGCCCAGTCCGACGGTCTCTCGGCCGGGGACCATGTGGTCACCCTGTTGCCGACCGGCGCGCGGGTGCCGACCGTCATCGCCGCGGTCGTCGCACGCGGCCTGAACGGCGACGACACCTACCTGTCCGCATCACTGACCGGCGCGGTGATGCCGAGCCGGGTCTACCTCGACTCCCAGACGGGCGCGGGCCTGCCGCTCGACGCGCAGCGGACGGCCGCAGTGAACCAGGCGCTGGCCGGCTCCGGCGCACACGTCATGAGCCACGACGCCTACATGGAGGCCCAGCGCGCGCACGCCGCAGAGCAGACGGACAATGCCGCGGTGATCATCCTCGGGATCGCGCTGGCCTACGCGTTGATCGCGGTCGCCAACACCCTGATCATGGCGATGACCGGACGACGACGAGAGTTCGCCTTCCTCGGGCTGGCCGGAACGGTGCGCAGTCAGATCGTGAAGGTGGCCGCGGCCGAGTCGGCCGTGGCGGTAGTCGTGGGCACCGTGCTCGCCGCCGTGGCGACCGGCCTCGCCGCGGCGACCCAGCACGTCTCGCTGAACAAGCTCATGACCGGCGCGCCGACGGTGATCCCATGGACCCAGATCGGGGGGACCATCGCGCTCTGCGCCCTCGTCACCCTGGTCACCGCGTCGGCAGCGACCTGGCGGGCAACCCGCCGACGGGCGATCGAAGCAGCAGGCATCCGCGAGTAGGGCACGGCTCGCTCGCTCCTACCGAGTACGGCTGCGGCCTGAGCGCCCCGGGCGGGGCGCTCAGGCTGTGAGCTGAAGGCCGGTCGGACTGTGCGGTCTTCTACGGCCTCGCCGGCTCTTGGCCGGGTCCACTGTGCTCCTGAACGGCCCGAGCGGCCGAGGTCCGGTCGAGGGCCCGGGTCAGGTCCCGGTTGGCCGCCCGAGCCGCATCCAAATCGGCCCCAGTCTCCTCCAGAGCGGCGGTGAGCCGGATGTTCTCCTGCTCCAGCCTGGTGATCCGGCGCTGGAGTTCGTCGATGTCGGCGGGAACACCCAAACCGGAGTCCTTCCAGGCCTGCTCACCCAAGGCCTGCGAGAGGCGTTTCTCCAACTGCTGGACGCGCGTGGTCAGACGGGTGTTGCGGGCCTGGGCGTTGGCGAGGTCGGCCTGAAGAGATGCGCGGCTGACCAGCGAGCCGACCGGGTCTTGGCCTGCGGGCTGGAGTTCTGCGGCGTGGACCAGGGCGAGCAGGTCGCGGTGTCGGTACAGGAACGTACGGTCCACGCCAGCCTGGCGGGCGACGCCGGAGACGCTGATCGGGGTGCCGTTCTTCACGGCGTTCGTGATCGCATCGGTAACGCGCTGGCGACGGCGGTCGGTGCCAGCCTGGCGCCCGTCGCGCATGGCGGGGATCATCCGGTCCTCCAGGGGCGGACGTCGGGTAGTGGTTGTCGAACCTTCGGCAGGCCGAGCATGTCCGTGCGCCCGCGGCGGACCACCGAGACCGCGTCCTCGATCTGCGCGCGGTCCTCGGGAGTGAGGTCGTCCAGGTCGGCCTCGACCCGGGTCATCAGGCGCCGGACCCTGCGGATCTCCTCTTCGGACGGCATGGCCTCCGAGCGGGCCCAGTCATCGGCCTCGAACGCGGACATCAGCCACTCGCGGCTGCGGAGCAGGTCGGCGAGGTAGCGTTCCAGGTCCGGCAGGTAGGAGATGTCAGTGCGGAAGTGGTCGCAACCCACGCAGCGGAACCGCAGCGGGCAGGCGCGACCGCCGGCCGCCACGTTGGAGGGCTCCAGGCAGACGCCGTAGGCGGTGGCGACCTCACCGATCGCCCGGCGCACGTGCTCCGAGTCCAGCAGCCCCTGGACCTTGCGCCAGACGCGGTTGCCATGCCGGTCGAACTGCAGGGCGGTGACGCGGTCGACCGCCTCGCGTTTGCGCTCCTGGCCCGCCCGGTAGCAGCCCTCGGTTGTCGGCATCTGCCGGTGGTCCATCAAAGCCTGGAGAACGTCCGGGCCACGCCAGCGTCGGCGTGCCGCTGAGCGTACGTGTGCCGGTAGGCGTAGGGAAAGATCCTGGCCTTGTCGAACGGCAGCTTGACCGTCGTCGGCTGCCCGTCGGTCTCCACGACGACTGGCACGAGGAACTCCGGCAGGGCGTTGACCCAGGCGCGGTGCGGCTCGGCCAGCTCGGCGTCGGACAGTGTCTCCAGGCAGGGCGTCCCCGCCGCGCGAAGGCGGTCGCAGACCCGGCGCAGCTGGTGGGCCACGGTCTTCGAGCCACCCGCCGTCCCCGGCGCTGGAGGTAGCAGGCGGCAGCCCGGCAGGTTCCGAAGCTCGGCAAGGGCAGCGCCTGGGGGAGCAGCAGGTACTCCTCCACCGGGATTCCGATTCCTTCGCGCCGGCCATGGTGGGCGGTGCAGAGACCGGCGCGGACGGTCTTGCGGGGACGCTCGCATCCGGGAACTATGCACGGGACATGGCCGACGGAGCGGAAGTGTTCGGTGCGGGGCAGGGTCACGAAGTCGTCGACCGGCAGTCCGGCATGCCCAGCACGGGGTGGCTCTTCGGGAAGAAGACCACCCGCAGGTCCCAGTCCCAGCTCAACAGGGTCAGCAAGCGCGGGTCCAGAGCGTCGGTGATCTCCCGGGTCCGGGTGTCCGGCTGGTCCGGCGGCGGTACGGGCAGGGGCGAGGCCATCAGTGCTCTCCCTGCGGGTTCACGCGCGGGGTGGGGACGTGCTCGACGGCCTCGCGCAGGCGGGACCGGTCGGGGATCAGGTAGGGCTGGGAGGACAGGGGGCTCTTGTGTCCCAGGAGGGCCTGCACTTCGTCCAGTGAGCCGCCCGCGTCGGCGACGTCTCTGCCGCCCGCTCCGAGGGCCTCATGGCGCTCGACGCTGTACTGATCGAAGGCCTGGACCACCAGGAAGTCCACCGGCATGACCCATGCCGCCTTCGACTTACCGGCTGCCTGACGGCAGGACGACAGGAAAGGCCCGCATGTGCAACTCCAGAGTCCGACGGATGCGTGCAACAACCCGCCACAGAGCCACACCCCCCGAGAACGAGTCTCAGAGCACCAACGACAGCCCTCCGCGCCACGTCACACCATGCGGGTGAGGCTCCCAGAGAACGGACAGGTAGACCTGTTCGTCGGCGCTGAGATCGCGGCCGACGGACTGGCAGATCTTCCGGATCGCCTCGGAAGGCTGGGGCGGGACGCATTCCACAGCTCTGCCGTGGTGTCGTCGCTGCCGGTGGCCAGGATCCGTTGCCGCCGGGGCTGCCGTGCAGCCAGGTCACCCGCGCCAGCAGGTGGCGGTTGGCGCCGCTCCTGGTGATCACGGCCCCGGCCTCCACCGAGAGGTCGGTCCCGAACTCCACCGCGATCTCGTCGGGACCGATCCGGCGCAGCTCGTCGAGCGCCGCGTGGGGCGGCCGTGGTCACCGGGACGAGGGCGCCCTGCAAGGTGGTCGGCAGATCGCGGACGGCCTCGCCGAGCCGGTCGGCCTTCACCGGCCCCGCCGCCACGCCGGGCGCCCTCCAGCAGCACCCGGCCCCCGCCCTCCAGCGGTATGCGAGCCGGACCTGCCACAGCCTCCTCCTCCTCCTTCGGCGTCGCGCGTGCCGCGGCCGCTCGCATCGTCGTCCGCCGCCGGGAACGCCGCATCCGGGCCTGGCCGTCCGGACGACGCCGGCTGCGCCGAGGCGTGGCGTCAGCGGTGGTGGTGGACGTCCCCCAGCCGGCGGTGGCGGGCGGCCCGGGCGGCGAGGCGGGCGGGTTCGGGGGTGGCGGTGAGGGCGGCCAGGGCGGTGGCGACGGCGTGGCCGAGGCGGGCGCAGAAGGCGGCGGGTTCGTCGGCGGCGTCGGGGAGTTCGGGGACCACCGTGTCGACCAGGCCGACGGCGGCGAGGTCGTGGGCGCCGATGCCCTGGGAGCGGGCCAGGTCGGGGGCGTGGGTGCCGTCGCGGTGGACGATGGCCGAGGCGCCCTCGGGCGGGAGCGGGGCGAGCCAGGAGTTGGCGGCGGCGAGGACGCGGTCGGCGGGCAGCAGGGCCAGGGCGCCGCCGCCGGAGCCCTGGCCGAGGAGGACGGCGAGGACGGGGGTGCGCAGGGCGAGCAGGGTGGTGAGGCAGTGGGCGATCTCGACGGCCACGCCGTCCAGTTCGGCCTGGACGGAGAGTTCGGCGCCCGCCGTGTCGACCACCGTGACAAGGGGGAGGCCGAGCTGTTCGGCGACCCGGGCGGTGCGGCGGACGGCACGCAGGTCGGCGGCGGTGAAGGGGTGTTCCCGGGCGCCGCTCTGCCGCTGCTGGCCGACGACCACGGCGGGCTGCCCGCCCAGCACGGCGAGCGCGCGGACCAGGGCGCCGTCGCGGCCGCCGGGGGAGTCGAGGAGCACCAGTTCCTCGGTGGTGCGGCGCAGCAGTTCGCGGGTGCCGGGGCGGTCGGGGCGGCGGGTGCGCAGCACGGCCTCCCAGGCGTCGGGGCGCTCGGCGGCTCCGGCGGCTCCGGCCGTGCCGGCGGGGGGAACGGGGGCGGGCAGCGCCCGGCGGGAGAGCACGGACAGCGAGCGGCGCAGCACCTCGCGCAGCTCCTCGGGCGCCACCACCGCGTCCACCAGCCCGCGCTCGGCGAGCGTCTCGGCGCGCTGCACCTCGGGGGGAAGCCCGACGCCCCGCAGCTCCTCGTACACCCGGGGGCCAAGGAAGCCCAGCCGTGCCCCCGGTTCGGCGAACACCAGCTGCCCGAGGGTCCCCCAGGAGGCGAACACCCCGCCCATGGTGGGGTTGCGCAGATAGGTGAGGTACGGCAGCCCGGCCGCCCGGTGGGCCTGGACGGCGGCGGTGATCCGCAGCATGCAGAGGAACGCGGCCGAGCCCTCCTGCATCCGGGTGCCGCCGGAGACCGGCAGGGCGACCAGCGGCAGCCGCTCGGCGGTGGCCCGTTCGACGGCGCGGGTGACCCGTTCGGCGGTCGCCACGCCGATGGACCCGCCGAGGAAGCCGAACTCGGAGGCGATCAGGGCGACCGGCTCCCCGCCGATCCGCCCGAGCCCGGTGAGCACGGCCTCGTCCACGCCGGTCCGCTCCCGTGCCCGGGTGAGGCTCGCCCGGTAGTCGGCGTCGGCGGGCTCGGCGGCCGACGGCTCGTCCCAGCTCCGGTAGCCGCCCGGGTCGACCAGCAGCCCGATCAGCTGGTGCGCTGTCAGGGAAACGCTCATGTGTGTGCCACCCCATCCGGTTCCGCGCCGAGGAAGATCACCCTAGGCGGAGGCCGGAGCGGCGAGGCGGATTGGGCGGCCGGTGTGAGGAGGCCAACAGCCTCCCCCGGGCGGGGGAGGGGATCGGACCCGCGCAGGATTCCGGGCCGGCGGCGGGCGCGGAGGCTGGAGGCATGACCACCGCAGCGATGAGCCACCCCGTCCAGCCCTGGGCCCGGCACGCGGCCCGGGCCCTGCCGCTGCTCGCCCTGCCGCTCTGCCTCTGGCGGCTGCCGATCGGGTTCGGCTTCCAGATGGGGATGGACGTGCCGCCCGAGGACCTGTCGCTCTGGGTGACCGTCCCCTATGTGCTGGCGCTCAGCCTGCTCTCCGAGGCGTTCGCGCTGCTCTGCGGCGGGCTGGTCCGCCCGTGGGGCGAGCGGCTGCCCGGGCGGGCGGTGGTGGCGGTCGGGGCGGTGTCGGGTGCCGGGTTCACCCTGCTGGCCGGGCAGTGGGTGCTCACCACCTTCCACGTCGGCGGCTTCCAGGCCGTCGGCTACGTCAACGGCTGGTGGCGGGTGCCGGCGGCGGTGACGAGCGGGCTGTTCGTGCTCTGGGGGCCGCTGATCCTGGCGCTGACGTGCGGGTACCACCGGCGTCGGCGCGCCGGAGCGGTCGCACCGGCTTCCTCGTAGCGGAGTACGACCAGCCGGGCGAGCGCGGGGTGGGTGCCCAGCGGGGCGTTCGTCCGGTGGGCGCCGGTGGCGGCGGCGCGGTCGGCGAGGAAGCCGGGGGCGAGCAGGTGGGTGGCGACTGCGGGCCGTCAGTTGTGGGCCGTCGAGCCGCAGAAGCCGGCGGGTATGCTCCGGAAGCCGTGGCTCTTGATGGCGGCGACGGCGACGGGGCTCTTGCAGATCCACCCGTTGGCGCTGAAGAGGTCGCGCAGGGCCCTGCCGTGCGCGTCCCCGCTGTTCCAGTCGGCCGCGCGCACCACGTTGTAGAGGAGCCGCGCGTACGCCGAGCTCGAGAACTGCAAGGACATCTGGGACTGGTACACCGGGGCGATCCCGTCGAGGCTGCGCACGGTGAGGGCGCCGGCCTCGTCGCCGGGCCCGGTGTGCCCGCCGTGGACCTGGCCGATGTAGCGGCCGACGGAGTACGGCACGATCGCGTTGGGGTCGTGCAGGACCGGGTCGGTGCCCTGGTCCCCCCGTACGACGGTGCGTACGCACGAATGGTCGGTCCAGGGGTCGGCCATGAGGGCGGACTGGTAGCCGATGGCGCCGAGGAAGAAGTCCGACGAGTCCGAGGGCAGGCCGGCGACGCCGGTGCGGGAGACGAGGAGGTGACCGGCCAGGACCGGGACGATGGCGGCGTCGGGCAGGGCCGGGTCGATCTGCCGCCAGTTGGTCTTGACGCAGGTGAAGATCTCACGCAAGTCGGCGGCGGTCAGGTTCGCCGGGGCGTTGCCGCCGGCCGGAGCGGCCCAGCTGACCGAGTCCTTGGCCATCGCCACGAACAGGTCGGCCGAGGGGTCGTAGGTGCGCGGACCACGGGAGGAGCGCGCGAAGTCGAGGGTGCCGCTGGTGTTGGCGTTGAGGGTGTCGATGCCCGGGTCGGTCCGGATCGGGCGGACGATCGGGGTCGCGCCGGCCTTGGTGGTGATCTCGTTGCCGCCGGTGGAGTCCCAGCTGTACAGGCGCGGCGAGGTGGTGTCCCCGGCGGTGGCCAGCGAGGCGTTGTAGTCGGCCGAGAACCGGTTGAACAGCATCTCGGTGGTCTCCGCCCCGACGCCGACGATGTCGCTCGCGGCGGGCTGCCGGGGCGGGTCGGCGAGGGCGGGCGCGGTGGTGGTGAGTGCCAGTGCGGCGGTCAGGAAGAGGGCGGCGGCCCGGGCGGCGAATCGGAGCATGACGGGGACTCCCGGTTGTGGAAGGGGGCGCAGAAGGTCGGTCACCGGTGGAGCGTCGAGCCGCAGGCGCCGCCGTAGGGAAGGAGCCGGAAGCCGTGGCTCTTGATGGCGGCGACGGCGGCGGGGCTCTTGCAGATCCACCCGGAGGGGCCGAAGACCTTGCGCAGGCCGCCTGTTGCGGAGGTGCTGTACCAGTCGGCCTCGCGCACCACGTTGAAGAGGACTCGTCCGTAGGGCGTGTTCGCGAAGGAGAGGGACAAGGCGTGGTCCGCGGAGGACACCGGGTCGATTCCGTCGATGCCGCGGACGGTGAGGATGACGGGGTCGTCACCGGGGCGGGAGTGCCCGCCGTAGACCTGGCCGACGAAGCGGCCGACGGAGTAGGGCACGATCGCGTTGGGGTCGTGCAGGAGCGCGTCCCAGCCCTGGTCCCCCCGCTCGACGACGCGCACGCACGAGCGGTCGCTGGAGCCGTCCGTGCCCGCGGGCGGGTAGGCGATGGCCTTGAGGAGGGCCTCCGAGGACTCCATCGGTGCGCCCGTGACGCCCCACCGGTCGACGAAGAGGCGGCCGGCGAGTACCGGGACGATGGTCGCGTCGGGCAGCGCGGGGTCGATCTGCTTCCAGTTGGTGACGCGGCAGTTGTAGATGTTGGAGAGGTCGTGGGTGGACAGGTTCCGCGGGGCGTTGCCGCCGGCCGGTGCGGCCCAGCTGACCGCGTCCTTGGCGAACGCCACGAACAGGTTGCCGGGGAGGTCGTTGGCGTTCGGGAGGCGGGTGGCACGGACGAAGTCGACGGTGCCGCTGGTGGTGGCGTTCAACGCCGCCAGTCCCGCGTCGGTCCGGTCCGGGCGGACGATCGGGGTGGCCCCGGCCTTGGTGACGATCTGGGACGGGGTTCCGGTGGAGTCCCAGCTGTACAGGCGCGGGGAGGTGGTGTCCCCGGCGGCGGCCAGCGAGGCGTTGTAGTCGGTGGAGAACTGGTTGAACAGGGTCTCGGTGACGCCCGCGCCGACGCCGGCGATGTCGCTCGCGGCGGGCTGCCGGGGCGGGTCGGCGAGGGCGGGGGTGGTGACGGTGAGCGCCAGGGCGGAGGCGAGGGCGAGGGCCGAGGCGGCCCTGGCGGCGAGTCGGAACACGGGAACTCCCGGTCGGAGGCGGGCGGGGGCACCGGCATCATCGGCCCGCCCGGTCCGTACCCGGAAGACCGCGTGAACCCGGGGCACGGACGCCACCGCAGGTCATCACCACCGCCCTCGCGCGCCGTCGTCACCTGTTCTTCCACCGGTGGCCCCCCGGTCACCCGCCGAGGGCTACACCGGCGGCTGCGGGTCGTACTGGATGCCGCGGCGCACCCGGCGCGCCCGCTCCACCGAGGACAGCCGGGCGACCAGGTGCAGCGCCATGTCCATCCCCGCCGAGATCCCGGCCGAGGTGATCACGTCCCCGTCGTCGACGAAGCGGTCCTCCCGCCGCACCTCGGCGGTCGGCTCCAGCTCGGCCAGCAGGTCGAGCGAGGCCCAGTGCGTGGTGACCGGCCGCCCCCGCAGCAGACCCGCCTTCGCGTACACCAGCGCGCCGGTGCAGACGCCGGCCATCAGCGGCACCGACGCGGCCAGCTCCCGCACCCGCGCCAGGTGCTCCTCGTCCGCCAGCAGCGGCCGGGTGCCCTGCCCGCCCGGGTGCACCACCACCTCCGGGGCCGGTGCCGACGCCCAGGAGTGGTGCGCGTGCACCGTCAGCCCCTTGGCGCACTCCACCGGCCCGCCGTCACGGGACACGCACGACACCCGCCAGCCGTCCTCGGGGAAGTTGCGCGTCCAGTAGGCGAGCACCTCCCAGGGGCCGATGGCGTCCAACTCCTCGACGCCGGGGAACAGCAGGATCGCGATGTGACGGAGTGGCCGGCCGGGCAGGCCGCCCTCCTGGGCGCTGATGTCCATGGCCCCGGATTCAACCAGAGCGTCCACGATCCGGTCCGGCAATTTCCGTGCCGGCCCGCGTCGGACCTGCCCCCCGCGTCAGGAAACCGTACGGACCGGGCCCGCGCGCGTCAGGGGCCCGTCAACGAACCGCCCGCCCGCCGTCCGCCCGGCTTGGCTGAGGACCGACGACACCAGTCACCAGCCGGAAGGACGGACCAGCACCATGGCGGACGAGCCGACAGACCTCCCCAGCGCACCCCGGGGCCCCGAGGACGACGGCCGCGGCCGCGTCGTCGTCGGCGTCAGCGGCTCGCTCGGCAGCCTCGCCGCCCTGCACCGCGCCGTCGCCGAGGCCCGCCGGCTCGACGCCGAGGTCCTCGCCGTGCACTGCTGGACCCCGGCCGGCGGCGAGTTCGGCTACCGCCGCTCGCCCTGCCCGCCACTCCTGACCGCCTGCCGCGACGCCGCCGCCACCCGGCTGCGCGACGCCCTCGACCAGGCCTTCGGCGGCGCCTGGGCCGGCGCCCGGTTGCGCAGCATCGCCGTCCGCGGCGAGACCGGCCAGGCCCTGGTCCGCTGTGCCGACCGCCCGGACGACCTGCTGGTCCTCGGCGCCGGCAGCCGCGGCGCCCTCGCCCGCGCGCTGCGCCCCTCCGTCACCGCCTACTGCACCCGCCACGCCGGCTGCCCCGTCCTCGCCGTCCCCAAGCCGCCCCTCCAACGCGAACTGGAAGCCCTCCAACGCCACCCCCGCACCCGCCTGACCGCCGGCGCCTGACCGCCCCCGACCGCGGTCCGGGCACCCGTTCTGAGCTGGTAGTGTTCTTCCTGTCGCGAGGGAGTGATTCCTCGTCAGGCGTCAGTGGTGCTACCAGAGCACGTCCCACTTTCAGTGGGGAGAGTCCGTG
>NZ_JBIBHU010000026.1:0-92999 GCF_042957205.1 Kitasatospora sp. NPDC008115 | reverse complement strand
AGTGGTGCTACCAGAGCACGTCCCACTTTCAGTGGGGAGAGTCCGTGCGACCCGGGCCTGGCGCTCCAAGCCGGAAGGGCCCGGCACCTGTTGGTTCAGGTGCCGGGCCCTTCCGCGTGTCATGCCACCGGGCGGTCGGAGCCGAGTTCGCGGGAGATGCGCAGGCCGACCTGGGCGACGACGGGGCCGAGGGCGCGGACGCGGGCGGCGGTCATCCGGGAGGTGAGGCCGGAGACCGAGAGGGCCGCGGTGACCTCGCCGGTGTGGTCGAAGATCGGGGCGGCGACGCAGCGGACCTCGGGCTCGTTCTCGCGGTCGTCGATGGAGTAGCCGCGGGCCCGGATGCGGGCGAGGTCGGCGCGCAGGTGGGTCTCGTCGGAGATGGTCCAGGTGGTGACCGGGCGCAGGCCGGCGGCGACGACCTCGGCGACCGCCTCGTCGGGGAGCCAGGCGAGGATCGCCTTGCCGGTCGCGGTGCAGTAGGCGGGGGCCCGGCTGCCGACCCGGGAGGCCATCCGGACGTTGGTCTCGTCCTCGACCTTGTCCAGGTAGACGATGCCGGGCGCCTGCCAGACGGTGAGGTGGACGGTCTCGCCGGCCTCGCGCTGGAGGCGGCGCAGGTGCTCGGCGGCGACGCTGCGCAGGTCGAGGGTGGAGAGGTAGGCCTGGCCGAGGCGGAGCGAGCCGTGGCCGAGCCGGAACCAGCCGGTCTCCCGGTCGCGGTCGAGCAGGTGCTCGTCCAGCAGCGGGCCGGTGAGCCGCAGCACGGTGGACTTGTTGAGGTCGAGGGCCTCGGCGAGCTGCGCGAGCGGGACGCCGCGCCCGTCGCCGTGGTCGCGGACGTAGCCGAGGACGGACAGCGCCCGGCGCAGCGAGGAGGACTGGTTGCGCTCGCCCGCCGCCTTTTTCGGCTTCGCGGTGGTGGCCGGGCCGGCCGCCTGCTCCGTCATCGATCCCGTTCCCCTCTCGTTCCGCCGCCGGACGGCAGCGGTTGTCGAACCGTACCCCTTCCGGACCCGGTCGCTGCTTTTTCGATACAGCGTTGTGCAGTGCAAAACTTCGCGAACCGACTCTTGTTGGGCGTGAGCGCCCGCGCCTAACGTCCCTGGCATCGAGCAGGCGACGCAGCCCACCCGAGCGGTCGCTCTGCCGTACCCGCGTACAGCACCACCCCCACATTCACGCGTTCACGCACGCACCCATCACACCGGCCCCGGTCAGGGCCTGCTTCGACGTGCCCGTCCCCAGCGGCGTACGTCTCGGCGGCAGCTGTCGGGAGGGGAGGCTCCACACCCATGCGCATCGCCAGACGGACCACCGCGGCCGCCGTTCTCGCCGCCACCTGCCTCACGGCCGCCGTCGCCTGTTCGCCCGGTACCGCCGTACCGGCCGGCGAGAAGGCCGCGGACGACAAGACCGGCACGCTGCAGGTCTGGCTGTACAACGAGGCCGGCAACGCCGCCAAGGAGGCGGTGATCAGCAAGGCGGTCGCCGAGTTCCAGGCCTCCCACCAGGGCGTCACCGTCAACGTCAGCTACATCGACACCGACGCCTCGGCCCGTGCAGCCAAGATGAAGGGCGCGTTCAACGACCCGAACAGCGCCCCGGACCTCGTCGAGTTCGGCAACACCGACCTGCCCGGCTACGTCGCCGCGGGCGGCCTCGCCGACATCGGCGCCGACCTCGACAAGTGGAAGGACAAGGGCGACCTCGACCCGGCGATCGCCTCGACCGCCGTGCTCGACGGCAAGACCTACGGTCTGCCGTGGTGGGTCGGCGTGCGCGCGCTCTACTACCGCACCGACCTGTTCACCGAGGCCGGCCTGGCCGCGCCGGCCTCCTACGCCGACCTGGTCGCCGCCACCGAGAAGATCCACGCCGCGCACCCGGACACCTTCGGCATCGCGATCGGCGGCAAGTACACCTTCGGCGCGCTGCCCTTCGTCTGGGACGCGGGCGGCGACATCGCCGCCAAGGAGGGCGACAAGTTCAAGGCGGCGATCAACTCGCCCGCCTCGCAGGCCGGCATCAAGCGCTACACCGACCTCTTCAACGAGAACGGCTGCCCGGTCCAGCAGTGCGCCGACCTCACCGGCGGCAAGACCGTCGACCTGTTCGCGGCCGGCAAGTCGGCGATGGCGATCCTGCCGAACTCCAGCCGCAGCAAGGTGGACGCCGGCGCGGCCAAGGGCAAGTACGCGGTCGTGCCGCTGCCCGGCGAGAAGGCCGGATCGATCGCCCCGGCGTTCGCCGGCGGCAACAACCTCGGCGTGATGAAGGCGGCCAAGCACCGCACCCTGGCCGTGGAGTTCGCCGAGCTGCTGGCGAGCCCGGTGTACCAGGAGCAGATGTACGACGCCATGGGCAACCTGCCGACCCTGAAGTCGGTCAACGCCAAGGTCGCCGCGAAGGACGCCTTCCTGAAGCCGTTCACCGACACCATCGCGGCCGGCACCAAGTTCGTCCCGCTGGACCAGGCGTGGGCGCAGATCGACGCGCAGTCCGTCATCCCGACGATGCTCCAGCAGATCGTCACCGGCAAGGCGGACGTGGCCAAGGCCTCGGGCGACGCCGCCACCCAGATCACCTCGGCCTTCGCCGCCCACTGAGCCAGGGCCGTCCGAGCGCCCAGGCCGACAGCCCAGGCCGGCTGATCCCGGGTCCGGTGGGTCCACGCCACCGGACCCGGGCCCACCGGGCATCCAGAGAGCAGGTCCCGTACGTGTCCGCACCCACCACGACCGCCCCGGCGGCGCCGCCTTCCCCGAGCGGGTGGCGCCGGGGCAGGGCGTCGGCCGCGCCCCCGCGCGGCCGACGCCGAACCCCGCTGCTGCTCCTGCTGCCGGCGGCGGTCATCATGATCCCGCTGGTCGCCTACCCGATCTACCAGCTCGGCCTGCTGTCCGTGCTGGACTTCGGGCAGGCGCAGGCCTCCGGCGGTGTACCGACCAGCTTCGTCGGCTTCGGCAACTACCAGAAGATCCTGAGCGACGGGCAGTTCTGGTCGGTGCTGCTGCAGACGATCGGCTTCGCCGCGTTCTGCGTGGTCGCCACCCTGGCCGTCGGCGCCACCCTCGCGGTGCTGCTGACCAGGGTGGGCCGGGTGCCCCGGCTGGTGCTGACCACCGCCGCGATGGCGGCCTGGGCGGCCCCGGCGATGACCGGCTCGACGGTGTGGAGCTTCCTGTTCGACACCAACCTCGGCCTGGTCAACAAGACCCTGGTGGGCATCGGCCTGGACGGCTTCCACGAGTTCAACTGGTTCTACGACAAGTGGACGGCGTTCCTCATCGTCGGCGCCGTCGTGGTCTGGCACTCCTTCCCGTTCGTCATGGTGACGCTGTACGCGGGCATCAAGGCGATCCCGACCGAGATCCTGGAGGCGGCGGCGCTGGACGGCGCCGGGACCTGGAGCACCTTCCGCCGGATCACCGCCCCGATGCTCCGCCCGATCCTGACCATCGTGGTGATCCAGTCGGTCATCTGGGACTTCAAGGTCTTCACCCAGATCTACGTGATGACCGAGGGCGGCGGCATCGCCGGCCAGAACCTGGTCCTCAACGTCTACGCCTACCAGAAGGCCTTCGCCTCCTCCCAGTACGGGCTCGGCGCGGCCATCGGTGTGATCATGCTGCTGATCCTGGTGATCCCGACCGTCCTCTACATCCGCTCGCTGCGCAGGACGGGGAACGAACTGTGAACGCCCGTAGCCGCTGGCGCCTGAGCGCCAACACGATCGCGCTCCTGGTGGCCGTCGTCACCGCCTTCCCGATCTTCTGGATGGTGCTCTCGGCCTTCAAGCCGAAGGGCGAGGTGCAGTCGCTCAACCCGCGCCCGTGGACGGCGCACCCGACGCTGGAGAGCTTCCGCCAGGTGCTCAGCGTGGACGGCTTCGGCCGGTACTTCGTCAACAGCCTGGTGATCGCGCTGTCGGTGGTGGTGCTCTCCGCGCTGGTGGTCTTCCTCGCGGCGGTCGCGGTGACCAGGTTCAAGTTCCGCTTCCGCACCACCATCATGGTGATGTTCCTGATCGCCCAGATGATCCCGGTCGAGGCGCTGACCATCCCGCTGTTCTTCATGTTCCGCGACGCGGGCCAGTACGCGCCGGGCATCGGGCTCAACACCCTGGCCTCGCTGGTGCTGGTGCAGCTGGCCTTCTCGCTGCCCTTCGGGATCTGGATGATGCGGGGCTTCGTCGCCGCCGTGCCGGTGTCGATCGAGGAGGCGGCGCAGATCGACGGCGCCAGCCGGACCCGCATCCTGTGGACGATCCTGCTGCCGCTGGTCGCCCCCGGGCTGGCCGCGACCAGCGTGTTCTCCTTCATCGCGGCGTGGAACGACTTCGTCTTCGCCAAGACCTTCATCATCAGCGCGACCGAGAACCAGACCCTCCCCTCGGCCCTGCTGGTGTTCTTCAAGCCGGACGAGAACGACTGGGGCGGCATCATGGCCGCCTCCACGCTGATGACCGTACCGGTGCTGATCTTCTTCATCGCGGTGCAGCGCAAGCTGGTCTCCGGGCTGGCCGGCGCGGTCAAGGACTGAGACCCGGACCTTGACGCGAATCCCCGCGACGGAGGGGCTGCGGCGGGTATAGCGTCCGGAACCGTGGAGGTGGGGTCCATGGACCGGAAGCGTGCCGACGGGCAACTCGCGCAGATCGCCGAGACGGTGGGCCTCGCCCGCCGTCTCGGCGCGTTCGTCTGGCTGCGCGGCGGCTGGGCGATGGACTTCTTCCTCGGCGAGCAGACCCGCGACCACGAGGACGTCGACTGGTTCGCCCCGGCCGCCGACGCCGCCGCGCTCGCCGCCGGGCTGCGCGGCCTCGGGTACCGGCCGCTCGCGGGCGGTCCGCCGGAACAGCAGCTCGACTTCGCCAAGGACGGCCTGGAGTCGAGCTTCGCGCTGGTCGACCCGACCCCCGACGGCCGCGTGCTGGTGGCCGGCGGCCCCTGGGCGGGAACGGCCTGGCCGGACGGGCTGCTGGACGGGCCGCCGGGACGGCTCGGCGGGCTGGTCTGCCCGATCGTGGCGCCGCGGGCGCAGATCGAGATCAAGCGGATGATGCCGGTCTGGGACCCGCGCCGTCCGCGCCGGGCGAAGGACGCCGAGGACGTCGCCCGGCTGCGGGAGGCGCTCAGGCGGCCAGTGTCCGCTCCGCCGACGGGAGGCCGACCAGGGTGAACTCCGCGCCGCCGTCGTCGCGGACCACCGCCCGCCGTCCGAACGGGGTGGGCTGCGGCCCGGCCAGTACGGTGCCGCCGAGCTCGCGCACCCGCTCGACCGCGAGGTCGGTGTCGGCGGTGCCGAAGTGGACCGACCAGCCGGCCTCGGGGTGCCGGGCGATGCCGCCGGCCGGCTGCCCGTCGACCCGGAACAGGGTGGCGCCGTCGCTCCCGCGGCCGTACTCGTAGCCGAAGACCCGCCGGTAGAAGGCCCGGGCGGTGTCCGGGGCGGGGGAGTGCTGCTCGCTCCAGCTGAACGCGGCCGGCTCGTCGACCAGGCCCGCGCCCTGCCAGAGCAGGCCCTGCCGCAGGCCGAACACCGCGCCGGCCGGGTCGGCCGCGAGCGCCGCCCAGCCCTGCTCGGGCGGTACCTCGTAGGGCTCGCGCAGCACCCGCCCGCCGGCCTCCCGGACCGCCTCGGCCGTCCGCTCGGCGTCGGCCACGGCCAGGTACGTCGTCCAGGACTGCGCCGCGCCCGGGAGCGCCCCCGGGCTCGCCGTCCGGGCGATGAGGCCCGCGACCTGGGCGCCGCGCAGCGTGGCGACGGTCCAGCCGGGCAGGTCGACGAACTCCCAGTCGAACAGGCCGCCGTAGAAGCGCCGGGCCCGTCCGAGGTTCACCGCGCCCAGCTCGACCCAGCAGGGGACGCCCTCGTGGTACCTGCCCGCCTTCGGCATGCCGCGGCCCTCCTCGCCCCGCCCGCTTCCCCGGCCAGCGTCCGCCCGGGGCGCGCGGCCGGCAAGCGCAAGCGCACGGGCGGGTGCGCGCGCCGCCGTCGGGAGACCCCGCATCGCCGTCAGGAGACGTTGCGCCGCCCTCAGGAGAGGCCGCGCCGCCGTCAGGAGACGCCGAGCGGCCGGAACTGGATGCTGATCCGGGGGCCCGTCGGCCGGGCGGTCTTCGGCACCGCGTGCTCCCAGGTGCGCTGGCAGGAGCCGCCCATCACCAGCAGGTCGCCGTGCCCGAGCCGGTGCCGCAGCACCGGGCCGCCGCCGCTCCGCGGGCGCAGCAGCAGCGCCCGGGGCTCGCCGACGGAGAGGATCGCCACCATGGTGTCCTCGCGCGCGCCGCGCCCGATCCGGTCGCCGTGCCAGGCCACGCTGTCCCGGCCGTCCCGGTAGTAGCAGAGCCCCAGGGTGCGGAACGGCTCGCGCAGCTCGCGCGCGTAGTACCGGCTCAGCGCCGTGCGGGCCTCGCCGAGCACCGGGTGCGGCGGCGGGTCGTCCTCCCGGTAGGAGGCGAGCAGCCGGGGGACGTTCACCGTGCGCTCGTACATCTCGCGCCGTTCGGCCCGCCAGGGGACCTCGGCGGCCAGCTGTTCGAACAGCCGGTCGGCCCCGTGCAGCCAGCCGGGCAGCAGGTCCACCCAGGCGCCGGACCCCAGCACCTCGCGGCGCACGCCCGTGAGCGGCCCGAGGGCGGGTCCGGTCGGCCCGGGGTCGTCGAACAGCGACGGCTGGAGGTGGACGGCGGAGGCGGTGCTCATGGCCCCAGCCTACGCCGAGAATCGAACAGGTGTCCGAACAGGGTGTGCTCAGAGCGGGACGACCACCAGCGACCGTTCGAAGAAGGCGGTGACATAGAGGCGGTCGCCGTCCGGACTGACCGCGACGCCGCGCGGACCGCCCGGCACCGCGACGGTGCGGGTGACGGCGCCGCTGTGGACGTCGATCACGGAGAGCTTGTCGAACGGGAAGTGGGCCACGTACAGCATCGAGTCGTGCGGCCCGACGGCCAGCCCGTACGGCCCCCGGTCGACCGGGAACACCTCGAGCGGCTCGGCCGGCGTCGGCCCCTCCACCTCGATGACCTCGGTCGCGTCGTACACCGTGACCGTGTTCGCGAAGTAGTTGCTCACGTAGAAGCGGTTGCCGCTGGGATCCGCGGCGAGGCCGACCGGGAAGTCGATGCCGGTCAGGGTGCCGTGGCTCTTGGTGAGCAGGTCGGAGACCATCACCTGGTCGTCGATGGCGTTGGCGATCAGTAACTGCTCGGGGTGGACCGTGACGACCAGGCCGTACGGGCGGGCGCCCATGCCGGTGCTGGTGATCCCGCCCCCGGTGGCGGTGTCGAACACCTTGACCACGTCGGAGGACTGCTCGGCGACGTACAGCCGCTCACCGGGCGGGTCCAGGGCCACCCCGTACGGGCCGACGGCGACCGGGAAGGTCGTCGCGACGGTGTTCGCCGGGGTGTCGACGGCGGTGACCGTCCCGTCGAGGAAGTTGGTGACGTAGACCCGCCGGCCGTCGCTGCTCGCGACGACGCTGTGCGGGCCCTCGCCCACGGGAATCGTCTCGTAGGTGTGGGAGCCGGTCCGGTCGGGGCCGGCCGTCGGAGTGGTGGAGAGTGCCATGGTCCGCTCTTCCCTGTGTCGGGTCCTCCGCGGCCTTCGACCGGGTGCGGCGCCGGGTGCCGCCGCAGGCGGCCGGGGAGCGTCCGGGGGCGCCGGCCACCGGACCGGGGCCCCTGGTCGAGGGGCCCGCGGGTGGTGGCCGCCGCACTTCGATCGTACGCCGACCGGGTGCCCCCGCCCGGACGGGTGCCCGGCCGGCGCCGGCGGGGTCTCAGCGGGTGTCCGGCTCACCCTCGGTGTCCGTGCGGCCGAGCCGGGCGTACACCTCCGGGCGGCGCGAGCGCAGCCGCAGGGCGAGGCCGACCCCGGTCAGGAACACCACCGGAACCACCGACACCAGCGGCCAGTTGACCTCGGGTCCGGCAGCCGTGAACAGGTCCAGGCGCCAGACCACCAGCCCGGTCGCGCCGCACAGCAGCGCCGTGGAGAGCAGCGGGGCGACCACCGTGCGCAGCCGGCCCGCGCTCGCCGCCGCCGCCCGCTCGCGCCGGAAGAACGCGTACACGGCGAGCCCGGCCAGCGCCTGGAGCAGCAGGATGCCCACCACGCCGGGGGAGTTCACCCAGAGGAAGAACTGGTTGTACGGGTCCGCGCCGATCAGCGCGGCGACCACGACGGCGCCCGCCGCCAGCAGGCTCTGGGCGATGCCGCCGATCCACGGCGAGCGGTGCCGGGGGTGGATCCGCCCGAGCGCGGCCGGTGCGGCGCCCTCGGTGGCCAGCGCGTGGCCGTAGCGGGTGATGGTGTTGTGGAAGGCGAGCAGCGCGGCCAGCAGGCTGGTGACGATCAGGACGCGCTGGAGGTCCGTCGCCCAGCCGCCGACGTAGTCCGTCATCGCGGTGAAGAACATCCCGGCCGGGTCGTCGGTCGCCGCGGCCACCGCCCCGGAGTCGCCGAAGGCCTGCACGATCGTCCAGGTGATGAAGGTGTAGAACAGCCCGAGGAAGGCGATCGCCGCGTACGTGGCCCTGGGCACCGTGCGGTGCGGCGTCCGGGCCTCCTCCCGGTAGATCGCGGTCGCCTCGAAGCCCACGAACGCGGCGAACGACAGGCCGAGCACGCCGCCCATGCCGCCGGTGACCATGTTCCCGGGCGCGAACGAGCCGAGCGAGAGGCCGTGCGCCCCGCCCCTGGCCAGGATCGCGACGGCGAGCACCAGCAGGATGCCGGTCTCGGCGATCAGCAGCGCGCCGAGCACCTTGGCGCCGAGGTTTATCGAGCGGTAGCCCAGGAACCAGACCGCCGCGACCCCCGACAGCGCCCAGAGCGGCCAGGGCAGGTCCACGCCGAGCAGGTCGGCGGCGGTCTCCTTGGCGAAGTAGCCGAAGGCGCCGAACATGCCGATCTGGATCGCGTTGTACGACAGCACCGCGAGCAGCGCGGCACCGAGCCCGGCGGGCCGGCCGAGGCCCCGGGTGACGTAGGCGTAGAACGCGCCGGCGTTGCGGACGTGCGCGGTCATGGTGGTGAAGCCGACCGCGAACAGGGCCAGCACCAGGCCGGTGGCCAGGTAGGCGGCCGGGGCGCCGATGCCGCCGAAGGCGATGGCGAACGGGGCGACGCCGGCCATCACGGTGAGCGGCGCGGCGGCGGCCACGACGAAGAAGACGATGTCGCCGGTGCCGAGGACACCGCGTTCCAGCCCGGGGGCCGGTGCCGTCGCTGCCGTCGGCGCGGGCGCGGGCGCGGCCGCGCGGGCGGTCGTGTCGGAGGGCAGGTGCATGGGGGAGCTCTCCTGGGGTCGTGCGGTCGAGGGTAGAGGAGGCCGCCCGGGTGGGGGCGCGGGCGGCCCTGGCGCGCGCCCGGGGCGCGCACTGCCGGTGGGGGCGCTCAGTGCGTGCGGCGGCCGCCCAGCCAGGTGCCGAGTACGGCGACCCCGGCCAGCTCGCCCGCCGGGACGGCGTACGGGTCGGCGGCCAGCTGCACCAGGTCCGCCCGCAGGCCGACCCGCAGCACCCCCCAGGCGTCCTCTTCGAACGCCTGGTGCGCCACGCCCGCCGAGTAGGCGGCGAGCGCCTGGCCGAGGCCGATCCGCTCCTGCGGCAGCCAGCCGCCCTCCGGCAGGCCCTCGGGCGTCTGCCGGGTCACGGCGGTGGCCAGCCCGGCCAGCGGCTCGTAGCGGGTGACCGGCCAGTCGCTGCCGAACGAGACCCGCGCGCCGTCGCGCAGCAGGGCGGCGATCTGGTACTGCCGGGCGCCGCGCTCGGGGCCGATCCTGGGCAGCGTCAGCTCGGTCATCAGCGGGTCCGGCTGCGCCCAGAGCGGCTCGAAGTTGGCGATCACACCGAGCTCGGCGAACCGCGGCAGGTCGGCCGGGTCGACCAGCTGGACGTGGGCGATCACCGGACGGCGGGCGCGCGGACCGTTGCGGCGCGCGGCGGCCTCGATCGCGTCCAGGGCGATCCGCACGCCGTGGTCGCCGATGGCGTGGATGTGCGGCTGGAAGCCGAGCGCGTCGACGGCGGTGACGGCGTCGGCCAGCTCCGCGCCGCTCCAGTTGGCGGCGCCGTGCGAGTGCGGGCAGTCGCTGTAGGGCTCCAGCAGCGCGGCGGTGCCGGACTCCAGGACGCCGTCGGCGAAGAACTTGACGGCCCGCGCGGTGACCTGGCCGCGCCCGGCGGCCTCGACCCGCTCGCGGTCGGCGGCGAGCCGGGGGAGTTGCCCACGCCAGGCGTCCGGCTCCAGCAGCAGCGCGAGGTTGGCCCGTACGGCGAGGTCCCGGCCGTCGGCGACGGCGGCGAGCCAGGTGTCGACCTGGTGGGGCTCCACCCAGGCGTCCTGGACCCAGGTCACCCCGGCGGAGGCGAGCACCCGGGCCGTCGCGTGCAGCGCGTCGACCTGCTCGGCGAGGTCGGGCAGCGGGACGAGGGCGAGCACCGGGTTGAGCGCGCCGAACTCGCGCAGGGTGCCGAGCGGGCTGCCGTCGGCGCGGCGGACGATCTCGCCGTGCGCCGGCTGGGGCGTGTCGGCGGTGTACCCGGCCCGGTGCAGCGCCTCGCTGTTGGCCCAGCCGGTGTGGTGGTCCATGGTGCGCAGCAGCACCGGCCGGTCGGGGACGGCCGCGTCCAGCAGCGCGGCGTCGAACAGGCCGCCCTCGGCGAGCCAGGGGTCGAAGGCGTCGCCGGTGATCCACTCGGCCTCGGGGTGCGCCTCGGCCCAGACCCGGACGGCCTCGACCACCTCGTCCAGGCTGGTGCAGTCCCGGACCGGGACGCCGCGCAGGCCGAGCCCGCCGATCAGCGGGTGGACGTGGCCGTCGCCCCAGGACGGCAGCAGGGCGCCGCCGGCCAGGTCGACGGTCTCGGTCCGCTCGTCGCGCAGCGCGTGGGCCGCCACGCCGAGGGCGGTGATCCGCCCGGCGGTGACGGCGAGGGCGTCGGTGACGGGGCGGGCCGGGTCGCCGGTGTGGATCCGGCCGCCGGTGAAGATCGTGTCGGCGCGCATACGGGTGCGTCCTCTCCCGGTGCGGTCTGGTGTGACCTGGTTAACTGAATGGGATTCGGTAACCGTAGGCGCGGCCGGGCGGGGCGCGGAAGGGTTTTATTGAAAGTCATTCGATTACGTTTTCATCACGATGATCTTGCGCGATGATCGTAGGGCCGCGTCGCGCCGCGCCGCCGGTGACATCGCGAAACGTCGAGAAGGACGGGAACCCCATGGCGAGGCCGCGCACACCCCTGCTGGACCGGCAGCGCATCGTGCAGACCGCGCTGCGGCTGGTCGACGAGGCCGGCGACCTGACCATCCCGGCCCTCGCCGGCGCGCTCAAGGTCAGCCCCTCGGCGCTCTACCACCACGTCACCGGCCGCGCCGAGATCGTCGCCCTGATGCGCGCCGAGCTCGTCCGGGCGATCGGCGAGCGCTCGCTCTGGGACCGGCCGTGGGACGAGGCGCTGCACGGCTGGGCCCGCGCCTACCGCGAGGCCTTCGCCGAACACCCCGGCATCATCCGGCTGCTGGCCACCGCGCCGCTCGCCGAACCGTTCATGCACGAGGTGTACGAGCGGGCCGTCGCCACCTTGGAGGCGGCGGGCTTCGCCCGGGAGGAGGTGATGGGCGTGATCACCGCGCTGGAGAGCTTCATCCTCGGCTCGGCGCTGGACCTCGTCGCGCCCGCCGTCATGGTCGACGCCGTCGACCGGGCCGCCACCCCGCGGCTGGCCGACGCGCTGGCCGCCGTCCCGGCCGGGCGGCACCGGGCCGACCAGGCCTTCGAGGTCGGGCTCGCGGCGCTGATCGCCGGCTACCGCGCGCTGCTGGCCGCCGGTGGCGGGCCGGGGGTCGGGGAGCGGATTTCTGACCAGGCGTGATGGCCTGCTACTGTTTATCTCGTCGAAAGGGAACGATCTTCGCGGAGCGGGGATCGGGACCGGTTCGACCAGGCGTCAGCGGTGCTACCAGAGCACGTCCTACTTTCAGTAGGGAGAGTCCGTGCAACCCGGGCCTGGCGCTCCATCGGAAGCGGCCGTTCCCCTGCGGGGGCGGCCGCTTCGTCGTTTCCCGGCCCTTGCCGTTGTTGTTGCCGTCGCCGTCGCCGTTGTTGCCGGGGTCTGCTGTTGCCGCCGGGGCTGCCGGGGGCGCGGGACCCGTCGGTTCTATCGCATGCGCGGTCCGGCGTTCGTCGGGTTCGCCGACAACCGGCCAAGGTGGCGCCCCAGGTGGATCGTTCGTTCGTGCCGCGCACGGGTGTGCGGGCAGCGGTGATGGCGCCGGAGACGGTCTGACGGTCCGTCAAAGGATGGCTGAAAACCCATTATTGTTGTGTGAATATGCCATCGGAATGTTCCTTGCATGGATTCCATCAGTAGCCTTCCGTGTCGAACCCGCCACGGCTCGTGGCGGTCCGGCCGGTGCCCGGCGGTCGTGTCCCGCCGCGCCGTTTCCTCCCCGAACCCTCCGAAGGAGCCCGAGTGCCGGGTATCGACGAGTGCCTGTCCCGGGCGATGGCGATCGCCGGGGCCCGCGCCGCCAGTCTGATCGACTGGAGCAGCGGGCTCGCCCTGGGCAGCGTCGGGGTCAGTCCGACCGGCGACCACGACACCACGGCCGCGGAGGCAACGGACCTGGTGCGGGCGGCCGTTGAGGGAGCGACCTTCACTGCGGCGGAGGACGGCGCGGTACCGCTGCAGGACATCATCCTGACCGCCGGGCGCAGTTACCACCTGCTTTGCTTCATCGATACCGTCTTCGACAGCCGACTCGTCCTGCACCTCTGGCTCGACCGCGCCGAGGGCAACCTCGCCGTCGCCCGGTTCCGCCTCCAGGCGATCGCCGAGGAACTGGTGCTCGGATGACGAACCACGACGCGAACCCCGGACCGGACTGCCGCGGCGCGGAGGCGGCGCGCGCCGCCGTCGGGTTCCGGCCATCGGACGGGGCCGGCTGGACCCCCGCCGCGGCCGTCGAACGGCTCGCCGGTGAACGCGCCACCGGCGCCCTGCGCGGCCCGGCCGGGACCGTCTACCTCGTCGACGGCCTGGTCGCCCACGCCGAGTCCGACCGGGCCCCCGACCTCGCCACCCTGCTCACCGCCTGCGGCCGGCTCGCCCCCGAGACCTGGCGGGAGGCCGTGCACCGGTTCGGCCCGCACGCCCGGGTCGGCGAGGCGCTGGTCGAACAGGGCAGGCTGACCCGCGGCGAGCTCGAACTCTGCCACCTCGGCGCGCTCTACGACGCCGCCTGCTTCCTGCTCGACGCCCCCGACAACGCCCTTGCCGCTCCGCCGCGTTGGACCTTCGCGCCCGGTGTGCGGCACTGGCTCGGCCCGGTGGCCGCGGTCGGCGCCCACCGGCTGCGCCGGGAGGCCGAGCGGCGGCAGCGCCTGCTGGACCGGATCTGGCCCTCGGCGCAGTTCGACACCGCGCCGCTCTGCCGGTCCGCCGCCCCGCCGGCCGTCACCGCCCCCGGCCGCCACGCCCGCCGGCTCCGCCCGCCGACCCGGCGCCAGTGCGATCTGCTCGACCACGCGGACGGCCGGAGAACCCCGGCGGAGCTGGCCCGGCTGCTCGGCCGCTCCGCGTTCGCGACCACGGCGGACGTCCGCCGGCTCGCCGCCGCCGGCCTGCTGGCCGGCTCCGACGACGGGGGCGGTGCCGGTTCCGACGCCGGGGTCGCGGTGGGGGCGCCGGGGACGGACCGGGTGCCGGCCCCGCGCGCCCCCGGCGGACTGCACCGCCGGGTGCCCGGTGCGGCGCTCGCCGCCCTCACCGGCGGGCGGCGCGGGCCGGATCCCGCCACCGCCCCGCCCACCACACCGATCCGGACACCGCGCTGCTGATCCGGGTCCGAACCCTTCTGGAGGCCCGACTTTGAACCACTCTCCGCCCGCGACCCCGCCCTCACGGCCATGAGGCGGGCGCTCAAGCAGCGTGTCGGAAGGAGACAACTGATCGCCTTGGAGACCGAGCTGCTGGCCGAACTCCGCGCCATCAAGCACCGGATGCCGCACCTCGCGGGCGGTCTGGTGGCCAGTGTCGACGGCCTGCTGGTCGCCCACGACACCCACGGGACCGAGCCCTCCGGCCTGGCGGCGATGACCGCCGCCTCGCTCAGCCTGGCGCAACGGCTCGCCGACAGCACCGGCCAGGGCGAGTTCCGGGAGTCGCTGGTCCGCGGCGAGCACGGCTACGTCGCCACCTACGCGGCCGGCGGCAGCTGCGTGCTCACCCTGCTCGCGCACCCGGACGCCAACGTCGGCCGCCTGCACCTGGAGGCCCGCCGCTCCGCCCAGCGCATCGCCGCACTGCTGAACGACGCGCTGCTGCCCAAGGACGCCCGGGAGCTCTGACGCGCCCGGCCGCCGCACCCCGCCTTTCCGCTACCACCCATCACCAACCACCCACCCAGGAACGGGAGACACCGAGATGACCGACGCCGCAGGCGCGCTCAAGCAGGCCATGACCGTGATCGAGGGCGCCATCGGCGCGGCCCTGGTCGACTACAACAGCGGCATGGCGCTGGCGACCCTCGACGGCCCCGGCGGCCTCGACCTCAACGTGGCCGCCGCCGGGAACACCGACGTGGTGCGGGCCAAGATGCGCACCATGGACATGCTGGGCCTCAGCGACGGGATCGAGGACATCCTGATCACCCTCAGCAGCCAGTACCACCTGATCCGCCCGCTCACCAGCCGCAGCGGCAAGGGCCTGTTCCTCTACCTGGCGCTGGACAAGGGCCGGGCCAACCTGGCGATGGCCCGGCACCAGCTCACCAGGATCGAGGCCGACCTGGAGGTCTGACGGCTCCGGCCGAGTCCGGTTCCCCGGACCCCTGCGGGGACCGGTCGACCACGCCGCCGGGGAGCCCCGCGCAGAGCGTGCCGTCCGGCGTGACCACGCGCCACGGCGCCAGCAGCGCGTGCGGCGGGACGGACAGCGTCCCGCCGCCCTCGCCGGTGAGGACCAGCTCCAGGCCCCCGGCCGGGGTGACCCGGGCGGAGACGACCGTCCGCCCGACCAGACCGAGCAGTGGTCTGGTGGGGCGGAGGGTCAGCGCGGGGAAGAAGACCGAGACGCCCGTCGCTCCGGTGAAGCGGAACTCCTGCGCCACCCGGACGGTCACCGGCCCGTCGAGCACCAGGTCGAGCCGGTCGCCGCCGACGACCGCGGTCACCCGGCGGCCGGTCAGGGCGGCGTCCAGGCCGTCCCCGGGGTGCGTCGTGTGCTGCGTGTTCTGCATGCGGACAGTGTGGACCGGCGGGACGCCGCCTGTCCCACCGCCTGTCCCACCGCCTGTCCCACCGCCCGTCCCGTCCGCCGGCTCGGGCCCGTTCAGCCGGCCGGGTGCCCGGCGACCAGCTCGGCCGGGCCGCCCGGCCGGTTCCGCGCCGCCAGCGCGGCCGCCGTCCGGGCCCACGCCGCGGGCGTCAGCAGCGTCCGCGCCTGCGCCGGGTCGCAGAGCCGCCACTCGACGAGCTCCTCCTCGGGCAGCACGATCGACGGGAAGCGCGCGTCCGCCACCGTGCCGCCGTCGTACAGGTACACCAGCACGGCGTTCTCCCGGGGCGCCGCCGGGTCCGCCGCCCGGCCGGGCAGCCAGTCCAGCGCCAGCAGCCGCCCCGGCTCGCAGGACCAGCCCAGCTCCTCGCGGACCTCCCGGCGGGCCGCCGCCCGGGGGAACTCCCGGTCCGCCTCGACACCGCCGCCCGGCAGCGTCCAGTACGGCACGTCACCGCCCGGCAGGTCCCACGGCCGCTGCCGCACCAGCAGGACGCGGCCGGCCCGGTCCGTGAACACCACGCGGGCCTTGGCCCGGACCCGCGGGCGGCTCGCGATGTAGGAGTCCCGGTCCAGCAACGGCGGGGCGGGCGTTGTCTCCTCCGGCCAGTGCGCGGACAGCTCGGCGAGGCCCGCCGCGCCCGTGTACGCGGGGGCCGGACCGGGCGTCAGGCGGTCGAGCGAGTGCCCGACCGGCAGACCGTCCTCCAGCTCCAGCGGCGCGGCCGCGCGGGGCGCCCGCAGACAGGCCGTCACCCGGCGGGAGAGCCGGGGCGGCAGCGCGCGGCCCGCCTGCTCGGGCGTCAGCCAGGCCCAGCCGCCCACCTCGGTACGGTCCGGCGTGAACGCCGCAGCCTGCGCGGGCGTCAGCGGCTCGGCCCAGTACAGGTGGGCGGCGATCGGCGGGCGGTGGTGGCCCACCGCCCAGTCCAGGCAGGCGAGCGCCCCGAGCCGGGGCGTGAACCCCAACTCCTCCTCGATCTCGCGCACCGCCGTCCGCCGCGGCGACCCGTCCTGCGGATCCCAGCCCCCGCCCGGCACCGCCACCGGATGCTTGCGGTCGTACGGCAACCGCACCACCAGCACCCGCCCCCGCCCGTCCGGAAACAGCACCCCGGCCGCCGCCAACAACTCCCGTCCCGCCCCCACCCGAACTCCCTCCACCCGTCCGACACCCCTGAAGACACTCCACCCCACCCCACCGGTTCCCCACCAACGCCGGAGTGGGAAGTCGGCGATGCCGACTTCCCACTCCGGTATCCCCGGCACCACCGCCCCTGGCCGCCTCGCCCACCAGAGGCCCTGCGACCAACCCGCCGGCCCCGGCCACCTCGTCGGCCCGGGCCCCTTGACCATCCCGTGAGCCCCCGGCTGCCCTGGCCACTGTGGAGTGGAAAGTCGACGTGGCCGACTTTCCACTCCGGCGGCCGGCCTCGGGGGCGGGGTGGGGTGGGATGGGAAGTCGGTGTCGCCGACTTCCCACACTGAAGAATCGTTTCTGCGCGGGTCGGCACTCTGGTGGCCCCAATGACCTCGCCGCCCTGCTTGCTCGGCTGACGCTCCGGGCGCTTTGGCCGCCCTGTGAGCGGTCGGCTGCCCTGGCTGGGCCGCCGGTGGGCTGCGGTGTGTGGCGGGCGGCTGACTTTCTTTGCCGGTGGCTGCTTTGGCGGCTGGGTGGAGTGGAAAGTCGATGTGGCCGACTTCCTGCTCCGGTGGATCGTTTCTGTGCGGGTCGGCGCTCCGGTGGCCCTAACGGCCTCATCGCCCTGCTTGCTTGGCTGACGCTCCGGGCGCTTTGGCCGCCCTGTGAGCGGTCGGTTGCTCTGGCTGGGTCTCCGGTGGGGCTGCGGTGTGTGGCGGGCGGCTGACTTTCTTTGCCGGTGGCTGCTTTGGTGGCTGGGTGGAGTGGAAAGTCGATGTGGCCGACTTTCTGCTCCGGCGGCTGGCCTCGGGGGTGGGGTGGGAAGTCGGTGTCGCTGACTTCCTGCTCCGGTGAATCGTTTCTGTGCGGGTCGGCGCTCCGGTGGCCCTAACGGCCTCGCCGCCCTGCTTGCTTGGCTGACGCTCCGGGTGCCTTGGCCGCCCTGTGAGCGGCCGGCTGCCCTGGCTGGGTCTCCGGTGGGGCTGCGGTGTGTGGCGGGCGGCTGAGGTTCTTTCCTGGTGGCTGCTTTGGTGGCTGGGTGGAGTGGAAAGTCGATGTGGCCGACTTTCCACTCCGGCGGATCGTTTCTGCGCCCGTCAGGCGGGGTGGGGTGGGAGGGCGGCGAGGGCGGTGGTGGTGGCGTGGGTCATTTGGTGGTCGTGGTGGGCGGTGGTGCCGCGGAGGCGGGCGTAGCCCTCCAGGGCGGCGAGGGCGACCAGGCCCGGGAGGAGGTCGATGCTGCGGTCGGCGACCCAGCGGGTGCCCTTGGTGGCCATCCACCAGACGTCGGCCAGGGTGCCGGGCGGTGGTTCGGCGGGTTGGGGGGCGGGGGCCGGGCCGAGGGGGCGGCCGGTGGCGGTGAGCAGGTCGTGGAAGCCGCGGGCGATCAGGTG
The DNA here is from genome assembly GCF_042957205.1 of Kitasatospora sp. NPDC008115. NCBI lineage: Bacteria > Bacillati > Actinomycetota > Actinomycetes > Kitasatosporales > Streptomycetaceae > Kitasatospora > Kitasatospora sp. NPDC008115. The sequence continues at coordinate 75,168 of NZ_JBIBHU010000026.1, read as the reverse complement.
GTGGCCCTCGGCGCTCGGGTGGAGGCGGTCGACGCTGAGCAGCCGGCGCTGCGCCGTCCACGGCAGCTCGGCGATGTGCAGGTGGACGGCGCGGTGGCGGGCGGAGAGCGCGTGGACCACGGTGTTCACCGCCCGCATCCGCCGGGCCAGCGGGCGGGCGAGCGGACGCGGCAGCCGCAGCAGGGCGCCCGGGTCGGGCAGGCAGGCGGTCAGCACCACCGCGCCGCTGTCGGTGAGCCGACCGAGGACGGTGTCCAGAGCTAGGGTGGTGCGGCCGACGTCGAAGCCGGACCGCAGGGTGTCGTTGCCACCGGCCACCACGGCGGCGAACCGCGGCCGCAGGGCCAGCGCCGCCGGGAGCTGCTCGGTCGTCAGGTCGGTGGTGAGCGCGCCGCTGCGCGCGAGGTTGGTGAAGTCGACCCCGGCCTGCGGCGGGGCCAGGGACCGGGCGAGCAGGGCCGCCCAGCCGCGCCAGCCGTCGGCGATCGGGTCGCCGACGCCCTCGGTGAGCGAGTCGCCGAGGGCCACGAACCGGACCGGCTCGCCGGTCCGCCGCCCGCCCCCGCGGCTCGCGCCGTGCGCGGCACCCGGTACGGTGCCGCCTCCTCCGTCCACTGTCGTGATGGTGTTCATCGGACCTCCCACCCGTTCCGTGTTCTTCCGTGCCGCCGTTCAGCGCGCGGTGACGGGCGCCGCGCCGTGGGCGGCGAGGAACGCCGTCACCGCCGCGGGCCAGCCGTACCGTTCGGCCTGGGCGCGGGCGGCGGCGCGCCGGTCCGGCTCGGGGCGCGCGAGGAGTTCGCGCACCGCCTCCGCGAATCCCGCGCCGGTCGGTTCGGCGGCCACCCCGGCCGCGCCGACCAGTTCCGGCAGCGCCGAGCCGCGGTTGACGGCGACCGGTGTGCCGCAGGCGAGCGCCTCCAGTGCGGCCAGCCCGAAGGTCTCCACCGGCCCCGGCGCCAGCACCGCGTCCGCGCAGCCGAGCAGCCGGGCGACGGCCGCCCGCCCGGCCAGGTGGCCGAGGAAGTGGACGGTCAGCCGCTCCCGGGTGGCCCGGGCGGCCAGCCGGGACCGCAGCGGCCCGGCGCCGGCCACCGCGAGCACCGCCCCGACCCCGGCGGACCGCAGCGCGGCCAGCGCGTCCAGGGCGAGCGCGGGGCGCTTCTCGGTGGAGAGCCGGGAGCAGAGCACCAGCAGCACCTGCCCGGGCGCCGCGTACCGGGACCGCTCCGCCGCCCGGTCGGCGGCGGTGGGCGGGTGCAGGGCGGCGAGGTCCACGCCGAGCGGGGCGCGCGCGAGGTTCCGCGCGCCCAGGCGCCGGAACTCGGCGGCGGCCCAGTCGGTCGTGCAGATGACCGTGTCGTACGACCGGGCCGTCCGGCCGTTGAGCCGGTTCGCGGCCGCGTCGGCGGCCGGGCCCGGCACGCCCCAGGTCCGCAGCACGCCAACGGCGCTCTCGTGCGACACCATCGCCGAGCGCACCCCGTGCCGCCGGGCCCAGGCCCCGGTCCAGCGCAGGGTGGTCCGGTCGGAGACCTCCAACCGGTCGGGGGCGAGCCGTTCGAGTTCGGCGGCCACCGCCCGGCGGTCGGTGAGCAGCCGGTACCCGCCGCTGCCGGGGACCACCGGGCCGGGCAGCGTGACGACCAGCCCCTGCTCCTCCTCCTCGACGGCGCGCCGCTCCCCGGGCACGACCAGCACCGGGGTGTGCCCGGCGGCCCGGTAGCCCGCGCCGAGGTGGCGCAGCGCGGTGCGCAGTCCGCCGGAGACGGGGGTGACGAAGTTGGCCACCCGGACGATCCGCAGCGGTCCGGCGGTCATGCGGACAGTTCCTCCGACAGCGGGGCGGACGGCTGGACGGGCGGCTGGACGGGCGGCTCGGCCGAAGCCTCAGGGGCTGCGGGAGCCCCGGAAGCCCCAGCGGCGGCGGCCGGACCGGCGGCCGGAGCGGCCGGCACCCCGCGGTGCTCCGCGAGCACCTCGGCGTAGTGCCGCAGCAGCAGGTCCCCGACGGCCTCCCAGGTGCGGGCCGTCACCTCCGCCCGCCCGGCGCGCCCGTACGCGGCCCGCAGCTCCGCGTCCCCGGCGAGGGCGGTCACCGCCCGGGCGACCGCCGCGCCGTCCCGGGGCGGGACGAGCAGGCCGGTGCGGTGGTGCGCGACGAGGTCCAGCGGGCCGCCGGCGGCCGGGCCGACCACCGCGACACCGCTGGCCATCGCCTCCTGGATGGTCTGGCAGAACGTCTCCAGCGGCCCGGTGTGCACGAAGACGTCCAGGGTGGCGAAACATCGGGCCAGCTCCTCGCCGGTGCGCCGGCCGAGGAAGACGGCGCCGGGCATGGCGGCCTTCAGCCCGGGCGCGGACGGCCCGTCGCCGACGATCACCACCCGCACCCCGGGCAGCGTGGAGGTCTCGGCGAGCAGGTCGACCCGCTTCTCCGGTGCGAGCCGCCCGACGTACCCGACCAGCACCTCGCCGCCGGGGGCGAGCGCCCGGTGCAGCGCCTCGTCGCGGTGGCGCGGGTCGAAGCGGACCGAGTCCACGCCGCGCGGCCACAGCTGGACCCGGGCGACCCCGTGCGCGGTGAGGTCCTGGGCGGCGGGGGTGGACGGCGCGAGCGTCCGGGCGGCGAGGCCGTGGACGGCGCGGATGCGGTGCCAGGCGGCGGCCTCGCCGAGCCCGCGCCCGGCGCGGTAGGCGTGCGCGTAGCCGGCGAGGTCGGTCTGGTAGACGGCGACGACGGGCACGCCGAGCCGGGCGGCGACCTGCGCCCCGCGCGCGCCGAGCACGAAGGGGCTGGCCAGGTGGACGAGGTCGGGCCGGTGCCCCTGGATCGCGGCGGCCAGCCGCCGGCTGGGCAGCGCGATCCGGACCTGCGGGTAGCCGGGCAGCGGGACGGAGGGGATGTGCACCACCGGCAGGCCGTCCGGTACGCCGCCGGCGCCGAAGGCGTGCGAGGGACTCTGCGCGCCGCGCGCGGGCGCCGGGGTGACGACGAGCGGCTGGTGCCCCCGGCGGAGCAGGTGCTCGGCGGTCCGCAGCACGCTGTGGGCGACGCCGTTGACCTCGGGGGGAAAGGACTCGGTGACGATGACGACACGCATGCCTGTGTTCTGTCCGCGTCCGGCGTGCACGCGGCCAAAGGGATCTGTCGTACAAACGAACGCGGGTCGGCGAATTGTCCCGCCGACCCGCGTTCCGCCCGTCCCGCCCGCTCCTGGGCGGCGCCGGGCACTACCGAGGCCCTCAGGCCGGCCCGGCGGCCCTCTCCTTCAGCTCCGCGTAGGGAGCGAGCTTGCGGATCGACTCGATGCTCTTGAGGCAGTCGTCCCGGCTCTCCTCGGGGTCGCCCGTCACCACGACCGATCCGTTGCTCGCCTTGAGCCGGAACCGGTGCATGCCGCTCTCATCGGTGTACAGCTCGAACTTTCCCGCCATGGCAGTTGACACCTCTCGTTCAGGAAGCCCCCTCGCACCGCACCGTAGGGGCAAATCCCTTGCCACGCGCGCCAGATGATCCATCCGAGTGCCCACCTCCGGGCCCGGGTCCGCCGGGCTGCTGCTGCCCGGCGGACGCGGTCTCCCCCTTCGGGTGGTCGGTCGGTCGCTCGGCCGCTCGGCCGCCCCGCTCGGCCGCCCCGGTCAGTCGCGGTAGAGGGCCGACGCCGCCGCCCGGATGACGTCGTCCGCGGCGTCGCCGAGGAAGATCCGGCGCAGCAGCCGCACCAGGTCCTCCAGGTCGAGCTCCGCGTCCACCTGCACCCGCAGCCTCGAATTGCCCCGCACCTCACGGACGATGTCGTTCTTCGACAACTCCTTGCCCATGCCCCCTCCTCGCTCTCCTGCCCGGCGCCGTCGCCCGTCCGACCGCGCCGTCGGATCCGAGCCAAGCACGGCACTGTCCGCCGGACTCGGTCACCTGACCGAAAGGGGGCGAAGTCCGCAGCCCGGCGTTGTCGGAGGCGCGGACTAGGGTGGGAAACCCGTTCTGTCCACGCTTCCGCCCGGAGAGGTGCTGCCACCCCATGTACGCCCTGCACGCGCTCTGGCGGGCCGACGGCCGGCTCGCCGTCTGGGCGGAGGATGCGGCGGCCTACCGGGGGGACGCGCCCGTCCGCGGGGAGCGGGGCGGGACGGCGCACCCGTTCGCCTGCCCGGCGGGCGAGGTGGCCCGACTGCTGGGGACGGTCGGGCCGGGGCTGGGCTGGCTGGCCGATCAGGCCGCCGAGCGCTGGGCCGGGCTGCTGCTGCCGACCCTCGGGGGCCGGCCGGTGCCGTCCCCGGACCTGCCGGTGGGCGCCGCGAAGCGCGGTGTGGCGCTCGGGCCGTGGCGGGTGCCCGCGCTGCTCTTCGACCGCGCGCAGGCCGCCCAACTGCTCGGCGCCCTGCACGACCCGCACTGGCCGGGCGCGAGCGTCCAGCTGCCCGACGGCACCCCGGCCGAGCTGGCCTACGGCGCCTCGGTGCGCTGGCTGGCCGCCGTGCACGACCTCGCCTGGCGGCTGGTCGGGCGGGGGCGGCTGCTGCCGGTGCTGGTCGAGGAGGCGGGCCGGTGGCACGCCCGCTGGAGGCCCGCCGCGGACTCCCCGGCCCGCCGGGAGGAGGCCGCGCTGGTCGCCGGCTGCCCGCCGGTCTGCCGCGCGGAGCACCCCGCCGCCGCGCGGTCCGCCGCCGACCTGGTCACCGGCCTGCTCGACGCCCTCGTCGACCAGGAGGCCCGGGTCGCCCTCGCCGACCTCGGCCCGCCCGCCGACCCGTTCCTCGCCGCCCTGTACGGCCCCGACGGCCGGCTCGCCGAGGGCCCGCCCGCCGGGCTGCCCGACCGGCTGGCCGGCTGGCAGGCCGCCCGCCCGGCCGACGCGCCGCTGCGCCTGGACTTCCGCCTCACCGAACCGCTCGGCCCCGACCCGGACGACCGCGACGGCGGGGTGCGCGCCGACACCTGGCGGCTCGACCTGCTGGTCCGCCCCGCCGCAGGCCCCTCGCTGGTGGTCCCTGCCGCCGCCCTGCGGCCGGGCGCCGCCGCCGACCCCGCCCACCAGGCGCTGGTCCGCGCCGTCCCCCCCACGGCGGGCGACCCGGCCGAGGCCTACCAGGCCGAACTGGCCCGCGCCGTCCGGGTGGACCCGGGGCTGCGCGGGCAGCTCCCCGGCGACTTCCCCACCGAGGCCCGGCTCGACCGGGCCGGCGCCCTGCGCTTCCTGCGCGAGGGCGCGCCCGCACTGGCCCGCGCCGGGTTCGGCGTCCTGCTGCCCGCCTGGTGGCAGCGCCGCCCCCGGCTCGGTCTGGTCCTGACGGCGGGCACCCCGGCCGGCGACCCGTCCGCCGTGGCCCGCACCGCGCAGGTCGACCGGGACGCCGTGCTGGCCTTCGAGTGGCGCCTCGCCCTCGGCGAGGACACCCTCACCGAGCAGGAGCTCGCCGACCTCGCCGCCGCCCAGCAGGGGCTGGTCCGGCTGCGCGGCCGGTGGGTCGAGGTGGACCAGGCCCAACTCGCCGCCGCCGTAAGGTTCCTGTCCGAGCACGGCACCGGCACCATGGAACCGGTCGAGCTGCTGCGGCTGGCCGTGGAGGACGGCGCCGTGGTCGACGGGCTGCCGGTCACCGCCGTGCACGCCACCGGCCCGATCGGCGACCTGCTGGCCGGCCGGCCTGGCCCCGCCGACCGCGTCCCGCGGCTTCCCGACGGCTTCACCGGCACCCTCCGTCCCTACCAGCGGCGGGGGTTGGCCTGGCTGGACGCGCTCGGACGGCTGGGCCTCGGCGCCGTCCTGGCCGACGACATGGGCCTCGGCAAGACGGTGCAGACCCTCGCCCTGCTCGCCCTGGAGCATGAGCGCGGTGCGCGCGGCCCGGTGCTGCTGGTCTGCCCGATGTCGATGGTCGGCACCTGGCAGCGCGAGGCCGCCCGGTTCGCGCCCGGCCTGCGGGTGCACGTCCACCACGGCCCGGACCGCACCGCGCCCGACGGGAGCGCCGACCTGGTCATCACCACCTACGGCCTGGTCCAGCGCGACACCGCCGACCTGCGCCGCGTCCACTGGCGGCGGATCGTCGCCGACGAGGCCCAGCACGTCAAGAACCGCTCCGCCCGGCAGTCCCGCGCCCTGCGCTCACTGCGCTCCGGCCCCCGGATCGCCCTCACCGGCACCCCGGTGGAGAACCGGCTGGCCGATCTGCACGCCGTCCTGGACTTCGCCAACCCCGGGCTGTTCGGCAGCCCGGAGGCGTTCCGCGAACGGTTCGCGATCCCGGTCGAGCAGACCGGCAGTGTGGACGCGGCGGCCAGGCTGCGCCGGGTCGCCGGACCGTTCCTGCTGCGCCGCCGCAAGAGCGACCCGCACATCGTCCAGGACCTGCCCGCCAAGCAGGAGTTCACCGTCTCCTGCGCGCTGACGGCGGAGCAGGCCGGGCTCTACCGGGCGGTGGTGGCCGACCTGCTGGAGCGCCTCGGCGGGCTGCGCGGCGTCGAGCGCAAGGGGGCGGTGCTGGCGGCGATCGGCCGGCTCAAGCAGGTCTGCAACCATCCGGCCCAACTCCTGCACGACGGCACGGCGGTGGCCGGCCGATCGGGCAAGGTGGAGCGGCTGGTCGAGCTGCTGACGGAGGCGCTGGCCGAGGGCGACCGGGTGCTGGTGTTCACCCAGTACGCGGAGTTCGGCACCATGCTCCGTCCCTACCTGCGGCGGAAGCTGGGCGAGGAGGTGCTCTACCTGCACGGCGGGGTGGCGCGCGGGCGGCGGGAGGAGATGGTCGGGCGGTTCCAGTCCCCGGACGGGCCGCGGGTGTTCCTGCTGTCGCTGAAGGCGGGTGGCACCGGGCTCAACCTGACCGCCGCCAACCAGGTGGTGCACCTGGACCGTTGGTGGAACCCGGCGGTCGAGGACCAGGCCACCGACCGCGCGCACCGGATCGGCCAGCGCCGCGCCGTGCAGGTCCGCAGGCTGGTCTGCGCCGGCACCGTCGAGGAGCGGATCGGCGAACTCCTCGCCGCCAAGCGCACCCTGGCCGAGGCGGCGGTCGGCGACGACGAGCAGTGGCTGTCCGAACTGCCCGCCGACCGGCTGCGCGAACTGCTGACCCTGTCCGCCGACGCGATCGGGGAGTGACCCGTGCCCGCCTCCTTCGACGACCACCCGCTCGCCGGGGCACTCGACGCCTTCTGGCGGGCGAAGGTGCCCGACCCCGTCGAGGGCGAGGGTGAAGCACCCACCGCTCTCGACGAGTTGGGACCGTCCGGCCTGACCCTGCACGGCCGTCCGCTGGACGCCGCGCTCGCCGCCGCCTACCGGCGGTTCACCGGCGCCGGCTGACCCGCGTGCCGGCTCAGCCGGCCGTCACCGGGTAGTGGTCGGACAGGTCGTTGTAGGTGTAGCTGGTACCCCAACTGCTCACCGTCCACGGCGCGCTGTGGAAGCGCACCACCGTGTTGGTGTACGCAGCGGGGCGCGCGTGGTCGGCCCGGTAGAGGACGTAGTCGAGGTCCTCGCGCGGGTCGGTCGGGTAGCGGTAGGCGGCGATCGAGTTGTCGGCGGTGTCGAAGGAGTACGCCCAGCCGTCGCGGGTGCCGGCCGGCGCGACGCCCGCGTTGGCCAGCAGCGCGGAGTACTCGCTGCTGCGGGAGTCGACGTTCAGGTCGCCGGCCAGGACGATCGGCTCGGCGGCGGGGATGTTCTTGGCGTCGACGAACGCCTTCATCGCCTTGAGCTGGGCGGCCCGGACGTTGGCCGACTCGCCGGCCGAGCAGCCGGGGTCGGTGGACTGCAGATGCGTGCCGATCACGTGCGTGCGCAGACCGTTGACGTTCAGCACGGCGTAGACGAAGCCCTTGTTCGACCACCAGTCCGCCCCGCACGCATCGCGGAAAACATACTGCTCCTTGCGCAGGATCGGCCACTTGCTCAGCAGGGTGACGCCGCCGTCCTCGGGGGTGGCGGAGCTGTAGCCGCCGGCGGTGGCGTCCCAGCCGCTGGTCGAGCGGCCGACGACGGGCGTGTGGTACGGGTACTGGGCCGAGGCCTGGGCGACCAGCGCGTCCGAGGCGGCGTTGTCGAAGGCCTCCTGGAGCACCACGACGTCCTGGCCCTGGAAGAAGCCGGCGGCGGGGATGGCCTTGGCCCGGTGGTCCTGGCCCCAGTTGGGGTAGAGGTTCCTGCTCATCAGGAAGACGTTGTACGTCAGCACCCTGAGCGCGGGGACGGCGGCGCTGTCGGCCGGGGCGGCGGACGCGCCCGGCGCGGCGGCGATCGGGGCGAGCAGGGCGGCGGCGGCCGTGCAGACGGCGGCGAGGCGCGTTGAGGGAGTTGGCATGCCCGCAGTCAAGCGACGTCGGACCACCTCCGTCCAGACAGTGGAGGATGACCGTGTGAACTCATCGGTAACTTAAAGCTGTCTGGCCAACTCCTCCTTGGGCGGAGGAACTTGCCTGGACAACCTGCTCGGCCACCACATGCGGTGGTCCAGGTCCATGGTCACCGCCGTGACCAGGACGGAGCGCACCACGAAGGTGTCCAGCAGCACGCCCAGGGCCACCGCGAAGCCGATCTCGGCGAGCCCGACGATCGGGAGCGTGCCGAGGACGGCGAAGGTGCTCGCCAGGATCAGGCCGGCCGAGGTGATCACGCCGCCGGTGGCGGCCAGACCGGCCACCGTACCCGGCCGGGTGCCGTGCCGGGCGGCCTCCTCGCGGACCCGGGTCATCAGGAAGATGTTGTAGTCGATGCCGAGGGCCACCAGGAAGACGAAGACGAACAGCGGGAAGGCGTTGTCCTGCCCCTCGAAGTGGAAGACGTGCTCGAAGAAGAACGCGCTGATGCCGAGCGCCGCCGCATAGGACAGGACGACGGTGGCGATCAGCACCAGCGGCGCCGTGACCGCGCGCAGCAGCAGCGCCAGGATCACCAGGACCACGCCCAGCACCAGCGGGATGATCGTCCGGTTGTCGGCGGACGCGGCCCGCCCGGCGTCCAGGATCACCGCCGTCGAGCCGCCCACCTGGGCGTCGGCCTCCGGCACGGCGTGCACGGCGGTCCGCAGCCGGTCGACGGTGTCCTTGGCCGCCTGGCTGTCCGGCGGATCGGTGAGCGTCGCCTGGAACATCGCCCGGCCCTCGTGGACGACCGGGGGAGAGGCGCTCGCCACCCCGGGCGTCTCCTGCGTCACGGCGCGCACCGCCTCGGACCCGCCGGCGTCGGAGATGACCGTCAGCGGTGCGCCGGTGCCCGCCGGGAAGTGCTCCGCCAGCACCTCCTGGCCGACCACCGAGTCCGGCTTGCCGGTGAAGGTGCCGGCCGTGCTGAGACCGGTCGCGTTCAGCGAGACCAGCCCGATGCAGCAGGCCGCCAGCGCCAGCGTGGTCCCGACCCAGACCTTGCGCGGCCGGCGCCCGATCCACGCCCCGATGTGCGCCCAGCGGCCGGTCCTGGTCGGCTCCGGCGTCCCGAAGGCCGGGCGCACCGGCCAGAACACCCAGCGTCCGACGATCACCAGCAGTGCCGGCAGCAGGGTCAGCATCGCGGCCAGCGCCACCAGCACGCCGATCGCGCAGACCGGGCCGAGCCCGCTGGTCGAGTTCATCTCGGCGATCAGCAGGCAGAGCATCGAGGCCACCACGGTCGCGGAGGAGGCCAGGATCGCCGGCCCGGCCCGGTGCAGGGCGAAGGCCATCGCCTCGTGCCGGTCCTCGTGCCGGCGCAGCTCCTCCCGGTAGCGGGCGGTGAGCAGCAGCGCGTAGTCCGTCCCCGCGCCGAGCACCAGCACGATCAGGATGCCGGCGCTCTGCGCGTTGACGGTCAGCCCGGCATGCTCGGCCAGCAGGTAGATCACCGCCTGCGTGACCACCAGCGCCCCGGCCGCCGAGAACAGCGGCAGCATCCACAGCACCGGGCTGCGGTAGGTGAGCAGCAGCAGGACGATCACCACGCTGACGGTGGCCGCGAGCAGGGTGGAGTCGATCCCGGCGAAGGCCTCCGCCTGGTCGGCGCCGATGCCGGCCGGGCCGGTGACATGGGTGGCCATGCCGAGGCTGTTCTCGGCGGCGGTGGCGCGCAGGCTGTCCACGGCCGGGCTCAGGTCCTGCCAGCCGCCGGTGCCGATGTCGACCGGCACGATGGTCTGCATCGCCTGGCCGTCCGCCGACTCCACCGGTCCGGTGGTCCGGCCGAGCACGTGCGGGGCGGAGGCGAAGGCCTCGGCGTCGCGGGCCGCCTCGGCCCGGTCGGCGGGCGTGATTCCGCCGTCCCGGACGTAGACCACCACCGCCTGGGCGGTGTCGACCGGCTGGAACGCCCGCTGCTCGTCCAGTACCTGGGTGGACTCGGCGTTGCTCGGCAGCCAGCTGGAGGCCTGGTTGTCCTCGGCGTCGGTGAGCTTGCCCGCGAGCGGGCCCGCCACCACCAGCAGCACCAGCCACAGGGCCAGCACCACCCACTTGCTGCGGCGTCCGCACGGCAGCTCGGCCAGTTTCCGGGTCGGGCTCATCGGGAGACCCCCCGTCCTCGGGCGTGACTCGTTCCAGACTGCCACCGGGTCCCCGCCCCGGCAGCCCGGGGCGGGCGCCGCGCGCTGCTACGCGGGCCGGGCGGCGGCCCGCAGCGCCTTGAGCGCGGTGATGTCCCGGGCGTGGCCGGTGCCGTCGCCGCCGTGCTTGCGGTCCGGGGTCTCCACGATCAGCGGGACCCCGGCCGTCGCCGGGTGTTCGAACAGCTCGCGGAACGGCTCGGCGCCGATCAGGCCGTCGCCGATGTTGGCGTGCCGGTCCTTGCGCGCGCCGACGGCGTCCTCGGAGTCGTTGGCGTGGATCAGCCGCAGCCGGTCCGCCCCGGCGGCCGCGACCAGCGCGTCCAGGGTCTCCCGTACGCCGCCCGGCGCCGCCAGGTCGTGGCCGGCGGCGAAGGCGTGGCAGGTGTCCAGGCAGATCCCGACCTTCGGGTGGCCGTCCAGCGCGTCCAGGTACTCGGCGAGGTCCTCCATCCGCGAGCAGAGCGAGCGGCCCTGGCCGGCGGTCGGCTCCAGCAGCAACCACGGCGCGTCGTCGCCGAGCGCGTCCAGCTCGTCCAGCAGCGGGCGGACGTCCGCGCGGACCTGCGCCATCGCCTCGGCCCGGCGCGAGCCGCCGTCCGCTGCCGCGCCGACCGCCGAACCGGTGTGCAGCACCACGCCCAGCGCGCCGATGGCGTGCCCGCGACGCAGCGAGTGGCGCAGCGAGGCGGCCGAGCGCTCCCGGGTGGCGGGGGTGTCGGAGCCGAAGTTGATCAGATAGGGCGCGTGGACGTAGGCGGGGACCGCCAGCTCGGCGCAGGCCGCGCGGAACTCCTTGTCCTGCGCCGGGTTGCCGGGCGGTGTCGCCCAGCCGCGCGGGTTCGCCACGAACACCTGCACCGTCTCGGCGCCCACCCGGCGGGCGTACGCCAGGCCGGTCCCGGCCAGGCCCCGGGCGGCCACCGGCACATGGGCGCCGACCGGGTTGCGCGCGGCCGGGGAAGGCGGGCGCGGGGCGGCGGCCGGTGCGGGGATCACGGGGACGGCGGTGGTGGTGCTCATGGCTCCGAGCATGCCACGCGCGCGGGGCCCGGCCGCGGAGCGGGGCCTCGGCCACGACGCCGGCCGCGGCCGCGGCCGGGGGAGGCGGTGAGCTGACGGGCCACCACCGCGCGCCCGCCCCGGGACACGCCCGGCCCGACGCCCCGTCAGTCCGGCAGCCCAACCCTGGTGGCGGGGGCACCCGCGCGCACCTAGCGTCGATTCGGCCGACACCCCACCGGCCGTCATCCCCCGCTCACCTTGCGTCACCGCTCCGATGGCCCCACGCCGCCGCGTCGGGGCTCCCGCGCGGCGGCGTGCCAGAAAGCAGGTCATCACTCATGCCCACGCGACGGGTTCACCACCTCGCCGCGGCCACCGCCGCCGCCACCACCGCCCTGACCACCGTCCTCACCGCCGTCGGCGCCGCGCCCGCGCACGCCTCCGGCGGGCTGTACGTGGTTCCGCCCGGAGGGTCGATCCAGGAGGCGCTCGACGCCGCCCGGCCCGGGGACGTCGTGCAGCTGCTCCCCGGCGAGTACCGGGGCAGCGTCCGGATCACCACGCCCGGCCTCACCCTGCGCGGTGCCGGCCCGGAGAGCGTGATCCTCCCCGCCGACACGGCCGGCACGGCCGAAACGGCCGCTGCCCCCACGCCCGCCACCACCACCGCCCCTGCCCCTGCCGCCACCCCTGCCCCCGCCACCGCCGCAGAGCTCGCCGCCGCCTGCTCCGGCGCCGGCCACGGCCTCTGCGTCGTCGGCACCGACGACCGGCCGCTCGACGGCGTCACCGTCGAGGCGCTCGCCGTCACCGGCTTCCGCAAGAACGGCATCAACGCCACCGGCACCACCGGCCTGACCGTCCGCGCCACCTACGTCCACGACAACGCGCAGCAGGGCATCAGCCAGGAGAAGTCCACCCGGGGCGTGATCACCGCCAACGAGTCCACCCGCAACGGCCAGTCCGGCGTCTTCCTCGCCAACTCCGTGGACAGCGAGGGCGGCGCCGTCTCCACCGACGGCACCCTGGTCAGCGGGAACCGGCTCACCGACAACCGGATCGGCGTCACCGTGCGCCGGCTGCGCGACCTGAGCATCGAGCGGAACCAGATCCACGGCAACTGCGGCGGCGTTTTCATCGTCGGCGACGAGGGCGTGCCCCGGGCCGGCGCGCTCACCGTCACCCGCAACCGGGTCGTCGCCAACAACCGCTACTGCCCGCCCAACCCCCGGCTGGACCACATCCAGGGCGCCGGCATCGTGCTCACCGGCGCCGAGGAGACGTCGGTGACGGAGAACGAGGTCCGCGACAACGTCGGCGCCTCACCGTTCTCCGGCGGCGTGGTGCTCGTCCACAGCGTGGTCGGGGTGGCCAACGCCCGCAACACGGTCGCCGACAACCTGGTGCTCGGCAACAGCCCGGCCGACCTCGCCGACCGCGACACCGGCACCGACAACGCCTTCGCCCGCAACCAGTGCGCGGTCTCCGAGCCGGCCGGCCGCTGCTGACCGGTCAGCCGTCCCCCCGCCGCTCCCGAAGCACCCCGTGGCCCCCGCGCCATCCCGTTCCCGCAGAAAGCAGAGAAACGGTCCATGACCACCGCACCCGCCACCACCCCGCAGGCCGCCATGCGCCTGCGGGAGCTCGTCTTCGGCGCCGCCTGCGCCGCCGCCGTCCGCGCGGCCGCCCGGCTCGGTGCCGCCGACGCGCTCGGCGACACCCCCGCCACCGCCACCGACCTCGCCGCCGACCTCGGCACCGAGCCCCGGCAGCTGCGCCGGCTGCTGCGCGCCCTCACCTGCTACGGCATCTTCGAGGAGCTCGACGGCGACCGCTTCGCCCACACCGAGATGTCCCGGCTGCTGCGCGAGGACGCCCCGAACAGCCTGCGCTACATCTCCCTGTGGTGCACCGAGCCGTGGACGTGGGAGGCCTGGCCGAAGCTGGACGAGGCGGTGCGCTCGGGCCGCAACGTCTTCCCCGAGCTGTTCGGCAAGGAGTTCTTCGACTACCTGCACAGCGACGGGGGCGAGTCCGCCAAGGTCTTCGACAAGGCGATGACCACCTCCAGCCGGCAGTCCGCCGCCGACTTCGCCGCCTACCTCGACCTCACCGGCGTCGACTCGGTGGTGGACATCGGCGGCGGCCAGGGCCATGTGCTCGCCAGCCTGCTGGAGAAGCACCCGGCGCTGCACGGCACCCTCCTCGACCTGCCCAAGGTGGTCGCCGGCGCCGACCCCCGGCTGCGCGAGGGCGGCGCGTTCGCCGGCCGGGCCCGGCTGGTCCCCGGGGACTGCCGGGTGGACATCCCGGTGGTGGCCGACCTCTACATCATCAAGAACATCCTGGAGTGGGACGACGCGAGCACCCGCCGCACCCTGGCGAACGTGGTCGCGGCGGCCCGCCCGGGCGCCCGGGTGGTGGTGGTCGAGAACCTGGTCGACGACAGCCCCTCGATGCGGTTCACCACCGCCATGGACCTGATGCTGATGCTCAACGTCGGCGGCGCCAAGCACTCCGAGGCGAGCATGCTCCGGCTGATGACCGAGGCCGGTCTGGACGTGCGGGAGGTCCGCCCGGTCAACCCGTACCTGCACGCCTTCGAGGCCGTCGTGCGCGGCTGACCCGCCTGCCGCCCACACGCCGCGACCGCCGGTCCCCCCTCGGGAGGGGACCGGCGGTCGCGCCGTCGCCGGAGCCGCTCACGCCGGGCGCGAGGACTCCAGGTGCGCGAAGACCACCACGTTGTCGAGGTAGTCCTTGCGCTTCTTGTCGTAGGTGCCGCCGCAGGTGATCAGCCGCAGCTGGGCGTCGGGCGTCTTCCCGTAGACCCGCTGGTCGGGGAAGGCGTCCTTGGCGAAGGTCTCCACGGCGTCGACCGCGAACACGGCGACGGTGCCGTCGGCCCGCTGGACCTCCACCTTGTTGCCCGGCAGCATCAGGCTGAGCAGCAGGAACACCGCCGGCCCCTTGCTGGTGTCGACGTGCCCGGCGACCACCGAGGCGCCGCGCTCGCCGGGCGAGACGCCGTCGGCGTACCAGCCGACCAGGTTCTTGTCCTCCGGCGGCGGGGCGTTGAGCTGCCCGGAGGGGTTGAGGGTGAGTTCGGTGAAGGGGGCGTCCACGTTGATCTGCGGGATGCGCAGCCGGGTCGGCTTGGACCGCTTCAGCGGTGCCGCCGCCGGGACCGGTGCGGCGGGCGCGGGCCCGACGGCCGCACCCGCCGCACCGGCCGCACCGGCGTCGGCCGGTGCGGTGGCGGCCGGGGGAGCGGCCTGGCCCGGGACGGAGCCGTCCGCCGGGACGGTGTCCACCGAGTGGTAGATCAGCAGCAGACCGAGCGCCGCGGTGCCCATCCCCGCGCGCAGCAGCCGGGACGGGCCGGGGATCAGACCGGTCATCGTCGCTCGCACTCCTCTCCGCGGTCCGCGCCCCGGGGGCCGCGCACCGGCAAACCGAAGCGCCGCCCCGCGCGCCTCCGCCGGGACCGGCGCACCGGGCGCGGGTCCTGAAGGGGAGGCGGCGGGAACGGCGCGGGATCAGATGGCGGCGCCGGCGGTGCGGCGGCCGCGGCGCAGCGCGATCGCGCCCGCCCCGAGGCCGCCGAGCAGCAGGACCGCGCCGGAGGCGAGGCCGCCGCCGGAGAGCGCGAGCCCGCCGCCGCCGGTGTGCACGCCACCGTGCGGGGCCTTCTCCTCGCCCTTGCCCTCGTAGGCCTTGCCCTCCGAGCCCTTGCTCTCGTAGGCCTTGCCCTCGGAGCCCTTGCCCTCGGAGCCCTTCTGCTTCTCCTCCCAGGTCTTCTGGCCCTCGGGGCTGGCGGCCTTCTCCTGCTTCTCCTCCCACGTCAGGTTCTTGCCCGGGTCGGAGGCACCGTCGGCGTAGGCGAGCGGGGCACCGACGGTCAGGACCGCGGCGACGGCGGCCCCGGCGAGCAGAGTGCGTGCAGAACGCATGATGATGATCCTTCCGGCGCGGTACCCGGGATCGCCGACACGTCGTCGGCCAGGGGACTCACGGGCAGGCGCCTGATCCAACGTCAACCACGGTGGCGGCCGGTGCCACCCGGAGGCGGCAGCGGCGGCCCGGTCGGTGGGCCCTTCGGGTGGATGTTCCGGGCGTGTTCACCCGAGTGCCCTGGGCGGTCCGGGTGACGCCCGCGCGGGGGAGCGGAGTGCGGCCGGACGGGGGCGGGAAGACTCGGCGCATGGTCGAGATCTCGAAGGACGTCCGGGACCGGATCGAGGCGGGGCACATCTGGTACGTCGGCACGGTCAACGCCGACGGGTCGCCGCACGTGAGCCCGATGTGGGTGGGGACGGAGGGCGACCTGCTGCTGTTCAACACCTCCGTCGGGCGGGTCAAGGAGCGGAACCTTCGGCGGGACCCCCGGGTCTGCCTGTCGCTCGCCGACCCCGCCGACCCGTACGACCGGGTGCAGATCCGGGGGCGGGTGGTGCGCTTCGTCGAGGGCGAGGAGGCGGTGCGGAACATGGACCGGCTGGCCCGTACCTACCTCGGGGTGGAGGCGTACGAGTGGGGCATCCCGGGGGAGCGGCGGGTGGTCGTGCTGATCGAGCCGACCAGGATCAGCCGGGTCACCGGCGTCGAGCCGCTCCCGCCGGGCGCGCCGGGGGCGTCGGGGACCGTCCCGCCGGCCGGGGCCTGAGAGTCCGCCCCCGGGGAGCCGGCCGTCCGGGGGCGCGTCTATCTTGATGGGCCACGGACACGAGAGGGGCGGGACATGGGCGGGGCCGGTCGGAAGGTGGCCGCTGCGGCGGCGACGGGGGTGCTGCTGGCGGCGGTGGCGGCCTGCGGTTCGGGAGGCTCGGCGCGCTCCGGGGAGGCGGCGACGGCCGCCCCGGCGGCGTCGATGGGTTCGGCGGGGTCGGCGAGCCCCGGGGCGACGGCGGACCCGGCCACCGGGGGCGTCACCGGCACCCCGGCGGCGCCGGGCGATGCCCCGGCGGCCGGCGGGTCTGCTCCAGGGGCGTCTGCCTCGGGCACGGCCGCTCCGAGTGCGCCGGCCCCGGGCGGCGCGCCCGCAGGCGGGACCGGCGGTGGCCCGGCCGGCGGCCCGGCGGGTGGTCCGGCCGACGGCTCGACGGCCGGCGGCGGTGCGGCGTCCGGCGGGCAGCCGGCCGCCGGACCCGACTCCGACACCCCGCTGCTCGACTCCGCCCTCCTCGCGCAACTCCTGCCCGACCAGAAGGCGATGACCGGCTGGGAGGAGGAGAAGCGGCGCGTCGACACCGCCGACCACGCCACCACCTGCACCGCCGCCGCGCCGTGCACCGGCAAGCCGCTGAGCGGGCAGGCCAGGTTCAGCGCCGGCGAGGTGACCGTGCGGTTCGGCGTCGAGACCCTGCCCGGCCGCGCCCAGGCCCAGGGCCGCCTCAAGGAGGCGTACGCGGCCTACGGCGACACCACCGAGTACGGGCCGGCGGACATCGGCCCGCTGGGGACGGAGAGCCGCGCGTTCCTGGGCCAGTTGGCGGGCCGGGACGGCGTGGCGGTCGTGCTGCGCTCCGGCACGGTGGTCGCGACCGTCACCACCGAGGGCGGTCCGGTGGACCAGGCGGGCGCCCGCAGGCTCGCCGCGATGCTGGTCCAGCGCATCGAGCAGGCCCAGGCCGGCCGCACCCCGGACGCCGGTCTCGCCCCCTCCTGACGACCCCGGCCCGACACCCCGCCACGGCCCCCCGGACCCACCCCGGTCCGGGGGGCCGTGCGCATGCGGATACCACGCCGGAAACACCTCCAGGTGACGGAGCGTCAACACCTCCTACGTTCCGGCCAAGTTGAGGGTGACCGTCCGCTGGCGTGAAAGCGGTGGTCCGAATAGCGGACGCGAAGATGGACATCGTGGAGCCCGGGACCGGTTCGCGCGTCACCGCTGGTCGCGCCCGGAAGGGTGGGCGTCCGGCCGGGTGCGGCGGTGCGGGGCGCGGGTGAGGGAAGGCTCAAGCGGCGCTCGTATCCGGTCGATTCGGCCGGGGGCCGGAATCCGGCCAGCCGGTTGCCCGGTAGCGAAGCGGTAACCGAGAGTCGAACCGATGAACGACAAGCCCTCCCCGTCCCGCACCGGCCCGCCGGCCCGCCGTGACTTCCGGCTCCTGCTCTCGGGAGCCGTCGCGGCGCAGGCGGGAAGTCAAGTCACCCTGGTCGCACTGCCGTTGGTGGCACTGGTCGAACTCGACGCCACGCCCTTCCAGATCGGCCTGCTGACCGCCGCCGAGACCGCCGCCTTCCTGCTGGTCGGCCTGCCCGCCGGCGCCTGGCTCGACCGGATGCGCAAACTGCCCGTGCTGGTCCGCTCCGACGTCCTGCGCTGCCTCGCCGTCGGGTCGATCCCGCTCGCCGCCGCGCTGGACGTGCTCAGCCTGCTCCAGCTCTACCTGGTGGCCCTGGTCACCGGCGTGGCGACGGTCTTCTTCGACGTCGCCCACCAGTCCTTCCTCCCGGTGCTGCTGCCGCGCGAGCGCCTGGTGGCGGGCAACGGCGCGATCGAGACCGTCCGCTCCTCGGCCCAGATCGCCGGCCCCGGCCTCGGTGGCGGACTGGTCCAACTCCTCGGCGCACCACTGGCGATCGTCGCGGACGCGGCCGGCTACCTGCTCTCGGCGGTGCTGCTCGGCCGGATCCGCGCCGAGGAGCGGCTGCCCGAGCCCGAGCCCGGACGCTCGCTGCGCGCGGACGTCGCCGAGGGGCTGCGGTTCGTGACGGGCCACCCGCTGCTGCGCGTGATCGCGGGCACCACCGCGCTGTCCAACCTGTTCGGCGCCGTGCTGATGGCGGTGCAGACCGTCTACTGGGTGCGGGTGCTGGGGCTCTCACCAGCCGCGATCGGGATCCTGCTCTCGACGACGGCCGTCGGCGGCCTCGTCGGCGCGCTGTGCGCCGGCCGGCTCGCCGCCCGCCTCGGGCAGGCCCGGCTGATCTGGCTCGCCCCGCTGGCCACCGCGCCGTTCGCGCTGCTGTGGCCGCTCGCGAAAGGCGCGCTCGGGGCGGTGCTGTTCGCGGTCGGCGGGGTGGTGGTGCTGTTCGGCGCGGTGGTCTACAACGTCGCCCAGGTGAGCTTCCGGCAGAGCCTCTGCCCGCCCCGGCTGCTCGGCCGGATGAACGCCACCATGCGGTTCCTGGTCTGGGGCACCCTGCCACTCGGCGCCCTCCTCGGCGGCACCGTCGCCGACGCGTCCGGCCCGCGCACCGCACTCTGGCTCTGCGCGGTGGGCTTCGTGATGATCCCGGTGCCGCTGCTCCTCTCACCCCTGCGCGCCCTACGGGACCTGCCCCCCGCCCCGCCGCAACCGGAAGCCGCCGCCGACCCCGTGGACATCGGCACACCCTGAACCGAAACCGGAGAGAACCCTCCCGTGCACTCCGACCTCACATCCGCCCGCCCCGCCGCCAGGACCGCCCTGGCGCCCGCGCTCCCGCCCACCGGCGCCCAGCGCCGCGCTCGGCACGGCATGGCCGACCTGCCCCAACTGCCCCGCGCCGCCGCCCGGGTGGCCGATCAGCACCCGGCGGCGGGTGGCGAGTTCGCCGTGCCACGCGGGACCCCGGTGCACTCGCGCTTGCACGACCCGCAGGATCTGCAGCCCGCCGTCCGGCCGGCTGATCGGCGCCGGGTGGCGGGCGCCGAGTGGCCCGTGCCGCGTGGCTGGGCGGATGTTGTGCGCTGTATTCCGCCACTTCGCGCGGCGCGGCCGAGACGCCCCGGCTGCACCGCGACGCCGACCGGCACCCCGAGCTGAGCGATGGCCCGGCATCGCCGGTGCTCTTGTGCTCGCGCGGCCCGCAGGAGCTGCCGGGCGCGGGCCGGGCCGCCCGCCCGGGTGCCGGCCCGGGTGCCGGCCCGGCGGGCGTTGCCGACGCGGGCCCCTCGGCCATCCGAACGACCTGAACCGAACCCGAAGCGGAGACCCTCCCGTGCAGTCCAGCATCACGGCCGCCTATCTCGCCCGCTACCGGTCCCTCGCCTCCGTTTCCGAGGTCGCCTCGGCAGAACTGCTCCCGCTCACCGGCGCACAGCGGCGGTTCCTGATCACCCGTCGCCGCGACCCGCGTGGCCGGGCGGACGTCGTTCCGCTGTACTTCGCCTTCCCGCGCGGCACCGTCGATCTGGCCCGGCTGCGCCGCGCCGCCGTCAGACTGGCAGACCGGCACCCCGCGCTGCGCGGCGAGTTCACCGTGCAACGCGGCACGCCGGTGCTGCGGCTCGGTGAGCCGTCCGTGGAGGTGGCCCGGGTGGGGGCCGGAGCGGAGCAGGCCCCGGCTCGGGTGGCGTTGCGCCGGGCGTTGCTGGACTGGCCGGCCGGTGGGCCGGTGCTGCGGCTGTTGCTGGCCGCCGCGCCGGACGGCGAGGAGGAACTGCTCGCCGTCGCGCTGGATCACGCGGCCTGTGACGAGCAGTCGCTCGGCCTGGTCACCGCCGGGCTGGGCGCGGCCTACGCCGCCGACGGCGACGAGGCGGCCCCCGCCGCCGTCCGGGACGAAGCCGTCGACGCCTACCGGTCCGCCGTGGAAGGCCAGTTGGCCGCCGAGGCGGACGCCGCGAGCGAGGCCGCGCGGGCCCACTGGGCCGCTCGGCTCGGCGCTCTCGGCGAGCCGTCCGGGGGAGCCGCGCCGGCCGGGGCCGTCCGGTCGACGGGCATGGTCGTCGAGCGGCTGCCCGCGGTGACCGGAGCAGCCCGCGGCGGGGTCTTCCCGGCCCTGCTGGACGCGGTGGCCGCCGCGGCGCGCCACCTCGACGGCGGCGACCGGGTGCTCGCGCTCGGCTACCCGTGGGGCGGCCGGCCGGCCGGGGCCGCCCCCGTCCTCGGCTGCTTCCTCAACACCCTCGTCCACCCGGCCCCGCCGGGCCCGCCGCGCGGCCTCGACGCGCTCGGCGCCGACTGGTGGGACGACCTCGACCACGCGGACACCCCGTTCGACGAGGTGGTGCGCGCCGCCCGCTCGGCCGGGGCGGGCTGGTCCGGCACGCTCGACGGGCTGCTCACCTTCGAGGACCTGCACCGCCGCCCGCCGCTGGTGCTCGACGGGACCGCCGGGCGGGAGGTCCACCTGGCCGGGCGCCCGCTCGCCGCGCCGCTCGCGGTGTCCGCCTCGCACGGCGAGGACCTGCTGGTCCGGCTGGCCTGGGACGGCGAGCGCCACCCACGGCCCCTGGCGGAGGCGGCCTTCGCGGAACTGCTCTCCACCCTGCGCCGCCACCTCGGCACACCGGCCTGATCCCACCGGCTCCCCGGCGCCGCCGCGTCCGAACAACCACCCGACACCACAAGGGAGTTGCCCATGTTCCCATTGTCCCCCTCGCAGCAGGTCGTCTGGCTGCACGAGCAACTGCTGCCCGGCAGCCGGGCCTACAACTTCACCGCCGCCCTCGACCTCTGGGGCCCGCTCGACACCGCCGCGCTGCGCGCCGGCTTGACCGCCGTGCTCGCCCACCACCCGGGCCTGCGGCTCGAACTGGTGGAGCAGGCCGAGGGGTTGCCGCTCCAGCGGGTCGGCGCCCGGAGCGAGCCGCGGCTGCGCACCGGCGATCTGAGCGCCGAGCCCGACCCCGAGGCGGCGTTCCGCACCCTGCTCGCCGCCGAGGCGGAGGAGCCGCTGGACACCACCGAGGCCCCGCTGCTGCGCTGGCACCTCGTCCGGCTCGGCACCGACCACCACCGGCTGATCCACGTCGAGCACCACCTCGTGCACGACGGCCACTCCTTCGCGATCCTGCTGCGCGACCTGTTCACCGTCTACCGCGCGCACGTGCTCGGCGCTGCGGCCGACGCCGTCACCCTGCCCGCCGCACCCTCCTACGAGGGGCACGTGAGCGCCGCCGGCGAGGCCGACCGCGAGCGCGGACTCGCCTACTGGACCCGCGAACTGGCCGACGCCCCGCTCGACCTCGCGCTGCCCGGCCTGGCCCGCCCCGGCGCCGTCCGCCGCCACCGCGGCGGGCAGTTGCGCCAGTCGATCGGCGCCGACCTCGCCGAGCGGCTGCGCGAGCGCGCCAAGGCCGACGGGCACACCCCCTTCTCCACCCTGCTCACGCTCTTCGCCGAACTGCTGCGCCGCCACAGCGGCCACCGCGAACTGGTGGTCGGCACCGCGGTCGGCAACCGCCCGCCCGGCTTCGAGGGCACGGTCGGCATGTTCGTCAACACCGTGCCGCTGCGCCTGCGGCTCGATCCGGCCGCACCCGGCACGGAGGCGGTGGACGAGGTCACCGACGTGCTGTTCCGCGCCCTGCCGCACCAGGACGTGCCGGTCCAGGAGCTGACCCGCGCGCTCGGCCGGCACACCGGCGGAGCCGACAACCCGCTGTTCAGCGTGATGTTCAGCGCGCACGACGCGCCGCTGCCCGACGTCCGGGCGCCCGGCCTGGAGGTGTCGCTCCACGAGGGGTTCAACACCGGTACCACCCGCTTCGACCTCGACCTCGTGCTGCTGCCCGACGACCGCCGGGTGGTCGGCGAGAAGCACGGCGCGGCCGGGATGACCCTGGTCTGGGACTACGACGCGGACCTGTTCGACGAGCCGGCCGCGACCCTGCTCTCCGAGCGGCTGCTCGACCTGCTGCGCGGCTACCTGGACGGCCCGGACGCCCCGCTCGCCGACCTCGCACCGGCCCCCGCGCCCGCCTCCGCCGAGGCGCCCGAGCCCGCCGACCTCGACCCGGCCGCCGCCCACGACCCCACCGCGCTCGCCCTGCTCGCCGGCCCCGAGCGGCTGAGCTACGGCGACCTCGACCGCCGCGTCGGCGAACTCGTCGAACGCCTGCGCGCCGCCGGCGTGGCCCCCGGCCAGCCGGTCGCCACCGTCCTGCCGCGCGGCGTGGACAGCGTCGTCGCCCTGCTCGCCTGTCTGCGCCACGGCGCGGTGTACGCCCCGCTGTCCGCCGAGGACCCGCAGGCCAGGCTCGCCCTGCTGCTGGAGCGGCTCGCGCCCGCGCTCGTCCTCGCCACCCGGCAGAGCGCGCTCGCCCTGCCCGGCGAGGTGACCGCGGCGCTGCTGGACGGCCCGCCGTTCCCCAAGGCCGAGCCCGCCGCCGTCCTGGACGGCGCCGCGTACATCGTCCACACCTCCGGCTCCACCGGCGTGCCCAAGCCGGTCCTGGTCGGCCGCGGCGCGCTCGCCCGCTGGACCACCGCGATCGCCGCCCGCTACGGGCTCGGCCCCGCCGACCGGGTGCTGCTGTTCGCCCGGCCCTCCTTCGACGTGGCGCTGGAGGAGGTGCTGCCCTCGCTGGCGGCCGGCGCCGCCCTGGTGGTGCCGCAGCGCGAGGTGCCGACCGGGCCCGAGCTGGTCGCCGTGCTGGCCGCCCGCGGCGTGACCGTCGCCAACCTGCCCACCAGCTACGCCCTCGCCGTCCGCGACGACCTGCGCGAGGCACTGGCGGACGGCCGCTGGTCCCCGCGCCTGCTGGTCCTCGGCGGCGAGCGGCTGCCCGCGCGCGCCCTGCGCGGGCTGACGGACGGCACCGGTGGTACGGACGGCACCGGTGGTACGGACGGCACCGGTGGCACCGCCGTCACCGTCCTCAACGCCTACGGCGTCACCGAGGCCACCGTCACCTCCGCCGTGCACGAGATCACCGCCGACGACCTCACCCAGGGCGCCGACGCCGCGGAGATCCCGCTCGGCACCGACCTGCCCGGCGTCCGGGTGCACGTCCTGGACGCCGGCGGACAGCCGCTGCCGCCCGGCGCCGTCGGCGAACTCGCCATCGGGGGAGCGGTCCTGGCCGACGGCTACCTCAATCTGCCGGAGGCCACCGAGGCCCGCTTCACCAGCCTCCCCGCACTCGGCGGCGAGCGCGTCTACCGCACCGGCGACCGCGGCTACCGCGACCTCGGCGGCCGGCTGCGCTTCCTCGGCCGCCAGGACAACCAGGTCAAGCTGCGCGGCTTCCGGATCGAGCTGGAGGAGATCGAGGCCGCCGCCTCCGCCGAACTCGGCGGCCGCTCCTGCGCCGTCGTCCTGCACCACGACGACACCACGGGCCCGCGCCTGCTCGGCTTCCTCGACGGCGGCCCGCAGCCCGACCAGGCCGCCCTGCACGCCGCGCTCGCCCGCCGGCTGCCCGCCGGTCTCGTCCCGGCGCACTGGACGGCCCTGGACGCCATGCCGCTGCTGTCCGGCGGCAAGCCCGACCGGACGGCCCTCGCCCGGCTGGCCACCGAGGCACCCGCGCCCACCGGACCCACCGCACCCGACGCGCCCGCCGACGGCGCGCCCGCCCGGAACCTCACCGACCCCGGCCGGCAGCTGCTCGCCGAGGCCTGGCAGGAGGTGCTCGGCCACGACCGGTTCACCGCCGACTCGCACTTCTTCGAGGTCGGCGGCCACTCGCTGCTCGCCGCCCGCCTCGCCGCCTGGCTGGAGCCGCGCCTCGGCAGCCGGCCCCCGCTGCGCACCCTCTTCCAGCACCCCGTCCTGGCCGACCAGGCCCGCGCCCTGACCGGAGGCCGGCAGTGACGAAGACCCCCGCCCCCGGCCTCTCCGCCCCGTCCGCCGTCCTCGAAGCCGGGCACCGCGAACTCACCGACGCCTTCGAGAGCTTCATCCGCCGCGAACTCGACCCGCTGGCAGCTGAGTTGGCCGAGTCCGCCGAACAGCCTCCGGCCGACCTGCGGGCCTATGTGCGCAAGCGCTCCGCCGCCCTCGGCTTCTACGCCGGCGACTACCCCGAGGAACTCGGCGGCGCCGGCATGCCGTTCACCGCCGTCGTGCAGCTCCACCACGCCGCCGGACGCAGCG
Organism: Kitasatospora sp. NPDC008115; assembly: GCF_042957205.1. Lineage (NCBI taxonomy): Bacteria > Bacillati > Actinomycetota > Actinomycetes > Kitasatosporales > Streptomycetaceae > Kitasatospora > Kitasatospora sp. NPDC008115. The sequence continues at coordinate 50,886 of NZ_JBIBHU010000026.1, read as the reverse complement.
GCTGCCCGCTCGCCCCGTACGCGCTGGCCGGCTCCGACGGGCCCAGCCCGCTGCTGCGCCACGGCACCCCCGAGCAGATCGAGCGCCACCTCGTCCCGCTGGTCCGCGGCGAGCGCACCCGCTGCCTCGCCCTCACCGAACCGCAGGCCGGCTCCGACGCCTTCCGGCTCACCACCACCGCCGTCCGCGACGGCGACGGCTGGCTGCTGAACGGCCGCAAGACCTTCGTCAGCAACGCCGACCGGGCCGACCTCGCCCTCGTCGTCGCCGCCACCGACCTGGGCGACGGCGCCGGACCGACCGCCGGAGCCACCGCCTTCGTGCTGCCCATGAACCACCCCGGCCTGCGCATCGGCCAGCGCTACGAGGGCATGTCCGGCGAGCCGCTGTTCGAGCTGACCCTCGACCGGTTGCACGCCCCGGCCGCCTCCGTCATCGGCGGCGAGGCGGGCGTCGGCGCCGCCACCGGCCTCGCCATGGACAGCCTCTCCCGGGGGCGCCTGGTGGTCGCCGCCATGTGCAACGGCATCGCCGAGTACGCGCTGCGGCTCGGCGTCGAGTACGCCCGCGAACGGCGCGCCTTCGGACAGCCGATCGGCGACTACCAGCACGTCCAGGAGCACCTGGTGCGCACCCGCGCCGAGGTCGAGGCCGCCAAACTGCTCACCCTCGCCTGCGCCCGGCTGGTCGACGACGGCACCGAGGCCCCCGAGAACGCCGCGCTCGCCAAGCTGACCTCCTCGGAGACCGCCGTCCGGGCCGTCGACCGCTCGCTCCAGGTGCACGGCGCCACCGGCTGGGTGCGTGGCCATCCGCTGGAGTACCTCTACCGCTACGTCCGGATGACGACCATCATCGAAGGGACCTCCGAGGTCCAGAAGGTGATCGTGGCCCGGGCCATGGGCCTGGGCTGACCCCGTACCGACGACCATCGACCGACGTCCGGAGGACTGACCATGACCACCACCCCGGCCCGCCCCGTGCCCGGACTCCTGCCCGGCCTCTCCGTCGCCCACGGCCGTCCGCACCGCGACGGCGCCGTCCTCGACCTGTTCACCAGCTGGGCCCGCCGCGCCCCGCACGCCCCCGCCCTGGTCGACGGCGAGCTGGCCCTGAACTACGCCGAACTCGACCGCGTCGCCGACCAGGTGGCCGGACAGCTGGCCGAACACGTGCGGCCCGGCGACCTGGTCGGCCTCTGCCTCGACCACTCCGCCGCCCTGGTCGCGGCCACCCTGGCCGTTGCCAGGATCGGCGCCGTCCACCTGCCGCTTGGACCGCGCCCCGGCGAGCGCCGGCTGCGGGCCGTCGCCGAACAGCTGCGCCCCGCCTGCCTGATCGGCGACCCGGCGCTGCTGCCGCCCGTCCACTGGGACGGCCGGCACCGCCGGCTCGCCGCCCCCGGCGCGCACGGGATCGTGGCCGCCTTCGCCGATCCGGCGGCCACCCGGGGGGCCGCCGTCAAGGCCCCCAAGGGCGCCCAGTACACCGTGCTCACCTCCGGCTCCACCGGCCTGCCCAAGGCCGTCGCGGTCGGCCAGACCGCGCTGGGCGCCCTGCTCACCTGGTACCGCGAGCTGACCGGCCTCGGCCCCGGCGACCGGCACAGCCTGCTGATCGGCGTCGCCTTCGACCCGCATCTGATGGAGCTCTGGGCCGCCCTCAGCTCCGGCGCGGCGCTCGTCGTCGCCCCCGACGCCGTCCGCTGGGACCCGGTCGCGCTCACCGACTGGTGGCGCACCGCCGGCATCACCGTCGGCGTGCTGCCCACCCCGCTCGCCGAACCCGTCCTGGACCGCCCCTGGCCCGGCGGCCTGCCGCTGCGCCACCTCACGATCGGCGGCGACCGGCTGCGCCGCACCCCCGCACCGGACGTCACCGCGACCGTCCACAACGCCTACGGCCCGGCCGAGGCCACCGTGGTGACGACCGTGCACAGCATGGCCCCGGGCGCCGGGCACGCCACCGGCGCGCCGCCGATCGGCCGCCCGATCCCCGGCGCGATCGTCCTGGTGACCGACGAGAACGGCCGCCCGCTGCCGCGCGGCGAGGCCGGCGAGCTGCGGATCGGCGGCCAGGGCCTGGCCATCGGCTACCTCGACGCCGGGCTGACCGCCGAGCGCTTCGTCTCCGCGCCCGACGAGGTCGACGGCACCGACCGGGTCTACCGCACCGGCGACCGGGTCCTGATGCGCGCGGACGGCGTGCTGGAGTTCCTCGGCCGGCTGGACGACCAGGTGAAGGTCAGCGGGGTGCGGATCGAGCCCGCCGAGGTCGAGGCCGCCCTCGAACGCGACCCCCGGGTGCGGCGCGCCGCCGTGGTCGCCCGCCCGGCCCCGGCCGGCGGCGGCGCCCAGTTGCTCGCCTTCGTCCAGCCCGCCGCCGGGAGCGGGCCGGTGGACGGCGCGCCGCTGCTGGACGCCGTGCGGCCCTGGCTGCCCGAGCAGGCGGTGCCGAGCGTGCTGCGGCTGGTCGACGCCTTCCCGCTGGACGCCAACGGCAAGATCGACCGCGCCGCGCTGCTCAAGGCCGAGGAGGCCGCCGCCCAGCAGGACGGCCAGGGCGGCCAGGGCGGGGAGGATGAGGCCACACCCACCGAGCGGACCGTGCTGCGGCTCTGCCGCGAACTGCTCGGCCGCACCGGCCTCACCCTCGCCGACAACCTCCTGGACGCGGGCGGCACCTCCATCACCGCGGCCCGGCTGCTCGCCGCCCTGGAGGAGGAGTGCGGCGTACGGCTGCGCGCCCCGCTGCTGCTGCGCCAGCCCGACCTGCGGGCCGTGGCGCGCCTGATCGACGAGCGGCGCCCGGCCGTCGGCTGACCCGGCCCCCGCCTGCGCCACTCCTCCCGACCCTCGCCGCAGGGCGCTCCGGCATGCCGCCGGGGCGCCCGGAACGGACCCGCCCATGACCGGCCCCGCCACCACCGTCCCGGCACTCGTCGCCCGGCAGGCCGCCGAGCACCCCGACGCGCTCGCCGCGACCGACGGCTGCATCACCCTCACCTACCGCGAACTCACCACCGCCGCGGCCAGGTTGGCCACCGAGCTGACCGCCCGCGGGGTCCGCCCCGGCAGCGCCGTCGGCCTGCTCTGCGCCCGCGCCGCCCGCCTCCCCGTCGCCCAGCTCGCCGTCTGGTGGGCCGGCGGCCACGTCGTCCCGCTCGACCCCGCCTACCCGCGACCCCGGCTGCACGCCATGCTCGACGACGCCGGCGTCCGCCTCACCCTCGGCGACAAGGCGCTGCTGTCCGAGGCGGGCCTGCCCGAGGAGCAGGTCCTCGTCCTCACCGAACTCGGCCCCGCCACGATCGCCGCCGGCGAACCCGGGACGACCCCGACACCCGGGCCCCCGGCCCCGGACGCGACCGCCCTCGTCTACTACACCTCCGGCTCCACCGGCCGCCCCAAGGGCGTCCTCGTCCCGCACGGCGCCGTCGCCGACCTGGTCACCGCCGCCGACGGCCCCGCCCTGCGCCCCGGCGACCGGGTGCTGCACCACTCGCCGGTCGCCTTCGACGCCGCGACCTTCGAACTGTGGGGCCCGCTGGCGCGCGGCGCCGCCGTCGCGCTGGCCCCGGCCGAACGCCCCAGCGCCGAGGAACTCGCCCGCGACATCGAGCGGTTCGGCGTCACCACCGCCTTCCTCACCACCGCGCTGTTCCACCAGCTGGCCGCCCGCCGCTCGCGGGTCTTCGGCGTGCTGCGCACCGTGCTGGCCGGCGGCGAGGCGCTCTCCGCGGAGCACGCCGCCGCCGTGCTCCGGGCCTTCCCGTGGCTCGACCTGTTCAACGTCTACGGGCCCACCGAGGCCACCACGTTCACCACCCTGCACCGCATCCGGCCCGCCGACTGCACCGGACCGGTGCCGATCGGCCGCCCCTTCGGCGGCGCCCGCGTCCTCGTCCTGGACGCGGACCGCCGGCCCGTCCCCGACGGCCGCCGCGGCGAACTGTGGATCGCCGGCGCCCGGGTGGCGCTCGGCTACCTCGGCCGCCCCGAGCTGACCGCCGGGCACTTCGCCGACCTCCCCGGCACCGGCCGCGCCTACCGCACCGGCGACCGGGTGCTGCGACGCCCGGACGGGGTGCTGGAGTACCACGGCCGGCTGGACGACCAGGTGAAGGTGCGCGGCTTCCGGATCGAGCCCGGCGAGGTCGAGCACGCCCTGCGGAGCCTGCCCGAGGTGGCGCAGACGGCGGTCGTGGTCCGCCGGGCGGGCCGCGAGGACGCCGCGCTCACCGCGTACGTGGTCCCCGCCGAGGGTGTCCGCCCGGTGCCCGAGGCGCTCCGCCGCCGGCTCGCCGAACGGCTCCCGGCCCACCTGGTGCCCACCGCCTGGACGCTGCTTGACGCCCTGCCGCTCACCACCAGCGGCAAGGTCGACCGGCGCGCGCTGGCCGCCGACGAAGCCGCTGCGGCCGCCGCCCCCGGGACCCCGCCCGCGCCCGCCGCGCTGACGCCGATCCAGCAGGTGGTCGCCGCCGCCTGGTCGCGCGCCCTGGAGCACGAGGTGACCGCCCCGGAGGCCGACTTCTTCGCCGAGGGCGGGCACTCGCTGCTCGCCATGTGGGTGGTCGACGACCTGCGCGAGGACCTCGGCGTCGAGCTTCCGCTCGGTGACTTCCTCGGCCACCCGACCGTGGCCGGCCAGGCCGATCTCGTCGAACGCGCCCTACGAGCGGCCGACGCCGCCGAAACCGGAGCCGGAGCCGGAGCCGGAGCCGGAGCCGAGGAGCCCACCCGATGACCGCCCCCGCCGAACACCCGACCCAGGCCGACCTGCTCCGCCGCGCCCGCCGCCGCACCTCCGCCGCTGCCACGGCCGCCACCCCCGCCCCCACCGCCTCCGGCCCGGCCCCGCTTTCCCACGCCCAGCACCGGATGTGGCTGATGGACCGCCTCGGCCAGGGCGGCCCCCGCTACCACGTCCCGCTCGCCACCCGGCTGCGCGGCCCGCTGGACACCGACGCCCTCGCCACCGCCCTGACCGCCCTCACCACCCGCCACCACATCCTGCGCACCCGCTACGGCCGGCGCGAGGACCACCCCCACCAGGAGACCGCCCCCGCCACCCCCGTCCCGCTGCCCGTCCGCGACGCCACGCCCGAGGCCGCCACCGCCCTGCTGCACACCGAGGCCGCCCGCCCCTTCGACCTCGCCACCGGCCCCGCCCTGCGCGCCCTGCTCCTGCGGCACGCCCCCGACGACCACACCCTGCTGCTCACCCTCCACCACATCGCCGTGGACGGCGGCTCGCTGCCCGTCCTCGCCGCCGAACTCGCCGCGCTCTACGCGGCCGCCGCCGAAGGCCGCCCCTCCGGCCTGCCCGACCCGGAACTCCAGTACGCCGACCACGCCCGCCAGGAGCGCGCCCGCGACGACCGGCTCGCCGCCGTGGCCGCCGAACGCGCCGCCCGCCTCGCCGGCGCCCGCCCGCTGCCCCTGCTGCGCGCCGTCCCGCCCGGCACCCCCGAGCGCCGCGCCGTCCTGCACACCGCCCCGCTCACCACCGGGACCCTCGACGGCCTGCGCCGACTCGGCGCCCGGCACGGCGCCACCCTGTTCACCGTCGTCCTGGCCGCCGCCTTCGCCGCCCTGCGCACCGCCGGCGGCGCGTCCGACCTGGTCCTCGGCTGCGCCGGCGGCCACCGCGCCCGGCCCGAACTGCGCCGGCTGATCGGCCTCCAGGTCAACACCCTGCCCGTCCGCGCCACCCTGCCGGGCCCAGGCGGCGACCCGGCCTTCACCGAGGTCCTCGCCACCGTCCGCACCGCCCTGCTCGACGCCCAGGAGCACCACGACGTGCCCTTCGACCTGGTCGTCGAGCGCCTCGGCCCCGCCGCCCGGGGCGCGGACGGCACCCCGCTGCTCGCCGCGAGCTGCGACCTGGTCCGCCCGCCCGAGCCGCTGACCCTGCCCGGCCTCACGGCGCGGGCCGTCGACGTCGACCTCGGGCTCGCCAAGTTCGGTCTCACCCTGCTGGTCGAGGACGGCCCCCGGCCGCGCTGCCTGCTGCAACACGATCCGGCGGCCCTGGACGAGCCCACCGCCCGCCGGCTGCACACCGCCTTCACCGACCTGCTCACCGCCGTCGCCGCCGACGCGGACCGCCCGCTCTCCGCGCTCCCCGGCGAGCGCCTCACCCCGGCCGGCGCCGACCACCCCGCCGTCACCGCCCTGCTCACCGACCCCCGGGTCACCGACGCCGCCCTCCACCTCGCCGAGCACGGCCAGGCGCTCGCCTACGCGACCGTCCGCGGCCCGGTCGCGCCCAGCGGCGCCGAACTGCGCGCCGCCCTGCGCCGCCGGCTCGCGGCGCCCGAGCACCTCCCGCTCGCCGTCACCCTGCTGGACCGCATCCCGCGCCGCCCCGACGGCACCCTCGACCCCGCCCGCCTCCCCGGCGGCCCGTCCGACCGGACCCACCTCCCCGAGGTGCTGGACGCGTTCGCGGCCCTGCTCGGCGCCCGCCCGTCGGCGGACGGCGACTTCTTCCGGCTCGGCGGCCACTCCCTGGTGGCGGTGCGGCTGGCCGAGCGACTGCGCACCGGCCTCGGCCTGCCGCTGACCGGCCTGGACGTCCTCGAACAGCGCACCCCGCGCGCCCTGGCCGCCCTGCTCGCCGGCCGCGCCGCCCACCGCCGCGGCACCCCCGGCCGCGCCGGCATCCGCCCCGCCCGCGCCGGGACGGTGCTGCTCACCGGCGCCACCGGCGGCGTCGGCGCGGCGATCCTCCAGGAACTCCTCGCCCAGGGCCGCCCCGTGCGGGCCCTGGCCCGCCCCGAGTCGGCCCACCTGGTGTCCGGCGCCGGCGTCGAGGTGGCCGAGGGCGACCTCGCCGACCCGGACAGCCTGCGCCGGGCCGTCGAGGGCGCGGACACCGTCGTCCACGCCGCCTGCACCTTCACCGAGCACGCCGTCGACCTCGCCGCGATGCGCGCCCTGGTCGAGGGCTGGCGCGGCACCGGCGGGTTCGTCCTCGTCAGCAGCGTCGACGCCTACGGCCGCCCCGCCCCGGGCGAGGTCCCCGAGGGAGCCCCCTCGGCCGGGCCGCTCAGCCCGTACGGACGGGCCAAGCTCGACTGCGAGCGCATCCTCCTGGACGCCGCCGCGCGGGCCCGCGGCCCGGTCTCGGTGGTCCGCTCGCCGATCGTCTGGGGACCGCACCGGCGGCTGCGCGACCAGCTCCGCTGGGGCGCCACGGGCGCGCTCTACCAGGCCGCGCTGGCCGGCCGCCCGATCCTCCTGCCACCCCGCGACTCCGGCTGGTCGGGCGTCGGTTGGGTGCACTCCGCGGCGCTCGCCCGGGCCGTCGCCGAGAGCGCCGCCCGCGCCCCCGGCCGGGTCGTCAACGCCGTCACCGGCCATGTCTCCTGGGCCGACCTCGCCACCGAACTGGTCCGGCTGCTCGGCTCGTCGAGCCCGGTCGGGTACGGCCCGGACGCCGACCCCGAACTGCTGCGCCCCTGGCACTACCGGGCCGACGCGCTGGCCGGGGCGCTGCGCCCGGAGCCCGGCGAGGACTGGCGCGCCGTGCTCGCCACGATGACGGCCGCGACCGCCCCCGGGGGGTGAGCGCGAGCGGACACCCCGGGACCGGAGGGCCCTCGGGGTGTCCGCCCGGCCACCGCCTCCGCGCGCTCAGCGGTGGCGGTCCCAGCGGTAGAACTCGCGCGCCATCGCGTCCTTCGGCCCCCGCCAGGTGGCCGGGTCGTAGGCCTGGACGTACGCGGTGAGCGCGTCGCTGATCGCCCGGAACTCGGGGTGGCCGACCACCTGGGCGACGGCCGGGCCCGGCGGGCGGTCGGACTCGATCAGGTGCAGGTAGACGTCGCCGAACTGGAACAGGCTCCGCCCCGTCACCCCGATCAGGTGGGGGAGTTCGCCCCTGTTGTCGGAGTCGGCGAACACCTCGGCGATGCCGGCGGCCGCCTCGGGCTTCATCCGGGCGACGATCAGGGCGCGGTGGGTCTGCGCCGTCCCGGGCACGCTCCCGGGGTTGGTCACGGGGGATGCCATGGTCAGAGCTCCGCCGCCTTCTTCTCGACCTTCTCGCGGATCAGCTGCATCTGGATCCGGGAGTTGCGGTTGATGTGGTTGACCATGCCCTCGTCGTCGACGGGTGCGGTGGGCTTCATGGCGAAGTCCTGCACCCAGCGCATCCGGGTGCCGGCCGGCACCTCGGCGTACTCCCAGCGGATGTCCATGAACTCGAACGGGCCGGGCTCGACGCGCCGGGCCTGGACGGCGAGTTCGGAGCGGTCGGTGGTGCGCTCGGAGACCCAGCTCCACACCTTTCCGTCGTCGTCCGGGTGCATGGTGAGCCGGAACCGCACCCGGTCGCCCTCGCGCTCGAGCACCTCGACGGAGGCGTACTCGCTGAACAGCTGCGGCCAGTTCTCCAGGTCGTTGGTGATCTCCCAGACCAGGTCGAGCGGGGCCGCGATGACGATCTCGTTGTCCGTGTGTCCGGGCATCTCAGGCACCGGCCTTCGCGGTGACGGCGGAGTTGACCAGCTCCAGGAACTCGGCCGGCGTCTTGGCCGACTCCGCGCCGTTGGTGACCTTCACGCCGTGCCGGTTCTCCAGCTCGCCGACCACGCCGAGCAGGCCGAGGGAGTCCACGCCGAACTCGTCGAAGGCGGCGCCGGGGCGCTCCAGGTCGTCCGGGGCGATCACGACGCCGGCCCGGGCCTGGATGAGCGCCGCGAGTTCGGGATAGCTGAGGGTGTTGCTCACGGGGGTGTCCCTTCGTTGCGAGCGAGTGGTGAGCGGGTGGAGCGGGGGTGGAACAGGGGTGGAACGGGCTGAGCAGGTGGTCAGGACGGATTCAGGACGGATTCAGGACGGCTCGCCGCGCCGGAGCACCAGCGCCGAGTTGGAGCCCATCAGCCCGCGACTGAGCACCAGCGCGGTGCGCAGTTCGGCCGGACGGGCACGGCCGGTCACCAGGGCGAGGTCGTGCCCGACCTCGGTGACGTTGGGGGTGGGCGGCAGCACGCCGTCCTCCATGGCGAGCACGGCCGCGGCGGTGTCCAGCGCGGGGGCGCCGCAGTAGGCCCGCCCGGTCCCGGACTTGGGGGCGGTGACCGGGACCCGCTCGGCGTAGGGACCGAGCGCGTCGGCCAGCGCCAGCGCCTCGGCCCGGTCGGCGGCCGGGACGCCGAGGGCGTCGGCGAAGACCACGTCGATCTCCTCGGCGGAGATCCTGGCCCGCTCCAGGGCGATCCGGATCGCCGCGGCCAGGCCCTCCCGGGACTCCGTCCAGCGGGAGGCGCCGGTGAAGGTCGCGGCGTGGCCGGCGATGTACGCCCGGACGGCGGCCCCGCGCCGGCGGGCGGTCCGCTCGTCCTCCAGCAGCAGCATCGCGCCGCCCTCGGCGGGCGCGAAGCCGGCCGCGTCGGGGGAGAACGGCAGGTAGGCCCGGTCGGGGCGTTCGTCGAGGCTCAGCTCGCGGTAGCCGAGCTGGCAGACCATCGAGTAGGGCGCGAGCGGGGCCTCGGCGGCGCCGACCACCACCGCGTCGGTGCCCTCCTGGACGGCCCGCGCGGCGTGCGCGATCGCGTCCAGTCCGCCGGCCTCGTCGCTGGCCACCACCGCGCACGGGCCCTTGTAGCCGCCGCGGATGGAGATCTGGCCGGTGCTGGCGGCGTAGAACCAGGCGATCGACTGGTAGGGGCCGACGAACTGCGGTCCCTTGCCCCACAGTTGCTGGAGCTCGCCCTGGCCGAACTCGCCGCCGCCGGAGCCGGCCGCGGTCACCACGCCCACCGCGTAAGGCTGTTCGGGGTCGGCGGTGAAGCCGGCGTCCGCCACCGCCAGATCGGCGGCGGCCATCGCGTAGTGCGTGAACCGGTCGGTCTGCACCAGGTAGCGGCTGTCGATGGCGGTCCGTGGGTCGAAGTCCCGTACCTGGCCGGCGACGCGCAGGGGAAGGTCCGCGCAGCCCTCGCGGGATATCCGGTCGAGGACGCTCACGCCCTGCCGGGTGGCCTTCCAGAAGGCGTCGGCCCCGACGCCGTTCGGTGCCACCACGCCGAGGCCGGTGATCACCGCCCGGCGGTTCTGCTGACGTGACGTCATGGGTATCACCCCGTTCTCGTGAGCACGACGGCGGACTGGAATCCGCCGAATCCGCTGCCGACCGACAGGATGGTGCGCAGCGGCAGCTCCCGCGCGGTGCGCGGCACGTAGTCGAGGTCGCACTCCGGGTCGGGCGTCTCGTAGTTGGCGGTCGGCGGCACCACGCCGCGGTCCAGCGCGAGGGTGCAGGCGACCACCTCGATCGCGCCGATCGCGCCGAGCGAGTGCCCGACCATCGACTTGATGGAGCTCATCGGCGTCCGGTACGCGTGCTCGCCGAGCGAGCGCTTGACGGCCGCCGTCTCGTGCCGGTCGTTCTGCTTGGTGCCCGAGCCGTGCGCGTTGACGTAGTCGACGCCGGTGCGGTCGACCCGGGCGTGGTCGAGCGCGTGGTCGATCGCCCGGGACATCTCCAGCCCCTCCTGGGTGAGGCCGGTCATGTGGTAGGCGTTGCCGAAGGTCGAGAACCCGCCGATCTCGCCGTAGATCCGCGCGCCGCGCCGGCGGGCGTGCTCCAGCTCCTCCAGCACCAGGACGGCGCCGCCCTCGCCGAGCACGAAGCCGTCGCGGTGGGCGTCGAACGGCCGGGAGGCGTGCGCCGGGTCGTCGTTGCGTTCGCTGGTGGCCTTGATGGCGTCGAAGCAGGCGACGGTGATCGGCGAGATCGGCGAGTCGGAGGCGCCGGCGACGCAGATGTCGGCGCGCCCGTCCTCGACCGCCTGGAAGCCGTAGCCGATGGCGTCCAGGCCGGAGGTGCAGCCGGTGGAGACGGTCTGCACCGGGCCGTGCGCGCCGGTCCGTTCGGCGACCGCCGAGGCGAGCGTGCTGGGCGCGAACGCCCGGTGCAGCTGCGGCTCGGCGAGCCGGTGGTCGACGTCCCAGCGGGCGCCGCCGGCGCTGACCAGGGCGTAGTCGTGCTCCAGGCGGGTGGTGCCGCCGACGGCGGTGCCGAGTGAGACGGCGATCCGCCACGGGTCCTCGGCGGCCAGGTCGAGTCCGGCGTCGGCGATCGCCTCGTCGGCCGCGACCATCGCGAACTGCACGTAGCGGTCGGCCCGTTGGACGTCGTCCGGGCCGAGCCCGTGGGCCGCCGGGTCGAAGTCGCACTCGGCGGCGATCCGGGACCGGAACCCGGCGGGGTCGAAGAGCGTGATGCCCCGGGTCGCCGTCCGCCCGGCGGTGAGGAGGTCCCAGAACGCCGGGACCCCGACCCCACCGGGCGCGACCACGCCGATCCCGGTGACGGCGACCCGACGGCGGCTCACGAGCCCACCTTGGCGTGTTCCGGCGGGCCGGAGTTGACCGCCCCCGCCTTCCCCGACGGCGCGGCGGTCTCCTCGGTGTCGACGTGGCCGAGTTCGGGGCGCGGCGCCAGCGGGCCGAGGTGGAAGACCATCTTGGCCACCGAGTCGCCGACGTTGCGGAACCGGTGGCGCATGTTGATCGGGATCATCAGGCCCTGCTCGGGCCTGAGCACCCGGGTCTCGCCGTCCAGGTCCACCTCCAGGTCGCCGGTGACGACGAACACGAACTCCTCGGAGTACGGGTGGTAGTGCTCGCCGATCCGCTCGCCGGGCTGCACGATGGCCAGGCCCATGAACCCGCTGGTGGCGCCGCAGGTGGTCGGGGTGAGCATGGCGCGCAGGTCGCCGCCGCGCCGGCGGTTCTCCGGCGCCTCGGAGACGTGCACGATCCGTGGGTACTGCGTGGACATGGTTTCTTCCTTCTCTTGCCGGGGCTTGGTGGACCGGGGGCCGTGGTCGTCAGGAGTCCTGGGACGTCCGGTCGGTGACCGGGTTCATGCTGCGGGCGGCGAGGAAGGCCCGCAGCCCGGCGTCGGTCCGCAGGTCGCCCTCCGGGCCGAGGTCGAGCAGCCGGCCCAGCACGGTGGCCTCGCGCTCGCCGGCCACGCCGAGCGCCGCCGCCGGGTCGGCCTCGGGGGGCAGCCGCAGGTCCACCAGCCGCACCACGACGTCCTCGCGGTGGAAGACGGTGCTCGCGGCGACCGGGCCGGTCGGGTCGGCGGTGGCGACGTCGTCGTACTCGGCGAGCAGTTCGGTGACCACCTTCCCCTTGCCGGGCTTCACCGGGTACAGCACGGCGTGCCGGTGCAGCCGCCCGGAGGCGGGGGAGCCGGCGACGGCCTGGTTGGCGGCCGGCAGCGCGGCCCGGGCGAAGAAGGCGCGCGCGGCCTGCGGGTCGCCCAGTTGGCGGGCCTCCTCCAGGTACGGGTTGATCGCCTCCTCGACGGCCCGCACCTCGGGCTGCATGGCGACGTGCCGCAGCGCGTCGCCGAGGCTGCCGATCACCTCGACCGCGCGCACCACCCGGTTGCCGTGCATGAACAGCGAGGTGCGGCGCAGCCGGGTGTGGTCGTCCACCTCTGCCCGGGGGGAGGCGTAGCCGGACAGGATCCGGGCGACCTCGGGCTCGCTGCCGGGCTCGACGGTGAAGGTGAGCGCGTGCCGGACCACGCCGTCCGGGCCCGGGTCGGCCCTGGGCGGACCGGCCTGGCCGGCGGGCGCGGTGCGCGGCAGGCCGGCCGGCACCTCCAGCGGTGCGCGGCTGCCGGTGGCGCCGGCGGCGGAGGTCTCCCGGAGGATGGTGTAGCGCAGCGAGCGGAAGGTGTCGCTGACGCAGCCGTGCATCGGCTTGACCATCTCCCGGTGGGCCGGGCTGTCCACCCACTCCAGGAAGGTCTCCTGGTCCTCCCACTCGCTGGTGATGAGCCACTGGCGGGGGTCGTTGATGGACTGGCAGAGCTGGTCGCTGACGTGGCCGGGCACGGTCGCGACCTGGTGACGGAGCTTCTCGTACACGTCCATGAAGCGCTGCTGGGCGCCGTCCTGGATCTCCAGCATCAGCACCACCCGCAGGCGGGTCTCGGAGGAGGAGTGCTGCCGGGCGGGCGGTTCGGACAGAGTCGTCATGATCCACTTTCTGCTTCTGGGCCGCGCGCGTCGGGGGCCGCGTGCGGCGGCTCCGGTGCCGGAGGGGGCCGGGCGGGCCCCCGGCGGGAGGGGTGCTGCGGTGGCCGTCGGCCACCAGGCCTGAGGTCGATCGTGCGCGGCGCTCCCGGGTGGCGCGAGATATGCGGGCCATCCGGGCGAAGAGACCGCACAACGCGCCCGGCGCGGGGGAGGTTAGGACCGGGCCGCCGTGCCCGCGAGCCCCTCCGAGGGCTCCGCCGAGCCCCGCATTCGGCCCAGAACTCCCGTACAGGCTGGAGCAATTGATGAATCCGAAGGTGGACGACCGGGTACCGGTCCTGATCGTCGGCGGCTCGCTGGTCGGGCTGTCGGCCTCGCTCTTCCTGGGCCGACTGGGTGTCAGGCACCTGCTGGTCGAGAAGCACGCCGACACCTCGCACCACCCGCGTGGCCGAGGCAACAACGTGCGGACGATGGAGCTGTTCCGGGTGGCCGGGGTCGAGACGGCGATCCGCGAGGCGGCGTCCGTACTGGCCCCGAACCACGGCATCCTCCAGGCCCCCTCGCTGACCGGCGAGGAGCAGGAGTGGCTGTTCCGGGAGATCGACCCGGGCGGGCGGCTGGCCCGCTTCAGCCCCAGCTCCTGGTGCCTGTGCAGCCAGAACGACCTGGAGCCGGTGCTGCGCCGCGCGGCCCGCGAGCTGGGCGCCGAGATCCGCTTCGGCACCGAGCTGCTCTCCTTCGAGCAGGACGCCGACGGGGTGAGCGCGCTGCTGCGCAGCCGGGAGACCGGCGAGGAGCGGACGGTCCGGGCGGAGTACCTGGTCGCGGCGGACGGCCCGCGCAGCCCGGCCCGCACCCGGCTGGGCATCGGCCAGAGCGGCAAGGGCGAGCTGTTCCACAACGTCAGCATCACCTTCCGGGCGAAGCGGCTGGCCGAGGTGGTCGGTGACCGCCACTTCATCGCCTGCTACCTCACCGACCCGGAGGCGGACGGCGCCCTGCTGCCGGTCGACAACCGGGAGGAGTGGGTGTTCCACGCGCCCTGGCACCCGGAGCACGGCGAGCCGCTGGAGGCGTTCACCGACGAGCGCTGCGCCCGGCACATCCGGGCCGCCGTCGGGCTGCCCGAGCTCGACGTCGAGGTGACCGGCAAGGCCCCGTGGCACGCCGCCGAGCGGGTCGCCGACCGCTACTCGGCGGGGCGGGTGTTCCTGGCCGGGGACTCGGCGCACGAGATGTCCCCGACCGGCGCGTTCGGCTCCAACACCGGCATCCAGGACGCGCACAACCTGGCCTGGAAGCTCTCCGCGGTGCTCTGCGGCTGGGCCGGCCCCGGCCTGCTGGAGACCTACGGGCAGGAGCGCCGGCCGGTGGCGCGGGTGACCGGTGAGCGCGCCTCGGCCCGCTCGGCGGAGCACAGCCACCCCGGGTACGCCGTCGTCCCGGGCGTCGGACGGCAGGCCGGGGTGCTGTCGGTGGCGCTCGGCTACCGCTACCGGCAGGGCGCGGCCACCGGCACCGACCCGGCCGGCCCGGTGGTCCCGGAGGCCTTCGAGTCGGCGGGCGAGCCGGGCAGCCGGGCGCCGCACCAGTGGCTGCTGCGCGCGGGTGTGCGGTTGTCCACCCTGGACCTGTACGAGCAGGCGATGGTGCTGCTGACCGGCTCGGCGGGCACCGCCTGGCAGGACGCCGCCCGCCGGGCCGCCGACCGGCTGGCCGTCCCGCTGGACGCCTACCGGATCGGCGACGGCGCGGACGACGACCTCGCGCCCGAGCCCGGCGGTGACTTCGCCGCCCTGCACGGCGTCGGCCCGGACGGCGCCCTGCTGGTGCGCCCGGACGGCTTCGTCGCCTGGCGCTCCGAGCACCCGGTCGACGACCCTGAGGCGGCGGTCGAGCTGGCCCTGCGCGCGGTGCTGTCGCTGTAGCCGGCAGCACAGGGGCCCGCCGGTCGTGGTGACCGGCGGGCCCTTCGTGGTGTCGGCCGAGGGGTCAGTGACCGCCCTCGTCGACGACCTCGATGTCCTCGATGTTCCGCTCGATGACCTCGGCCGGCAGCGCGACCCGGATCGCCCAGTAGTAGATCACCAGGGAGAAGGCCGAGACCGCCGCGATGTCCCACCACATCGGGATCCGGCCGGTGCCGTCGCCGAAGCCGCCCTGCCAGGAGATCAGGCCGAGGCCCAGCAGGTAGGCCGGCAGCCACTGGGCGGCCCGCCAGTCCATGTGCGGGGCGTTCGGCAGGCCCTTGCGGGTGGCGTACAGGGCGTAGCTGCCGAGCAGCAGGTAGCCGATGACGATCGCGATGCCCAGGCGGGACAGGGTGTGCCAGCCGGCCCAGTAGATGATGAGGCTGGAGACGATGAACGACGCCGGGGCGACGGCCGCGCCGCCGGGCAGGCGGTAGGAGCGCTCGCGCGCCGGCAGCCGGCGGCGCAGGGCGCCGAAGGCGAGCGGGGCGCCCGCGTACATCAGCACGCTGGCCGAGGTGATGAAGCCGACCAGCTCCTGCCAGCTCGGGAACGGCATGAAGCAGATGACGCCGGTGACGAACGACATGATGAGGCCGAACCACGGCGCGCCGCGCTTGTCGACGCGCTCGAACAGCTGCGGCGCGTAGCCGTTCTTGCTGAGGCCGTACGCGATGCGCGAGGTGGAGGTGGTGTAGATGAGGCCGGTGCCGCCGGGGGAGACGATGGCGTCGAAGTACAGCACCCAGGCCAGCCAGCCGAGGCCGACCACGGTGGCGAGGCCGGCGAACGGGCCCTCGATGCCGGGGAAGTCGAGGTTCTCCCAGCCGTTGGCGAAGGAGGCGGCGGGCAGCGCGGCGATGAAGACGACCTGGAGCAGCACGTAGATCACGGTGCCGATGGCGACCGAGCCGAGCACGGCGCGCGGGATGTCGCGCTTGGGGTTCTTGCTCTCGCCGGCCAGCTGGATCGCCTGCTCGAAGCCGAGCAGGGCGAAGATGATGCCGCTGGCGCTGACGGCGGTCAGCACGCCCTTGATGCCGAACGGGGCGAAGCCGTGCGAGGTGAAGTTGGAGCCGTGGAAGTTGGTCACGGCCAGCACGAAGATCGCGAACAGCGGGACGAAGATCTTCAGCCAGGTGGTGGCGCTGTTGGTGCGGGCGAGCGCCCGGACGCCGAGGAAGTTGACCGCCACGAACAGGCCCATCAGCAGCACGGCGACGACCATGCCGCTCGCGGTGAGGGTGCCGTTGGCGTTGAGGAAGCCCTGCGCGAACTCCCAGTGCCCGGCGTAGCCGATCATCGCCTGGACCTCGATGGGGGCGACGGTGGCGGCCTGGAGCCAGGAGAACCAGCCGAACGACATGCCGGCCAGCCCGCCGAAGGCGTAGTGCGGGTAGCGGGCGGTGCCGCCGGCGACCGGGAACATGCCGCCGAGCTCGGCGTGCACGAAGGCGAGCAGCACGATGGCGACCGCGCCGATGCCCCAGGCGACGAGCGCCGCCGGTCCGGCGACGACGACGGCGTTCTTCGCGCCGTAGAGCCAGCCCGAGCCGATGATGGAGCCGACCGAGGCCCACATGAGGCCGATGAGGCCGACTTCTCGGCGGAGTGACCGGTGGGTGGTGGTCCCGGTGCTGGAACCGGTGCCCGTACCGGGCGGGGAGAGCTGGTTGAGGGAGGCCATGCGCAATCTCTCTGTGGTGAGGGTTCTCCGGAGTACGGAGCGCGGAGAGTTGCAACACAGTAGGCGGATGCAGAGACATCTGCACAGGTTTCCTTACCGAATGGTTACCTACTTTTCTGGATATCTCCGCAGGTAGGAGGCCACCTGTTCATGCGACCGTTACGCTACCTGCGGGTAATTCCAGGATTTGAGCGTCCATTGAGCTTCGGTTCGTGCCCGTGCTACGGACGGCGATCCCCGGGTTGTGGAAATGGGCGCGGCCGTATGGAAATGCGGTCGCGCCGCACAGCCTGTAGGGTCCCTCCCATGCGTTCCCGGATCCTGCCGCCGCCCGTCCGCTAGCGGGCGGCCCCTCCACGCTCCCAGCCTGGCGGCCTGCGCCGTACCCGGGCCGATGAGTGCCGCCCGCTCCGCCGGTGGACCTCATCCGGCCGGGCCCCGCCCGGCACCCCGTCGTGGAGAACGAACGCATGACCACTCATGCCGCCGTGCCGGTCCGGCACGGCCTGCTGTCCATCTCCGCCGCCGCCGTCGCCTGGGGCGCGGGCGGAGCCGTGGCCGCCCTGCTGATGGGCGCCGCCGGGCTCGGCCCGGTCGCCGTCTGCGCCTGGCGGTTCGCCGTCGCCGCCGGCTGCCTCGCCCTGCTGCCCGCCCGCGGCGCCGCCGGCTCGCCCCGTGCCGCCGTGCTCACCGGGCTCGGCCTGGCCGTCAGCCAGTGCGCCTACTTCGGCTCGGTCCGGTTCGCCGGGCTCGGCCTCGGCACCCTGATCACCATCGGTGCCGGACCGGTGCTCACCAGCCTCGGCGCCCACCTGCTGCTCGGCGAACGCCTCACCGCCCGGGCGGTGGCCGCCAACCTGCTCGCCCTGGGCGGCCTGGTCCTGCTGGTGGCCGGCCCGGCGAGCGGACCGCGGCCCGTGCTCGGGGTGGCGCTCGCCGTCCTGGCCGGCGCGGGGCAGAGCGGACTCACCCTCTGGGCCCGCGCCGGCGGCACCGCCCGCGCCTCGACCGGGGCGTTCACCACCGGCCTGGTCTGCCTGCTGCCGCTCGCCCTCGCGGTGGACGGCGGCGTGCTGCCGACCACCGGCGCACCGCTGGTGAACGCCGCTGCCCTGCTCTTCCTCGGCACCGTGCCGACGCTGCTCGCCTACCGCTGGTACTTCGCGGGCCTGGCGGTCGTGCCGGGCGCCACCGCGGCCGTCCTGGTGCTGCTCGAACCGGCCGCCGCCGCCGTGCTGGGCGTGGCCTTCCTCGGCGAACCGCTCACCGCGGCCCTGCTGGCCGGCTCCGCCCTGCTGCTCACCGCCATCGCCGCGCTCACCCGCCGCTAGCGTGCCCCGCGCCCGCCCGCCCGCTGTCCGGGCGGCGGGCGGGCGCGGGGAGCCCGGGGCGGCGGTGTCAGGGCACCGGCCGCAGGGCCGGCTGGCCGGGGACGAGGGCGCGCAGGACCAGGTCGACGTGGACGTGTGCGGCCCCGGCACGGAGCAGCGCGGCCGAGACGGCCCGTAACTCCTCCGGCCCGGTGCAGGCGAGCCGCAGTTCGAGGTCGGCGTCACCGGCCAGCGCCAGGCCGCTCTGCACGGCCGGGATCTCGGCCGCCAGCCGGTCGAAGTCCAGCGGGACCGGGCCGTAGCTCACCCGGGCCAGGGCCTGGAGCGGGCGGGCCGGCTCGGGCAGCGGCCCGCCGGGGACGAGGTGGAGCGCGCTCACCGGCGCTGGAGCCGCGCGCCGGAGCGGGAGGCGGGGTGCCCGGCGGCCGGGCGGGCGGCCGGACCGGCCACCGGAGGAGCGACCAGACGCGGATCCAGCACCACTTCCTCGATGCCGAGCGGCGCGGTGAGCGCGCGCAGCGCCGGTTCGCCGAGCACGACGGCGGCCTGCTCGGGTCCGAGCAGCTCGGCGAGCGCGCCCGCCGAGCTGAAGCCGACGGCGCACCGCCGGCCGTCGCGCAGGCGGAAGAGGCGGAGGGAGGTGGTCCGTCCGATAACGGTGACCGGGACGTGCCAGACGACGACGCGGGCCATGCGGGTGCTCCCGATTGTGGAGTGGGGCCTGCCGGAACTGCGCGGGACTGCGCGGAGCCGCTCCCCATGACGCTAGGCCCGGTACGGGCACCCGGAGAACCGTCCTGACGCAGCGTTGACCGAATGCAGCGCCGCGTTGACGGAGTCCTGACGGTCGGGCCCGCCCCTTGCCGCAGGCACCCGCCGGCCCGCTCCGCTTGCCCCGCGGCGGCGCCGGGACGACGGTGGAGCTGATCCGAATCCGGGGGGAGGTGGAGCGGAGGGGCGGTCACGAGATATCTTGACGTCAAGACGTTGGAGACGTGAAGCGGAGTACCGATGACTGACTCGACCATCATCTATACGCACACCGACGAGGCGCCGGCCCTGGCAACGTACTCGTTCCTGCCGGTGGTCCAGGCGTACGCCTCGACGGCGGGCGTGAAGGTGGAGACTCGCGACATCTCCCTCGCCGGGCGAATCATCGCGAGCTTCCCGGAGCGTCTGACCGAGGACCAGCGGATCGGCGACGCGCTCGCCGAGCTGGGCGCCCTCGCCAAGACCCCGGGCGCCAACATCATCAAGCTGCCGAACATCTCGGCCTCGATCCCGCAGCTCAAGGCCGCCATCGCCGAGCTGCAGGCGCAGGGCTACGCGCTGCCGGACTACCCGGACGACCCGCAGACCGACGAGGACAAGGACGTCCGCGCCCGTTACGACAAGGTCAAGGGCAGCGCCGTCAACCCGGTCCTGCGCGAGGGCAACTCGGACCGCCGCGCCCCCGCGTCGGTCAAGAACTACGCCAAGACCCACCCGCACCGCATGGGCGCCTGGTCGGCCGACTCCAAGACCAATGTCGCCACCATGGGCGAGAACGACTTCCGCTCCACCGAGAAGTCGGCCGTCGTCGCCGCCGACGGCGCGCTGCGCATCGAGCTGGTCGCCGAGGACGGCGCCACCACCGTGCTGCGCGAGTCCGTCCCGGTGCTGGCCGGCGAGGTCGTGGACGCCTCGGTCATGCGCGCCGCCGAGCTGAACACCTTCCTGGCCGCGCAGGTCGCCCGCGCCAAGGCCGAGGGCGTGCTGTTCTCGGTCCACCTGAAGGCCACCATGATGAAGGTCTCCGACCCGATTATCTTCGGCCACGTGGTCCGCGCCTTCTTCCCGCAGACCTTCGCCAAGTACGGCGAGGCGCTGGTCGCCGCGGGCCTCAACCCGAACAACGGCCTCGGCGGCATCCTGGCCGGCCTGGAGAACGTCCCGCACCTGGGCGAGGAGATCAAGGCCTCGTTCGAGGCCGAGCTGGCCTCCGGCCCGGCGCTGGCCATGGTCGACTCGGACAAGGGCATCACCAACCTGCACGTGCCGAGCGACGTCATCGTCGACGCCTCGATGCCGGCCATGATCCGCACCTCCGGCCACATGTGGGGCCCGGACGGCCAGGAGGCCGACACCCTCGCCGTGCTGCCGGACAGCAGCTACGCGGGCGTCTACCAGGCCGTCCTCGACGACTGCCGCGCCAACGGCGCGCTGGACCCGGCCACCATCGGCTCGGTCCCGAACGTCGGCCTGATGGCCCAGGCCGCCGAGGAGTACGGCAGCCACGACAAGACCTTCGAGATCGCCGCGGCCGGCACCGTCCGCCTGGTCGACGCCGCCACCGGCGAGGTCGTCCTGGAGCAGGCCGTCCGGCCGGGCGACATCTTCCGCTCCTGCCAGACCAAGGACCTGCCGATCCGCGACTGGGTGAAGCTGGCCGTCACCCGCGCCCGGGTCACCGGCAGCCCGGCCGTCTTCTGGCTGGACGAGAGCCGCGCCCACGACGCCGTGCTGATCGGGAAGGTCAAGACCTACCTGGCGGACCACGACACCGACGGTCTGCAGATCGAGATCAAGTCCCCGGTCGAGGCCACCAGGTTCTCGCTGGAGCGCATCCGCCGGGGCGAGGACACCATCTCGGTCACCGGCAACGTGCTGCGCGACTACCTGACCGACCTGTTCCCGATCCTGGAGCTGGGCACCAGCGCCAAGATGCTGTCGGTCGTCCCGCTGATCAACGGCGGCGGCCTGTTCGAGACCGGCGCCGGCGGCTCCGCCCCGAAGCACGTCCAGCAGTTGGTCAAGGAGAACTACCTGCGCTGGGACAGCCTGGGCGAGTTCTTCGCGCTGGCCGCCAGCTTCGAGCACCTGGCCCGCACCACCGGCAACGCCCGCGCCCAGGTGCTGGCCGACACGCTGGACCGCGCCACCGGCACCTTCCTCAACGAGGACAAGTCGCCGAGCCGCCGCCTCGGCGGCATCGACAACCGCGGCAGCCACTTCTACCTGGCCACCTACTGGGCCCAGGAGCTGGCCGGTCAGACCGAGGACGCCGCGCTCGCGCAGGCCTTCGAGGGCCTGGCCAAGACGCTGACCGAGCAGGAGCAGACCATCGTCGAGGAGCTCATCGCGGTGCAGGGCTCCGCGGTCGACCTGGGCGGCTACTACCAGCCGGACCCGGCCAAGGCCGAGGCCGTGATGCGCCCGTCGAAGACCCTCAACGAGGCGCTCGCCGCCCTCGCCTGAGCCCGACGGCGCAGTAGCTGAACCCGGGAGGCCCCGGAGGTCCTGTCACGGACCTCCGGGGCCTCCCGGCCGTTTCCCGCCCCCGCCCGACGGATTCAGTGCCCCTCGCCCTCGGGCCGGGCGTAGCGGGGGAGCAGGAAGGCGACCAGGAAGGCCACCGCGAGCAGCGCCGCGATGAGGCCGTACGTCCAGCCGGCCGCGTGCAGGAAGCCGTCCGTACGGGCCCAGCCGAAGAACGCGGTGCCGAGCAGCGCGACGCCCACCGAGCCGCCGAGCTGCTGCTGGGCGTTGAGGACGCCGGAGGCCGAGCCGGTCTCGGCCTCCTCGACCCCGGCCAGCGCGATGTCGAAGAACGGCGCCATGATCAGGCCGAGGCCCAGACCGGTGACGGCGAGCGCCGGGATCAGCTGCCAGGAGGTGAGACCGCCCGCCCCTCGCTCGACGGTGGCCCAGAGGCCGAGCGCGCCCACGGCAGCGACGGCGATGCCCGCGTGCAGCACCCGGCGGCCGTACCTCGGGGCCAGCAGGCCGCCGGAGAGGACGGCGCCGGCCACCACGCCGACCGACAGCGGGATCATCGACAGCCCCGCGTGCAGCGGCGTCCAGCCGAGGCCGAGTTGCAGGTGCAGACTGAAGACCAGCATCAGCCCGGAGAGCGCGGCGAAGAACACCAGCCCGGTGGCGAGCGCCGAGACGAACGGCCGCTTGGCGAACAGCGAGGGTTCGATCAGCGGGGTGCCGCCGCGCCGCAGGACGCCGCGCTGGTGCCGGGTGAACAGCCACAGGACCGGCACCGAGGCGGCCATCGAGAGGAAGGTCCACCACGGCCAGTCCAGCTCGCGGCCCTGGACCAGCGGGTAGACCAGCAGCAGGACGGCGAGGCCGAGCACCAGCACGCCGACCGGGTCGAGCCGCCCGGCACCGGAGGGCCGGTCGGTGGTGTCGGCGGGCAGGATCCGGCCGGCGGCGAGCACCGCGAGCAGGCCGACCGGCAGGTTGATCAGGAAGACGGTCCGCCAGCCGAGGCCGAACAGGTCGGCGTCGGTGAGGTAGCCGCCGAGGGTGGGGCCGAGCACCGAGGAGAGCCCCAGCACCGGGCCGAACAGCCCGAACGCGGCGCCGACCTCCTTGGGCGGGAACATCGCCTTGATCAGGCCGAAGCCCTGCGGGATGAGCAGTGCCGCGAACAGCCCCTGCACGGTGCGGGCGGCGATCAGGGTGCCGGCGCCGGGCGCCGCCGCGCAGAGCACCGAGGCGAGGGTGAACCCGGCCGCGCCGAGGACGAACAGGCGCTTGCGGCCGAAGAGGTCGCCGAGCCGGCCGCCGGTGATCAGCAGGACGGCGAAGGCGAGCGTGTAGGACGCGGTGATCCACTGGATCTGGGCGTCGTCGCCACCGAGGTCCTGGCGGATGGCGGGCGCCGCGACGCCGGTGATCGTGGTGTCGAGGAGGTCCATCACCTCGGCGGCGAGGATGACGGCGAGGCCCGCCCAGCGCAGCCGGTAGCCGGCCGACGGGGCCGCGGGGGCCTGGGGAGGTGCGATCTGACTGGTCATGGAGTGCTCTCCGGAATCAGAGCTGTCGACGAACGCTGTTCGTCATAACGAACACTGTTTTTCTCAACGAACAGTGTTCTCCCATGGAACGGTGTTCGTGTCAAGTAATCTGGGACCGTCGCCGACCCCGAAGGAGCCCCCATGACCAGTGCCGCCCCGCGCTCCGGCTGGCCGCCCGAGCAGTGGCCGGGAAAGGCCAAGGCCGCACCCAGGAGGCAGCCGCTGAGCCGGGAGCGGATCGTCGAGGCGGCGCTGCGGATCGTCGACGCCGAGGGCATGGACGCGCTCAGCATGCGCCGGGTCGGCCAGGAGCTCGGCACCGGCGCCGCCAGCCTCTACGCCCACGTCGGCTCCAAGGAGGAGCTGCTCGAACTGGTCCTGGACCTCGTCTACGCCGGAATCGAACTGGAGCCGGCCGACCACGGGCGGTGGCAGGAGCAGGTCAAGAGCCTGCTGCGGAACTCCCGCGCGGCGCTGCTCGCCCACCGCGACCTGGCCAAGGCCGCCGTGGTCGCCAATGTGCCGGTCACCCCGCACGCGATGGACATCGCCGAGGCCATGCTCGCCATGCTGCGGGCCGGCGGCCTGGACGAGCGGACCGCCGCCTACGGGGTCGACCTGCTCGGCCTCTACACCACCGCGACCGCCTTCGAGGCCTCCACCCGGGGCGGCGCCGACACCGGGGAGTTCACCGACCGGGTCCGCGACTACTTCGCGACCATCCCGGCCGAGCGCTATCCGATGATCACTTCGATGGCCGTCGCGCTGACCCGCAACGTCGGTGAGGAGCGCTTCGAGTTCGGTCTGGACATCCTGGTCGCCGGACTGGCCCGGCAGGCCCGGGGCGGCGCCTGAGACCCGCCCCCGGAAACGCGGGAGCCCCCCGTCCGGATCGGACGGGGGGCTCCCGCGGGTTGCCTGGGGGTCAGCCGGCGTCGGCCGCCGGCCGGCTGCGCTGGTCCAGCGAGGCCAGGTAGGCGTTGTACGCCGCCAGCTCGGCGTCGCCGCTGCGGTCCTCGGCGCGGTCCCGGCGGCGCGAGAGCCGCTGCTCGGAGCCCATCCACTGGTAGACCAGCGCGATCAGCACGATCGCGGTCGGGATCTCGCCGAACGCCCAGGTGATGCCGCCGGCGAGCTTCTGGTCGGCCAGCAGGTCGGTGCCGGGCGGCGCGCCCTCGGTGGTGAAGGTGTTCACCAGCTGGTGGTTGGCCATCATCACCGCGACGCCGAAGAAGGCGTGGAACGGCATGCCCATGAACAGCTCGATGATCCGCATCACGTGGCCGGGGCGGTGCGGGCCCGGGTCCACGCCCATGATCGGCCAGAAGAACACCAGCCCGGTCGCCAGGAAGTGCACCATCATGAAGATGTGCCCGAGCCGGTACCCCATGAGGAAGTCGAACAGCGGGGTGAAGTAGACCCCGTACAGGCTCGCGATGAACAGCGGGATGGTGAAGGCCGGGTGCGAGATCACCTTGATGTAGGTCGAGTGCAGCAGCGCCACCAGCAGCTCGCGCGGCCCGCGCGGACGCCCCTTGCCGGCCGGTCGCAGGGCGCGCAGCGCCAGGGTGATCGGCCCGCCGAGCAGCAGCAGGATCGGCGACAGCATGGAGAGCACCATGTGCTGCATCATGTGGGCGCTGAACAGCACCATGCCGTAGTCGTTCAGCCCCGTGCAGGTGACCAGGATCACCGTGCCGACGCCCAGCACCCACGCCACCGTGCGCCCGACCGGCCAGCTGTCGCCACGGCGCCGCAGCCGGACCACCCCGGTGAGGTACAGCGCGAGCGCGGCCAGGCTGCCGATCAGGAACACCCAGTCGGGCGACCAGGTGAGCACGTTGGAGAGCGAGAAGGGGCCCAGTTCGGTCATCCCGCCGTGGTGGTGCATGCCTGACATTCCGTCGCCCATCGGCGGGTCCCGCTTTCCCTCGTCACGGCCCCTGGATGGGTCCGGTTCGCCCGTTTTGCTTCGGCATACAGCCTAGGCGGGCCTTACCCCGGCCGGTTCCCCGCCCCCCGTCCCCCGCCTGCGGGCCGCGGGTCGCGCTACGCGCCCGGGCGGGGGACGAGGACGTTCTCGCCGCGGTGGCCGGCGGCGTAGTCGTCGACGTTGCGGACGGTGGCGTCGATGATCTGGCCGACGGCGGTGCGGGTGAAGTAGGCCTGGTGCGAGGTGACGACCACCTGGGGGAAGGTGACCAGGCGGGCGAGGACGTCGTCGGCGATGCCCTCGATGGAGCGGTCGGTGAAGAAGACGCCGGTCTCCTCCTCGTAGACGTCCAGACCGACGCCGGCCAGCCGGCCGGCCCGCAGCGTCTCGACCAGGGCCGCGCTGTCCACCAGCCCGCCGCGGCTGGAGTTCACCAGGATGGCGTCGTCCTTCATCCGGGCGAGCGCGGCGCCGTCGATCAGGTGGTGGGTGGCCGGCAGCAGCGGGACGTGGAGGCTGATCAGGTCGGCGCGGGAGAGGAGTTCCGGCAGCTCGGTGTAGGCCATGCCGAGGTCGACGCAGGCGGGGTTGGGGGCGATGTCCCAGCCGAGCAGTTCGGTGCCGAAGCCCGAGGCGATCCGGGCGAAGCACTCGCCGATCTTGCCGGTGCCGATCACTCCGACGGTCATCCCGTGGATGTCGCGCCCGAGCAGGCCGTCCAGCCGGAAGTCGAACTCACGGCTGCGGTTGGCGGCCCGGGTGAGCCTCCGGTTGACCGCCAGCGCGAGCGTCCAGGCGTGCTCGGCGACGGCGTACGGGCTGTAATGGGAGACCCGGGCGACGGTCATTCCGAGTTCGGCGGCGGCGTCCAGGTCGATGTTGTTGAAGCCGGTGGAGCGCTGGGCGATCAGCCTGGTGCCGCCCTCGGCGAGCACCGCCAGCGTCCCGGCGTCCAGTTCGGCGTTCACGCTGCTGCTGACGGCCGGGTAGCCGGCGGCCAGCGGGGCGGTGTCGTGGTTGAGGAAGACGGACAGGCAGCGCAGTTCGTGCCGGTCCGCGAACGCCTTCTCCAACAGCGGCCGCTCGTCCGCCTGTACGCCGTACGCGAGGATCTCCATCGCCTGGGTCCTTCCGGGTGGGTCCGGTCCACTCTGGTCCACCGGTCAAGGTAGAGCAAAAGATGACCGAATGTGAGCACAACCCTCCGTACCCCCGCCGATCGGCTGTTCCCTAGGCCATGGCGCCTTGCGAGCATCGAAATGGCGGTTCCGATCACGAAATCGCCTTTGATTGACGATTCACCAATCGTTTGTGAACAGTGCCTTAACAAAAGCGAAGGCACACGAGGGGGTATTTGGCATGTCCGAGGACACCCACGGCACCGGTACCGAGCTGACCCGTCGGCGGATGCTCCAGGGGGCAGGGGCCGCCCTGGCCGTCGCCGCCGGGACGGTCGTGATCGGCGTGGCCGGCCCGGGAGGAGGGGCGGCCACGGCCGCCGATCCCGGCGCTTCCGACAGCTTCGACGAAATCTTCCAGGGCCGGCGGATCCAGGGCCGCCCGGTCGACGGGGGGAGCCACCAGCACGGCGGCGGCACCGGGAACGGCGGCGGCACCGGCTACGAGGTGCGGATCGACGGCGAGGACCTGCACATGATGCGCAACGCCGACGGCACCTGGATCAGCGTCGTCAACCACTACCAGACCTTCGCGACGCCGCGCGCGCTCGCGCGGGCCGCCGTCAACGACCTCCAGGGCGCCACGCTCGTTCCGGTCGCGACCGCCTGATCCGGCCACCACCCGACACCGACACCCACCACAAGAGGGGGGACTCATGGGAGTCCGCAAGAACCAGGCGACCCTGACGACCCAGGAGAAGCGCGCCTTCGTCAACGCGGTGCTGGCACTCAAGGCGAACGGCGGGTACGACCCGTTCGTCACCACGCACAACCAGTTCATCCTCAGCGACGTCGACAACGGCGAGCGCACCGGCCACCGCTCGCCGTCGTTCCTGCCCTGGCACCGCAAGTACCTGCTCCAGTTCGAGCAGGCGCTCCAGGCCATCGATCCCAGCGTCAACCTGCCGTACTGGGACTGGACCGCGGACCGCTCCACCGCCTCCAGCCTCTGGGGCGCCGACTTCCTGGGCGGCAACGGCCGGGCGAGCGACGGTCAGGTGACCACCGGTCCGTTCGCCTTCTCCACCGGCAACTGGACGCTCAACGTCAACGTCGACAGCCGCACCTACCTGCGCCGCCAGCTCGGCGCCGGGGTGGCCCAGCTGCCCACCAGGCCCGATGCCGAGTCGGTGCTCGCCATCACCACCTACGACGCCGCGCCGTGGAACAGCTCCTCGTCCGGCTTCCGCAACGCGCTGGAGGGGTGGCGCGGCGTCAACCTGCACAACCGGGTGCACGTCTGGGTGGGCGGCCAGATGGCCACCGGGGTCTCGCCCAACGACCCGGTGTTCTGGCTGCACCACTGTTTCGTCGACAAGCTCTGGTCGGAGTGGCAGAAGCGCAACCCGGGCCAGGGCTACCTGCCGACGGCCGGTACGGCGGACGTGGTGGACCTCAATGAGCCGATGAAGCCGTGGAACACCGTCTCCCCGGCCGATCTGCTGAGCCACAGCGCCCTGTACACCTACGACACCGGGTTCTGATCCGGCCGTCCCATCACCCGGCCGTCCCATCACCCCGCCGTCCCGCCACCCGGCAGGGCGGCTGCCGGGAACGGCCCCGGCCCCCGAGACTCGCGCGCTCGGGGGCCGGGGCTCCGGTCCGCAGGGGGGTCGCTCCACGGGGGAGCGGGGGCGGTCAGATGACCGTCTCGGCCTCCAGGTAGCGGTCGGCCGGAACCGTCTTCAGCTCGGCCACCGCCTCGCCCAGCGGCACCAGGTTGATGTTGGTGCCCTGCAGTGCGGTGATGTGCCCGAAGGCGCCCTTGTGGACGGCCTCCACCGCGTGCCAGCCGAAGCGGGTGGCGAGCACCCGGTCGTAGGCGGTCGGGGTGCCGCCGCGCTGGGTGTGGCCGAGGATCACCGGACGGGCCTCCTTGCCGAGCCGGTGCTCCAGTTCGCGGGAGAGCTGGGTGGCGATGCCGGTGAACCGCTCGTGGCCGTAGATGTCCTTGGTGCCCTCCTCCCAGTGCATGGAGCCGGGCTCGGGCTTGGCGCCCTCGGCGCAGACCACGATCGCGAACTTCTTCTGCCGGTCGAAGCGCTCCCGGACGACGTCGGTGAGCTTCTCGATGTGGAACGGGCGCTCCGGGACGACGATCGCGTGCGCGCCGGCCGCCATGCCGGCGTTCAGGGCGATCCAACCGGTGTGCCGGCCCATGACCTCGACGACCATGACCCGCTGGTGCGACTCGGCGGTGGTCTTCAGCCGGTCCAGCGCCTCGGTGGCCACCGACACGGCGGTGTCGAAGCCGAACGTGACATCGGTGCAGGCGATGTCGTTGTCGATGGTCTTCGGCACGCCGACGATCGGCAGGCCCGCGTCGCTCATCAGCTTGGCGGCCTTGAGGGTGCCCTCGCCGCCGATCGGGATGACCGCGTCCAGGCCGAGGTCCGCGCAGTACTGCTTGGCGCGCTCGACGCCGTCGCGCAGGTGGCTGGGCTGTACCCGGGAGGAACCCAGGATGGTGCCGCCCTGGGCGAGGATGCCGCTCACCGAGTCCAGGGTCAGGGGCCGGTGCTGCCCCTCCAGGAAACCTCGCCAGCCGTCCTCGAACCCGATGATCTCGTCGCCGTGGTCGACCACCCCCCGGTGGACCACGGAGCGGATCACCGCGTTCAGGCCGGGGCAGTCACCGCCGCTAGTCAGCACTCCAATACGCATTGCTTTGCAACTCCCGAGCAGAACCGAGGAACGGCCGGACTACAGGCTGGGACGACGGACCGTCACCGTAGCGAGCCGTTCCCGCGTCGGGTCGACGCGGAGATGGCCGCCGGGTGAAGGACCGGCCGGAATCGGACATGGCGTCCGGAACCGGCCGTGGATGTCGAGCATACGGCCCCTGCGTCCGGCCGGGCAGGAGCCGACGCGGGAGCGGCGCCGTCGGCGCCCCCGCGTGGAATTGCAGCCTGCTGCCGAGGAGGGTGTGCAGCCGGCAGCCCCGGGGAGGGGCAGCCCCATTGTCGTACGTTCCGGCCCGTCCGTGGACCGGGTGACCGCATGGCGGGCACCCGGGCGGACGGGCGCGGAGCGTGCTACGCGGGGCGCGTCGTGGCCGCGATGCGCTCGGCGCGCAGCGCGTCGTACCAGGTGGTGTCGGCCGGCGGCAGGGCGTTCACGTCCAGCGCCAGCTTGATCAGCATGTCGGCGACGGCGGGGTTGCGCGCCATCACGGGGCCGTGCAGGTAGGTGCCGAAGACGGTGTCCCGCCAGGCGCCCTCGGTGCCGTCGCCGGTGCCGTTGCCCCGGCCGGCGGTGACCCGGGCGAGCGGGTTGACGCCCTGGCCGAGGTGGGTCACGCCCTGGTGGTTCTCGAACCCGGTCAGCTGCGGCAGGCCGAGCCGCGGGTCCACGTCGGCCAGCACGTCGCCGACGCAGCGCTCGCCCTCGCCGCGGGTGGTCCACACGTCCAGCAGGCCCAGGCCCGGCTCGCGCTGGCCGAGGTCGTTGACGAACTCGTGGCCGAGGATCTGGTAGCCGGCGCAGACCGCGAAGATGATCGCGCCGTTCTCCGAGGCCCGCACCAGCCCGGAGTCGTTGCGCAGCCGCTCGGCGGCGAGCCGCTGCGGACGGTCCTCGCCGCCACCGATCAGGTAGATGTCGCCGCTGGTGGGCACCGCCTGGTCGGAACGGACGTCGATCCGGGTCACGTTGAGATGGCGCTGGCGGGCCCGGCGCTCCACGACCAGGGCGTTGCCCCGGTCGCCGTAGGTGCTGAGCAGGTCGGGGTACACCCAGACCACGCGCAGGCTGCTCTCACTCATCCTCGAAGGCCTTCCATGACGTACGTGCGGTGGGCTGCTGGGGCTGCGGGGCGCCGGTCCGGCATCAGCCGGCCACGACCTTCCGCAGCTGCTGGAAGGCGGTGTAGTTGGCGATCGCCTCGATCCGGCCGGGCGGGGCCATCCGGACGGCCTGCTCCAACGAGTCCACCACGTGGAACTGCAGCCCGGCGACCTCAAGGCGCACCGCCAGGTCCAGCTTGCGCTGGCCCAGCACGAACACCGGGTGCCCGGCGAGCCGCTCGTAGTCCACGTCCCACAGCCAGGAGGTGTCGGTGCCGTCGGCGTCGAGCGCGTTGACCGAGAGGACCACCGGGGTGGGCGGGCCGTCGATCAGCGAGAAGGTCTCCAGCCAGCCGGCCGGGTTCTTGGCCAGCAGCAGCCTGATGTCCCGGCCCTGGTACTGGACCACGTCGTAGCGGCCGGCCACCGCGGTGACCGAGCGCATCCGCTCCAGCGCGACCTGCGGGGAGACGCCGAACACGGCCGCGACGGCGGCGGAGCTGGTGGCGTTGGCCAGGTTGGCCCGGCCGGGCAGCTGGAGCTGGATCGGCCAGGCGCCGCGCTGCGGGTCGATCACGTGGGTGCCCTGGAGGGCCCAGTGCGGGTTCGGGCGCCGGAAGCCGCACTCCTGGCAGAACCAGTCGTCGCCGGGGCGCTGCATCACACCGCCGCAGGCGGGGCAGGACCAGGCGTCCTCCTTCCACGCCTGTCCGGCGGCCACCCAGACCACCTTCTTGCAGGAGGAGGCGGCCCAGGTCACCAGCGGGTCGTCCGCGTTGGCGATCACCACGGCCTCGGTGTCCTGGAGGCCCTCGCGCCACTTCTCCGCCATCATGCGGGTCTCGGCGGCGCGGTCGAGCTGGTCGCGGGAGAGGTTGAGCAGGGCGATCGCCTTGGGGCGGGTGTCCCGCGCCACCATCGACAGGTACTTCTCGTCGACCTCGATGACGCCGAAGCGGGCCTCCGAGCCGCCGGCCAGGGCGGAGGTGATGCCGGCCGGCATGTTGGCGCCCAGCGCGTTGGAGACCACCGGGCCGGCGGCGCGCAGCGCCTCGGCGATCAGGCGGGTGGTCGTGGTCTTGCCGTTGGTGGCGCTGACCAGCACCACGTCGAGGTTCTCGGCGAGGGTGGCGAGCAGATCGGGGTCGAGCCTCAGGGCGACCTTGCCGCCGATCACCGAGCCGCTGCCGCGCCCGGCCTTGCGGGAGACGGCGGCGGCCACCTTGCCGGCGGTCACCGCGATCTTCGCGCGCGCCGGCAGCGAGGCGTCGCGTGCGCCTGTGGGCTCCGATTCGGTGCCTGCCATGCTCAGTGGTTCCTCCTTGCTGCGGCACCGCCCGGGGGCCGGACTACGGGCCGTCGGGCGGCGGGGACGGGATCAGCCTACCGACTCCGCCGCCGGGCTCGGCGCCCCGGACCCCGCGCCGCCTGCTGCGACGTGCCCGGAAAGCCCGCCCGGGCGGTCCTGACCCGGGGTCAGGACCGGCGGTGTACGGAGGGGCCGTTCGCCGTGGGGGACGCGTGAGCGGGGCGCGGCGGTTCCGTACGCGGGGGCGGGGGAGGCCCTTGGTGAGGGTGTGGTGAAGAAATGACCGGATGATTACCTGCCTCGTTGGCTCCGCCGGCCGGCCCCGCTCGCCGGCTCACCGCCCCGGGCGGGTCTGCCAGGGCACCGGGAGCTCCTCGGCGGCCTCCGCCAGGTGCGCGGTGATCACCAGCGTGCCGTCCTCCATCTGGTAGTCCAGCGGCGCCGCCAGCCGGCGCATGGTGGCGATCAGCCCCGAGTTGGACGACTGGGTGACCGCGTACACCGTGTCGACCCCGGCCTCCAGGGCCAGCGCCGACATCCGCCGCATGAGGTCCAGGCCCAGCCCGCGCCGCTGCCAGGCGTCCTCGACCAGCACCGCCACCTCGGCGCCCTCGTCGTCCCACATCAGGTGCCCGAGGGCGACGATCCGCCCGTCGGCGGCCTCCACCGCCAGCGTCTGGCCGTGCCGGGCGTCGAGCAGGTGGTCCAGATAGCGGTCGGCGTCCCGGACCGGGCCGTGGTAGCGCTTGCGCAGCGTGTCGGGGGAGCAGCGGTGGTGCATCGCCAGCGCGGCCTCCTTGTCGGCCGCGTCCGCGCGCCGCACGGTCAGGTCGGCGCCGGCCGGCAGGCTCAGCCGGGCCCGGACGTCCGGAACCCGGGGGCCGAGCAGGGTGTCCAGCTCCACCAGGGCCTGCGCCCTGGCGAACTCGGTCGGGGTGAACGGCAGCTGCGGGCGGGTGAGCTCGATGAGGTCCCCGGAGGGCACCGGCAGCCGCAGCACGTGCCCGTCCACCCCGGCGGCGCCGCGCGCGGCCGCGCCCGGGTACTGCCGGATGCCGCACCGCCCGAACAGCTGGCGCAGCGCGATCGGCAGCTCGGCGGCGTCCAGCGCGGTCCGGGTGGCCAGCGCCAGGACGTGGGTCGGCACGTCCACCAGGTCGTGGGCGTCGGCCGGGCCGGTCCAGATGTCGTGCCCGCCGGCCCCGGCCACCAGCGCGGTCAGGTCGGCCCGGGCCAGCGAGCGCGGGGCGCGGACGAAGAACTCGTCCACGGCGCCGGCCGGCAGCGGGTGGGACTGCATCGAGACGATGTTCACCCGCCGCGCCGCGAACGCCGCGCAGACCCGGGCCAGGCTGCCGGGGGAGTCCTGCACCGTGGTGCGGACCCGCCACAGCGCGGTCTCCTCGAAGTCGTGCAGCGGTCCCTTCAGCGACTCCGTCAGCGGCTCGCCCCGAGCCCCGGGCCGCGCCGCCGGGCCGGCCGGCGGACCGGTCGGCGGTGGCGCGGGCGCGTCCGGCGCGGGCGGCCCGTGCAAGCGGTGGCGGTGCGACCACCAGGTGTGGAACAGCGCCGTGGCGAGCAGCGCGGAGGCGGACGCGGCGAGCACCACCGGCCCGTCCGGTCCGTGCACCACGAGCTTGGCCACCAGGTCGGCGGTGGTCACCGAGAGGAAGACGGCGGCGAGTTCCACCGCGTCGCGCCGCCACCGGTGGCCGCGGGCGCCGCGGCGCTGGGCACGGGAGGGGTTCGTGGTCGGGACGGTTCCGGGCTTCGGCTTCTCCAGGTGCTCCATGCCATCAATCTGCCGCCCCGGTGTTTCACGATCACGAATCCCCCGTGACCTGTCGGTTAATGGTGCAGTGCCGCGGCGACCTCGGTGCCCGCGGTCTTCACTTCCTGAACGAGGAGTTCCAGATCCGCCTCGGTGGTGGCCGGGTTGAGCAGGCAGGCGCGGAGCATCTCCTGGTCGCCGAGGCGGGCACCGGTGACGAAGGCGCGGCCGCGGCGCTGGACGGCGGCGGGCAGCTCGCGGTTGACGGCGTCCAGGGCGGGGCCGGTGAGGCCGGGCGGGCGCAGGCGGAACGCGACGATGGAGGTCTGGACCTCGGCGAGCAGCTCCAACCCGGGGTCCTCGGCGATGAGTTCGCCGAGCCGGCGGGCGAGCGCGGTGGTGCGGGCGATGTCCCGGGCGAGCCCGTCCCGGCCGCGGTGGGCGATGGTGGCCCACACCTTGAGGGCGCGGAACGGGCGGGTCTGCTCGGTGCCGTACTCGGAGAACCAGCCGAGGTCCCCGGCGGCCTCGTCGCGCAGGTAGGAGGGGACCAGGCTGAAGGCGGCGCGCAGCCCGGCGGGGTCGCGGACCAGCGCGCAGCCGCAGTCGACCGGGACGCCGAGCCACTTGTGCGGGTCGAGGGCGAGCGAGTCGGCCCGGTCGAGCCCGGCGTAGCGGTGCGCGATCACCGGGTCCAGCACGCCGAACGCTCCGTAGGCGCCGTCCACGTGCAGCCAGAGCCGCTGCTCGGCACAGAGGTCGGCGATCGGGCCGAAGGCGTCCACCGCACCGGTGCCGACCGTGCCGGCCGAGGCGACCACCAGGAAGGGCAGCAGCCCGGCGGCCCGGTCGCGGGCGACCGCGGCGCGCAGGTCGGCGAGGTCGAGGCGCCCGTCCGGGCCGGTGGCCACGGTGCGCAGGTGCCTGCTGCCGAGGCCCAGCAGCTCGGCGGCCTTGCGGACGCAGGAGTGGGTCTCGCCGGTGACGTAGCCGACCAGCGGCGGCATCCCGGCCAGGCCGTCCTCGCGGACGTCCCACCCGGCGGCGCGCGCGGCCCGGTCGCGGGCGGCGGCCAGGCAGACGATGGTCGCCATCGAGGCGCCGGAGGTGAGCAGCCCGCCGCCGGCCGGGTGCGGGAAGCCGACCAGTTCGGCGATCCAGCGGACCACGGCCCGCTCCAGGTGGACGTCGGCGTGGTCGCCGCCGGCCGAGCTGGGGTTCATCGCGGCGGCGGCCAGGGTGGCGAGCACGCCCGCCGGGGCCGGGGCGGAGTTCACCCAGCCGAAGAACCGCGGGTGGCCGTTGCCCATCGGGTACGGCAGGACGTCGCGGCCGACCGTGTCCAGCAGCTCGGCGAGCGGGCGGCCGGTGGCGGGGAGCGGGGCGTCCAGCAGGGTTCGGCGGGCGGCGTCGTCCATCGGCTGCCAGACCGGGCGGGCGGCCAGCCCGGCCAGGTGGTCGGCGGCCAGGTCGGCGGCGGTGTGCGCGGCGGCGCGGAAGTCGTCGGCGTGCCGGGGGGCGTCGGTGTGCCGGGGGGCGGCGGAGGTCATGTGCGGCTCCGGAGGTGCGGGCCCGGTGGCGCGGCGTCCTCGGCGCACCCGAATCCCCGCGATCCTACGGAAGCGGGCCCGCGCCGTGCGGCGCGGGCCCGGCAGATGGGACAGCGGGTGCGGTCAGGCCGGTCAGGCCGGTAGGCCGGTCAGTCCAGCGAGGCGGACAGCCCGCCCGCCGAGCGGCAGTAGCCCTGCATCTCCTTGTCGCCGAACTTGGCGCAGAGCCGGCCGGCCGCCCCCGCGTCCGTGTAGTTCACCGTGTAGTAGCTGACCAGGCCCTCCGCGCAGGCCTTGCGCTGCCAGCCGTCCGCGGCGGTCGCGCACTGCTGGGCGGCCCAGTCCTCGCGGTCCAGGTTGTACTTCATGGTGCGCGAGCCCACACCCCGGCTGCAGTCCACCGACCCGCCGGAGGCCTTGCCGTTCAGGCACCACTTCAGGGCCTCGGCGTACACCTCGGGGTGGTTCGGGTAGTCGTGCGAGGAGAGGTAGAAGGTCGGCGCGTAGAAGAAGCAGGCGGACTGGAACAGCGCCGGCTGCTCCTTGCACGGGTAGAGCGGGTCCTGGGCGAGCTTGTCGGCGGGGAGGTTGGCCTTCGCCTTCTCGTCCTCCTCGTCCGGGCCGAAGAGCTGCATGAACAGGCCCTCGGAGCAGCGGATCCGGTTCTGGTCGGTGGTGAAGGTGTTGCACAGCTCGCGCGCCTTGGCGACGTCCTGCTTGGCGACGAACATCGTGCCGTGGCCGACACCGTGGATGCACGGGCCGCTGTTCCTGGGCGCGCAGAGCTTGACCAGGTCGGTCTCCGGCTGGGTGGAGGCGTTGAGCATCTCCTCGACGGCGCCGTGCAGATAGCCGGCCGCGCAGGTCTCGTGCGGGAAGGAGATGACCTTCTGGAAGTCGGCGTTGAAGCGCTTCACCGCCGCGTGCCCGAGCTCGTGGGCGATCGGGTGGCAGAACCGGACGGTGTACGGCAGCTGCTTGGTGATCCTGTCGAGCTCGGCCAGGGCGATGCCGGGGTCGGTGGCCTCCATCTCGGCCATCAGCTTGTTGCGCAGCGTCGAGCGGGTCCACACCGCCGGGTCGGCGCTCGCGGTGGCGCCCGCGGCCGGCTGCGCGGCGCCGACGGCCGCCGTGCCGGCGGGGGCGCCGGGCCCGGGGGCGGCCGGCTCGGCCACCGCGGCGGTGACCGGCTCGGGCGTCCAGTCGGTGACGGCCACCGACCCCAGGCCGAGGACCCCGAGCAGCAGGGCGGTGACGATCGCGAAGGCTCGCGGTTGCATGACGGAGATCCCCCGGCGGATCGAGACGGACGGGACTCTCCCCATCCTGACGGCACGGGCTCGGTATTCCGTGTTATCGGCCGCCATTCGGGAGGTGTCGGCGACGCTATCGCACGCCCCTCCTGGTCAACGAGGCGGGATGGCGGCTGGTCACGGACGGTGGCGCGCGCCGCACGGGCCCGGCGCGGGGCCGGGCGGTGCGGCGGTGCCCGCGCCGCCCGGTCACCCGTCTCAGAGCTCCAGCGAGACCTGGTACTCGGTCAGCCACGCGTCGAGGTCCAGGGCCAGATCGGTCGCCAGCCGCACCGACTGCGGATCGGTGTCGGGCGCGAGGGCGTCCGACAGTGCCCGCCGGTCCAGCAGCGCGAGGCCGGGGGAGCCGGGGTCGGCGGCCAGTGCGGCGAGTTCGGCGCGCAGCAGCTGCGGATAGCGCGGGTCCTGCACGATCGGGTAGGGGCTCTTCATCCGGTCGGCGATCTCGTCCGGCAGCACGTCCCGTACGGCCGCGCGCAGCAGGCTCTTCTCCCGGCCGTCGAAGTACTTCATCGACCACGGCGTGTTGAAGACGTACTGCACCAGCCGGTGGTCGCAGAACGGCACCCGCACCTCCAGACCGGTGGCCATGCTCATCCGGTCCTTGCGGTCCAGCAGGATGCGGACGAAACGGGTCAGGTTGAGGTACGACACCTCCCGCATCCGCCGTTCGAGCGGGTCGGCGGCCGGCAGGTGCGGGACCTCGGCGAGGGCCTCCCGGTAGCGGGCCTGCCGGTAGCCGGGCAGGTCGAGCTTGCCGAGCAGCCCCCGGTCGAGCAGCTGTTCGCGCGGTCCGCTGCCGGTGCCGCCGAGGCTGCTCAGCACGGCCGCCCACGGGAAGTCGTCCGTTCCGACCATCTCCGGGTCGTGGAACCAGCGGTAGCCGCCGAACAGCTCGTCCGCGGACTCGCCGGACAACGCCACCGTGGAGCGCTCGCGCACCCCGCGGAAGAGCAGCAGCAGCGAGGCGTCCATGTCCCCGACGCCGCCCGGCAGGTCCCGGGCGCGCAGGGTGGCGAGCCGCTGCGCCGGGTCGCCGATGGCGGCGCAGTCCAGCTCGATCACCCGGTGCTCGGCGCCGACGTGCCGGGCGAGCATCTCCGCGTACGGGCCGTCGGGGGTGGTGCGCACGGCGTCCGGGGCGAAGTGCTCGGAGTGGCCGGTGAAGTCGACCGCGAAGGAGCGCACCGGTCCGGCGCCGGCGGCGCGCAGCGACCGGGCGGCCAGGGCGGTGACCGCGCTGGAGTCCAGGCCGCCGGAGAGCAGCGAGCAGAGCGGGACGTCGGCCTCCAGCTGGCGGTGGACGATGTCCTCCAGCAGTGCCCGGACGGTGCCGATCGTGGTGGCCAGGTCCTGGGTGTGCTCGCGGGCCTCCAGCGCCCAGTAGCGCCGTTCGGTGAGGCCCTGGCGCCGCACCCGGACCACGTGGCCCGGCCGGACCTCGGCGATGCCGCGGTAGGGGGTGAGCCCCGGGGTACGGGTCAGCGCGAGCAGTTCGCGCAGCCCGTCCAGGTCCACCACCGGGCGTACCGCGGGGTGGGCGAGCAGTGCCTTCGGCTCGGAGCCGAAGACCACGCCGTCCGGTGTTGGGTGGTAGTGCAGCGGTTTGACGCCCATCCGGTCGCGGACCAGCAGCAGCTCCTCGGTACGGGCGTCCCAGACGGCGAAGGCGAACATGCCGTTGAGCCGCTCGGCCAGGTGTTCGCCCCACTCCAGGTAGGCGCGCAGCACCACCTCGGTGTCGCTGCGGGTGCGGAAGCGGTGCCCGGCGGCCTCCAGTTCGGCGCGCAGCTCGTGGTGGTTGTACACCTCCCCGCTGTAGCTGAGGGCGGCCAGCAGCCGGCCGTCGTGCTCGGCCGTCATCGGCTGGACGCCGTCCTCCGGGTCGATCACGGCGAGGCGGCGGTGGCCCAGCGCGGCGTGCCGCTCCAGGTGGACGCCGCCGGCGTCCGGGCCGCGGCAGAGCTGGGTGTCCGTCATGGCGTCGAGCACCGCTTGTTCGAGGGTCAGGTCGCGGTCGTAGGCGACCCATCCGGTGATCCCGCACATCAGCAAGCCTCCGGTTCTTCCGACACTCTTCCGACGCTCCCGTTCCTCCCCCGGCCCCCCGGTGTGTGAGCAAGTCATCACGCTACGTGGTCACCCGTGCGGCTTCAAGACCCCCGTTCATGCTTCGAACACGGCGGGATCCTGCCCGATTTCGGGCAGGATCTTTGATCTTTCGGCGGAGGGGCGCCTAGGCTCCCCACTCGTGTCCAGCTCGCCCGGTCCCTCGCACCCTCACGAAGACCTGCTCGCCCACCTCACCCGGACCAGCCCGCTCGGGCCCCGGGAGGCGGCGCGGGTGGTGGCGGAGGTGCTGGCGTACTTCTCCGAGACCACCGAGGAGTACGTCCGGCGCCGCCACGGCGAACTGCAGGCACGCGGCCTGACCAACGAGCGGATCTTCGCCCGGCTCGCCGAGGAGCTGCCCGCCCGCCGGGTCGCGGCGCCCGGGCTCTCGGCCCGCCAGCTGCGCCGGATCGTCTACGGCTGACGGGCTCTCCCGCTCGGTGACGGGCGCGCGTTCAGGTCTTGTCGGCACGGCCCGCCCGGCCGCCCTCGTTCTCACGCAACCAAGGAGTCCACCATGTGCGGAATCGTGGCCTACATCGGCCCCAAGGACGCGACGCCCTTCCTGCTGGAGGGCCTCGCCCGGCTGGAGTACCGCGGCTACGACTCGGCCGGCGTCGCCGTCGCCGGGCGCACCGGTGGCATCAAGGTCCGCAAGGTCAAGGGCCGGGTCGCCGACCTCGCCGCCGACGTCCCCGCCCGCTTCAAGGGCACCACCGGCATCGGCCACACCCGCTGGGCCACCCACGGCGTCCCCAGCGACGCCAACGCCCACCCGCACCTGGACAACGCCGAGCGCATCGCCGTCGTCCACAACGGCATCATCGAGAACGCCGACGAACTGCGCGCCCGCCTCACCGCCGACGGCGCGGTCTTCCGCTCCGAGACCGACACCGAGGTGCTCGCCCACCTGGTCGCCGCCCACGCCGCCGAGGGCGGCGAACTGGAGGACGCCGTACGGTCCGCCCTCGCCAAGGTGGTCGGCACCTACGGCATCGCCGTCCTCGACGCCCGGCAGCCCGACCGCGTCGTGGTCGCCCGCAACGGCAGCCCGATCGTGCTCGGCATCGGCGAGAAGGAGATGTTCGTCGCCTCCGACGTCTCCGCCCTGGTCCGCTACACCCGCCAGGTCGTCCACCTGGAGGACGGCGAGCTGGCCACCGTGCGTGCCGACGGCTTCCGCACCTTCACCGAGGACGCCCGCACCACCCACCGCCAGCCGTCCACCGTCGACTGGGAGATCGACTCCTACGACACCGGCGGCTACGACCACTTCCTGCTCAAGGAGATCCACGAGCAGCCCGGCTCCGTCGAGCGCACCCTCAGCGGCCGCCTCGACGAGCGGTTCGCCACCGCCCACCTCGGCGGCCTCAACCTGGACGCCCGCGAGCTGCGCGAGATCCGCCGGGTGAAGATCCTCGGCTGCGGCTCCGCCTACTACGCCGGCGAGATGGGCGCCCAGCTCATCGAGGAGCTGGCCCGCATCCCCGCGCACAGCGAGCCCGCCTCCGAGTTCCGCTACCGCAACCCGGTCATCGAGGCCGACACCCTCTACATCGCGGTCAGCCAGTCGGGCGAGACCTACGACACCCTCGCCGCCGTCCAGGAGGTCAAGCGCAAGGGCGGCCGGGTGCTCGGCGTCGTCAACACCGTCGGCAGCGCCATCGCCCGCGAGTGCGACGGCGGCATCTACCTGCACGCAGGCCCGGAGATCTCGGTCGCCTCCACCAAGGCGTTCACCTCCACCGTCGTCGCCTTCGCCCTGCTCGCCCTGCACTTCGGCCGGATCCACGACCTCTCGCCCGCCGACGGCCGCCGGATCGTCTCCGCCCTCAAGGCGCTGCCCGGCCAGATCCGCGAGGTCCTCGCGCAGAGCGAGGAGATCGCCGCCCTCGCCGCCGAGTACGCCGACTCCACCGGGATGATGTTCATCGGCCGGGTGCGCGGCTACCCGGTCGCCCGCGAGGGCGCGCAGAAGCTCAAGGAGATCTCCTACGTGCACGCCGAGGCCTACCCGGCGAGCGAGCTGAAGCACGGCCCGCTGGCCCTGATCAGCGCCGAGCTGCCCACCGTCGCGCTGGTCCCGGACGACGAGCTGCTCGACAAGAACCTCACCACCCTCGGCGAGATCAAGGCCCGCGCCGGCCGGGTCCTCGCCATCGCCCACCGCCGCCCCGAGGCCAGGCTCGCCGACCACTGCGTGCTGGTCCCCAAGAGCGAGCCCGAGCTGGACCCGCTGCTCCTCAACATCCCGCTCCAGCTGCTCGCCTACCACGCCGCCGTCGCCCTGAAGCGCGACGTCGACAAGCCCCGCAACCTCGCCAAGAGCGTCACCGTCGAGTAGCCCGCCGTCGAACAGCCCGCCGTCGGTCCGGGGCCCGGGGGGCGGGTGGATCGCCCGCCCCCCGGGCGCGGGCTCAGTAGTCGGCGCTGGGGGCGCGGGTGGTGGGGCCGAGGTCGGGTTCGTCGCGCAGTTCCAACGAATCGCCGTGGCGGGCCAGTTCGAGGACGACGAGGGTGTTGCGGCCCGGCCGCCAGAGCGGGGCGGGGGCGTAGAGGGTGCGCTGGGGGCCCTCGTCGGTGTGGCGGCCGAGCAGGAAGCCGTTCAGCCAGAGCAGGCCGCGGCCCCAGTCGGGGAGGGCGACGAAGGCGTCGGCGGGGGCGTCCAGGTCGGTCTCGAAGCGGTGGAAGGCAGGGTCGCCGTCGGCGGTGTCGAGGGTGTCGTGGAAGGCCAGGGGGCCGAGGTCGGTGAGCGGCAGCGGGCGGATCTCCCAGGTGTGCAGGCGTTGGCGTTCGTGCGAGACGCCGCGCCGGATGCCCTTGCGGTCGTCCAGCTGGGGGCCGTAGTTGGCGCGGCCGAGCGCCTCGACCAGGATGTCCAGGGTGACGCCGGCCGGGCCGGTGGCCAGCGGCAGGGTCTCGCCCGGACGGTTGCGGTCGAGGACGCCGAGCGGGCGGCCCTCGGCGAAGACCTGGGCGCGGTCGCCGATGCCGTCGACGCGCAGGGGCAGTTCGGGGCGCGGGCCGGGGACGCGGGTGCGGTAGTGGATCAGGCCGAGCGACTGGCCGAGGCGCTCCATCGGCTCGGGGGTCGGGCGGTGGACGGGCGTGGAGAGCGCGTCGAGGGAGTCGAGCAGGCGGGCCCGGCCGGTCGCCCGGTCGAGCCGGCGCGGCGCCAACCGGGGTGGTGGGGCCGGGAGTTCGACGTCCGGGAGCGGTACGTACTTGCCGATGACGGTCCGCAGGGTGTGGAACTTCTCGGTCAGCTCGCCCGCCTCGCCGATCGGCGCGTCGTAGTCGTAGCTGGTGGTGGTCGGCTCGAAGCCGGCGGTGTCCGGTCCGGTGCCGGAGTGGTTGGCGCCCGCCCAGAGGCCGAAGTTGGTGCCGCCGTGCGCCATGTAGAGGTTCACCGAGGCGCCGGTGGCGAGCAGTTCGTCCAGTGACTCCGCGGCCTCCTTGGCGTCCCGGACGTGGTGCGGATCGCCGATCCGGTCGAACCAGCCGATCCAGAACTCCATGGCCGCCAGCGGCCCTTGGGGCTGTTGGCGGCGCAGCACCTCGAAGCGCTCGGGGGCGCGGGAGCCGAAGGTGGCGGTGGCCAGCAGGCCCGGGATCGCGCCGCCCTGCTGCATGAGGTCCTCGGAGCCGTCGGCGGTGAACAGCAGGCAGTCCACCCCGCGGGCCACCAGTCCGTCGCGCAGGTGCGCCAGGTAGGCGGCGTCGTTGCCGTAGCTCCCGTACTCGTTCTCCACCTGGACGGCCACCACCGGGCCGCCCCGGCTGCCCAGCAGCGGCAGCAACTCGGGTACCAGGGCGTCGAACCAGCCGTCCACCGCGGCGAGGAAGACGGGGTCGGAGCTGCGCAGCCGGATCCCGTCCGCGGCCAGCAGCCGCGCGGGCAGGCCGCCGAACTCCCACTCGGCGCAGATGTACGGGCCGGGGCGGAGGATGACGTCCAGGCCGTGCCGCTCGGCCAGCCGGGCGAACCGGGCGATGTCCCGCCAGCCGGTGAAGTCCGGCTCACCGCCGGGGAGTTCGTGGAAGTTCCAGGGGATGTAGGTGTCCACCGTGTTGACGCCCAGCGCGCGCAGCCGGGCCAGCCGGTCGTCCCACAGGTCGGGGTGGACCCGGAAGTAGTGCAGCGCGCCGGAGACGATCCGGTGCGGCGCGCCGTTGCGGCGGAAGCCGTTGCCGTCGAAGTCGAGCTCGATCATGCGGACCAGCTTTCGGTGGTGACGGTGCTGACGCGGGCCGCCGGGGGTCGGGCCCGGCGGTCGGGATCCCAGAAGCGTCGCAGGGGCGAACGGGCGGCACGGTGCGATCGTGCCCGCGCCACGCCGGGCTGTTCCGCGCGACGGTGTGCGTCCTAGACTGCTCAGCTCACGCGGCATTACCGACGGGTAGGCGGGAGCCGGGCCGGGTGCCGCCACCGACTGGCAGGGATGGGGAGTCCGGATGGCCGACGAGCGGGTGCACGCCTACGGGGACGACGCGCTGGGGGAGCACGACGCGGTGGCCCTGGCCGCCCTGGTGCGGTCCGGCGAGGTGAGCCCCGCCGAACTGGCGGCGGCCGCCGCGGCCCGCGCCCAACGGGTCGACGCCGCGCTCGCCCCGGTCGCCTTCGCCGCGTACGGGCGGCCGCACGGCGTGGACGGGGCGGGGGCGGACACGCCGCTCTACGGCGTGCCCAGCTACCTCAAGGACAACACCGACCTGCGCGGCATGCCCACCGGCCAGGGCAGTTCGGCCTTCCGCGCCAAGCCCGCCCGGCGCACCGCCGGCTTCACCGAGCAGTTCCTCGGCACCGGCCTGGCCGTCCTCGGCAAGACCAGGCTGCCGGAGTTCGGCCTCAACGCCTCCACCGAGTACGCCACCGCCCGCCCGGTCCGCAACCCGTGGCGGACCTCGCACTCCCCGGGCGCCTCCTCCGGCGGCGCGGCGGCCTTGGTCGCCTCCGGCGTCGTCCCGATCGCGCACGCCAACGACGGCGGCGGCTCGATCCGGATCCCCGCCGCCTGCTGCGGCCTGGTCGGCCTCAAGCCCACCCGTGGCCGGCTGGTGCCCAACGCCCAGGGCCGCCGGCTGCCGGTCGACCTGGTCACCGACGGCGTGCTGACCCGCTCCGTCCGCGACACCGCCGCCTTCTTCGCCGCCGCCGAACGCCACCACCGCAACCCCGCGCTGCCCCCGCTCGGCCTGGTCGAGGGCCCCGGCGCGCGCCGGCTGCGGATCGGCCTGGCGCTGGACTCCCCGACGGCGCCCACCGACGGCCCGACCCGGGCGGCGGTCGAGGAGACGGCCGCCCGGCTCGCGGCGCTGGGCCACGAGGTGACGCCGGTGCGGTTGCCGTTCGGGGCGGAGTTCTCCCGGGACTTCATCCTCTACTGGGGCTACATCGCCTTCCTGATCGCCACCACCGGCCGGCTGACCGTCGACCCCGGCTTCCGGGCGGCCCGGCTGGACGGGCTCACCACGGGCCTGCGGCGGGTCTTCCACCGCGAGTTCGCCCGGGTGCCGGGCGTGGTGCGGCGGCTGCGCGCGGCCGAGCGGACGTACACGGACATGTTCCGCACGCACGATGTGGTCCTCTCGCCGGTGCTGGCGCACGTGGCGCCGCCGATCGGCCACCTGAGCCCGAACGTCGCGTTCGAGGAGCTGATCGAGCGGCTCACCCGCTACGTCGCCTTCACCCCGGTCAACAACGTCACCGGCGGCCCCGCCATCGCCCTGCCGGCCGGCGCGAGCCCCGAGGGCCTGCCGATCGGCGTC
Organism: Kitasatospora sp. NPDC008115; assembly: GCF_042957205.1. Lineage (NCBI taxonomy): Bacteria > Bacillati > Actinomycetota > Actinomycetes > Kitasatosporales > Streptomycetaceae > Kitasatospora > Kitasatospora sp. NPDC008115. The sequence continues at coordinate 7,367 of NZ_JBIBHU010000026.1, read as the reverse complement.
CACCTCTCGGCGGCCCACGGGGAGGAGCGGGTCCTCCTGGAGTTGGCGTTCGCCCTGGAGGCGGACCGGCCGTGGCGGCGGATCCAGGACTGAGCGCGCCCGGCGTCCGTCCTGCCGTGCTGTCGTCCTGCCGTGCTGCCGTCCTTCCGTCCTTCCGTCCTTCCGTCCGTCCGTCAGCCGAGCACCGGGGAGGCGATGGCACAGGCCGCGCGGACCTCGCGGCGCAGGGGGGCGAGGACGTCGTCGGCGGTGGCGTCCTTGGGCGCGGCGGGCAGCGGCGCGCCGGTGCGCAGGGCCTCGGCCAGGGCCGCGAGGTCGTCGGCGATGGCGGCGACCTCCTGCGGCGACGGCGCCGGGACCCCGTGCTCGATCCGTACCCGGGTCGCGGTGGTTGCCTCCACCACCCGTTCCACCGCGATCACCAGCGGCCACCAGGCCGCCGCCCGGGTGCCGGTCGGCGGCGGCTCGGTGAGCGCGCGCTGGAACTCGGAGCGGACCGCCGACAGGTCCCGGTAGAGCCGCCGGCGCCGGCGCGGCCGGGACGGCTGGTCGCGCCCCGGGGCACCGGAGAAGGCCAGCGCCACGTACGCGGAGGCGTCCGCGACGGCGTCGGCCAGCCGGTCGCCGATCCGGGTGTGCCAGGACTCCGGCCAGCACAGGTAGCCGGCCAGCAGCGCGATCCCGCAGCCGATCAGCGAGTCGTACAGCCGGGGCAGCACCAGGCCGAAGCCCTCGTGGTTGAGCAGATCGGAGAGCAGCAGGATGACCGGTGTGATGGCCGCCGTCTGGAAGGCGTAGCCCTTCGCCGAGAACGCCGGGATCAGCGCGGCCAGCACCGCGACGGTCGGCACGTCCCACCAGCCGCGCGGCACCTCGGCGAGCACCGGGATGGCGATCAGCAGGCCGAGCGCGGTGCCGAAGGCGCGCAGCACGGCGCGCGAGAACACCGAACCGAAGTCCGGCTTCAGGACGAAGGTGACGGTCAGCGCGACCCAGTACGACCGGGGCACCGGCAACACCGAGACCAGCGCCTGGGCCAGGCCGATGCAGAGCGCCAGCCGCAGCCCGTACCGCCAGGACGCGCCGGAGAGCAGCGCCGCCCGGGCGGTGCGCCGGGCCCGCTCGCCGGGGGCGGCGGGGCGGCCGAGCCGGTCGGGGACGGCGGCGTCCGCGGGCCCGGGCTCGGCGCCGACGGCGGCCGCGTAGCGCAGGGCCTGGTCGAGCGCCCGTTCCGACGGGCCGGTGGGCGCCGGCAGGGCGAGGAGGCCGGCGGGGTCGTCGCCCGGTGCGGGGGCGGCGGCGGTCCGGCCGCGTTCGACGGCGTCGGCGAGCGTCAGCACGGCGGCCGGGTAGGCCTCCGGCAGCGGGCCGAGCCGGGCCGGGCGCAGCTTCGCGGCGGAGGCCGCCTCGACGACCGGTATCAGCGCGTTGAGCCGGGCGATCAGATGGGCCAGCCCGGGGGAGCGCCCGTGCCGACGGGTGCGGTGGGCGAGCAGCAGGTCGTAGGAGGCGTTGAGCGACCGGGTGACGGCCAGCCGCCGTTCGTCGTGCTCCGGGGTGCCGGCGGCGCGGACGAACGCGGCGACGGCCCGGTAGCTGTCGGCCACCGCCGCCCGCTCCGGCAGGCCACCGCGCAGCGGCCAGGCGAACAGTGTGAGCAGCAGCACCACCGCCCCGCCGGCGAGCAGGAGCAGCGGCGCCTTCCACCACGGGTGCGGCATCGGCAGGCCGGCCCCGACGACGGCGTTGAGCAGGAGCAGCAGGCCGGAGACGGAGGCGACCGAGCCGATCGAGGAGATCATCCCGGAGACCAGAGCGACCAGCGTCAGGACGGCGACCGCGGCCCACTCGCGCCCGAACACCAGCGTGCCGAGGGCGACCCCCACCGCCCCGAACAACTGCGGCACGGCGATGTTGAAGACCCGCATCCGGTAGGCGTCGGCGGTGTCGCCGATCACGGCGGACAGCGCGCCCATCGACACCAGCGCCCCGTACGCCGGCCGCCCCGCCGCCAGCCCGACGGCCAACGGCGCCGCCAGCGCCACGGCGGCCCGGGCCACCGCCGCCCACGGCACCGCCGCCGGCTGCGGCCGCATCCCGGCGGTCAGCCACTTCGGAGGGGAGAGCCGGCCGGCCGGCGCGTCATCCTGTGCCATGCCGTCAACCTACGGCCGCTGCCCGTACCTGCCGGGCCACGGCACGCGTGCCTGCGGCATTGCCGTCGGCCGTGGCCGCATCCCGGCGGTTGGTCACTTCGCAGGGGAGAGCCGGCCGGTCGGCGCGTCATCCTGCGCCATGCCGTGCACCCACAGCCCCCGCACGTGGCACGCTCGGCCGCGCGGCCAGGAATCGTCGTGGAGCACCCCCTCGCCGGTGCCCGGGCTGTCCGCGCCGCGGGTGCCGCTTTGCCGTGTGCTGATCGGTCGTCGACGGCCTTGGTGGCCGGATGGTGCGGGGTTGCGGGGAGTCTGCCCCGGTGTTCGGCCGGGGGGGGTGAGCCCAGGGGTGCACGCGCTCGGCCCTTCGCCTTGCCCGGCGCGCATCCATCCGCCGCCCGGCCACCCGCGCTCCTGACGGAACGGCTGCCGACGGCCGGGCGTCGGGCCGCGCGGCTGCTGACCGGCAGCGCCATGGACGTCACGGATGCGGGGTCGCGATCGTGGCGGAGCCGGGGACCGCTCCGGCTGTCGTGGTGGTCGGCCAGGGGTGGGGCCGGCCGGTGATCAGCAGGCCGTGGCCGACGGCGTCGAGCCGTCCGTGGGCGCTTCCCCGGCCGCCGCCGGTCGGCGCGCCGTGCCCGGGTGCGGTCCCTGCGGCCCGTCAGGCGGTGGCGGGTTCGGGGGCCGGGGCGGTGGGGTTCGGGGGCGAATGGGGGGTGGTGGGGAGGTCGCGGGTGCGGCCGATGGGGGAGAGGAGGAGGACGAGCGCCGCCAGGGGCACACCGGCCGTGGTGATCCACAGGGCGGGGCGCAGGCCGAGGGCGGTGCCGAGGGCGCCGGCGAGGAGGGCGCCGAGCGGGATGGTGCCGTAGCTGAGGACGGCCGCGCTCGCGGCGATCCGGCCGAGCAGCTCGGGCGGGCAGTAGCGCTGCTGGAAACCGGACTTGACGACGTTTCCGGCGACCACGCCCGCCGCGACGCCGAAGCCGCCGACGGCGTAGCAGAGCACGCCCGCGCCGGTGCCGGTGAGCGGGATGAGCAGGGCGAGCGAGGGCAGGCCCAGCTCGAAGAGGATCATCGCCCGGGCCGTGCCGATCCGGGCGGCGACCCGCCGGGCCGCGAACGCGCCGAGGACGCCGCCGCTGCCGGCCGTCGCGATCAGTCCGCCGACGGTGCCCGGGGCGAGCCCGACCTCGCGGACCAGGAAGGCGACCTGGATCGACTGGTAGCCCATCAGCGCCAGGTTGGAGGCGGCGCCGAACAGGGTGAAGGTGCGCAGCCAGGGGTCCCCGGCGAGCAGTCGCAGGCCCTCGCCGACCTCGCGGCGCAGATCGCGCTCGGCGGCCGGCCGGGGCGGCGTCTCGCGGTGCCGGATGCGGCCCAGGCAGAGCAGGGACACCAGGAAGGTCGCGGCGTTCGCGAACATGCCGTTGGCGGCGCCGGCGAGTTGGGCGATCAGGCCGCCGGAGCCGAGCCCGGCGATCTGGGCGGCGGAGGCGCTGCCGTGCAGCTTGGCGTTGCCCTCGGGCTGGTCGGCGGGGGAGAGCAGATCGGGCAGGTAGGCGGTGTAGGCGGTCTGGAAGAAGACGGCGGCGGTGCCCGTGAGCAGCGCGACGGCCAGCAGCAGTCCGACGCTCAGCCGGCCCGCCCACCCGGCGACGGGGACGGCTGCGAACAGCGCGAGCGAGACGCCCGCGGCGGCCAGCATGACCGGGCGGCGCGGTAAGCGGTCCACCCAGACGCCGGCCGGCAGCCCCATGACCAGCCAGGGCGCCCAGGAGGCGGCGCTGAGCAGGCCGATCTCGAACGTGGAGGCGTGCAGTTCGGAGACGGCGATGAGCGGCATGGCGACGCCGGTGACGGAGGCGCCGAACTTGCCGGCCGTCTCGCCGCACCAGAGCAGCCGGAAGTCGCGGTGGCGGCGCAGCAGGCCGCGGGGGGCGGTGGCGTCGCGGTTCACTCGGTGCTCCCGGTGTCGTCGGTGTCGCCGGTGCTGCTGGTGCCGTCGGGCTTCGCCGGCTGCTGGGCCGGTGGGGCGGGCTGCGGACGGCGCGGGAAGGACTGGAGCTGGACGACGACCGGCAGCGCTGCCGGGTCCGGCTCGGTGTTCTCGTCCGGCAGGTGGCGCTGGATCACGGCGAACAGTTCGTTGTTGAGCGTCAGGAGCTGGTCCGGCGTCAGCCGCAGTCGGCTCCAGTCCGAGATGGTGCCGGCGTTGCGCCACTCGTCCGGCCAGTCCTCGGTGATGTACGTGTTGACCCGATTGAAGTACTGCCCGACGAGTTCACGCAGGTAGAGCGAGACCGCGCCACGGGTGTCCGGGTCGTTCCGGAAGTCGCTGGTTTCGAGCCGGTTGGTGACGGGGACGCGCCGCCACCAGCGCTCACGCTTGGTGCCGCGCCCGGTCTCCTCCTCGATGAACCCGTGCTCGGCGAGGTGGCGCAGGTGCCAGCTGACGGTGCCGGTGTTCTCACCGAGCCGCTCGGCGAGCCGGGTGGCGGTCGCCGGGCCGTCGAGGTTCAGCAGCTCGAAGATCTTCATGCGCAGGGGGTGCGCGAGCCCGCGCAGGCTGCGGGCGTCGAGCCGGCGCGCCGGCCGCTCGGGCTTGAGGGGTTCTTCGGTGGGCATGTCTGGATCGTAGGATGCAGAGAGTTCTCTGCATAGGGGTCTCTGCAGAGAACTCTCTGGAAGCTTCCTGGGGTTCGGTCTACGGGGTGTCGGTCCCGGTGTGCCGCGCCAGGCTCTCGCGCAGCCGGGTCAGCCGGGCGATCTCCGCGTCCAGGACGGCGAGCCGCTGCTCGATCACCGGCTCGAAGGTGTCCGGCCCGTACTCGCCGGTGGACCCGCAGCTGCGCGGCGGGTCCACCGGCGAGCATGTCCAGCCGGTGCGCCCGGCTCGCCAGGTCCTCGACGGTCAGTCCGAGCGCCAGCAGCGTGCGGATCACCCGCACCCGGGTCACCGTCTCCGGCCCGTACTCGCGCTGGCCGGCGGCGGTGCGGGCGGGCGGCGGAAGCAGGCCCCGCTCCTCGTAGAAGCGCAGCGCCCGCGGTGTGGTGCCCGCGGCCGCCGCCGCGTCGCCGATCCTCATCCGTCCGGCCATCCGTCCTCCCCGGGCGCGTCCCGCCTACAGTTCGACGACCGTGGTGCCGAAGACGTCACCGTCGATCAGCCGGGACAACGCTCCGGGCGCCTGCTCGATGCCCGTGAGGACCGTCCTGGGCACGCTCAACTCCCCGCCGCGCAGCCACTCGCCGAGCCGCCCGCGCCACTCCGGCTCCAGCGCGTCGTAGCGCTGCCCGCCGATGCCGTGCACGGTGACGTTGCGGGCGAGCAGCCGGAAGGTGTCCACCACGGCCGGCGCGTCGGCGCCGCGGCGCGCCGGATCCATCTGCCCGCCGAGCGCCCCGATCAGCGCGAACCGCGCCCCCGGGCGGGCGGCGTCGACGGCCGCCGTCAGCTGCTCGCCGCCGACCATGTCCAGCAGTACGTCGACGCCGTCGGGCGCGGCCGCGGCCAGCTGGTCGGCGATCGGGCCCTCCCCGCGCACCAGCACGGCGTCGTAGCCGAACTCCCCGGTCAGCCGCTTCGCCTTGGCGGCCGAGCCGGTGGTGCCGATCACCCGGGCGGCCCTGAGCAGCCGGGCCACCTGCCCGGCCACCGTGCCGACCGCCCCCGCCGCGCCGGTGATCAGGACGACGTCCCCCGCTCGCACCGTCGTCGCGCGGGTCAGCGCGCCGTACGCGGCGAGGCCGGGGGAGAGCAGGGCGACCGGGTCGGGGAAGCCGTCGTCCACCCGGGTGAACGCGGCGGCCCCGGCCACCGCGTGGTCGCGCCAGCCGAGCAGGTGGGTGACGAGGTCGCCCGGCCGCAGCGGGCCGTCGGCCGGTGCGGCCAGCACCTCGCCGACCGCGGGCCCGGCCAGCGGGTCGCCCGGCCGGAACGTGAACGGCGCGCCTTCGAACGCGCCGCCGACGAGGGTGCGCAGGCCGGGGTAGACCAGGAAGGCCCGGTTGCGGACGAGCACCTGCTCCGGGCCCGGGGCGGGCAGAGGGGCCTCGGCCAGGGCGAAGGTGCCGGGGGTGGGCAGGCCGTCGGGGACGGCGACGAGCCGGACCTCGCGGGTGGTGGTGGGCAGTGACGGCATGAGCGGCCTCCAGGCGGTGAGGACGTGCGGTGCGTGGACGCTAACCCCTGACGTGCGCGTCAAGGGCAAGCCGCGTCACTCCGTGTGCCGCGATCGCCCGGCGGCCGGTTCGGTGATCTTCTAGAGTCGCGTCCGGTACGACCGAATGTCCGAACGACCGCACGACTGAGCGATTGCACGACTGCACGCACCGGCACCACGGAGAGGCAGCACCACGATGACCGAGCAGCAGGCACCCGCGCCCTTCGAACCCGTCGACGAGGACTGGCAGACCGCCCTGGTGGTCGTCGCCCACCCCGACGACATGGAGTACGGCGGCGCCGCCGCCGTCGCCCGCTGGACGGACCAGGGCAAGAAGGTCGTCTACGTGATGGTCACCAGCGGCGAGGCCGGCATCGACGGCATGGACCCCGAGCAGTGCGGCCCGCTGCGCGAGGCCGAGCAGATCGCCTCCGCCGCCGTCGTCGGCGTCGACATCGTCGAGTTCCTCGGCCACCCGGACGGCGTCGTCGAGTACGGCCTGCCGCTGCGCCGCGACATCGCCCGCGCCGTCCGCCGGCACCGCCCGGACATCGTGATCACCAGCAACTTCCGCGACACCTGGGGCGGGGTCTTCCTCAACCAGGCCGACCACATCGCCGTCGGCCGGGCCACCCTGGACGCGGTGCGGGACGCGGGCAACCGCTGGGTCTTCCGCGAGCTGGTCGACGAGGGCCACGAGCCGTGGAACGGCGTGCGGCAGATCTGGGCGGCGTCCTCGCCCGAGTCCGCCCACGCGGTGGACACCACCGAGCACTTCGACCGCGGCGTCGCCTCGCTGGAGGCCCACAAGGCGTACCTGGCCGGCCTCGGCGGCGGGATGTCGGACGCCCGCGGCTTCCTGGAGGGCGCCGGCCGCGGCGCGGGCACCCGGCTCGGGACGCGCTTCGCCGTCGCCTTCGAGGTCTTCCCGCTCAGGTAGGCCTAGCTGTTCTGGCCCGTGAGGTTGGGAACGCGGCTGGTGGGTGGTTTGCCTGCGAGTGCGGTGTGTCCGCGGTGGTGATTGTAGGTGTGGAGCCAGGGG